>JANPAZ010000260.1:0-7793 GCA_031430225.1 Rhodoferax sp. | reverse complement strand
CCACGGTCAGGCCCAGAATATCGGCATAGAAGCGGCGCGTGGCTTCCATGTCCAGCGTACGGATGGAAAAGTGATTCAAGCTAAGTGTCACTGGCTCTTCTCCTTTTTGAACAATGCAACGCTGGCTTGCAAATAGCTGCGCACCTGGTTGCGGATGGCGACTTTGTCGTAAGCCTGTTGGGAGGCGCTGTGCACTGCCTGGCTGTATACCCAACGCCTCAGCCCGCTGTAAAAAATACTGCCGTGCAAGCCCATGAGCAACTCATGCTCGGAAGCACTGGGCCGGGCGCGACTGGCCAAGTCCCTGTACCGCCTGGTTTCCCGGATGAGCCGCGGGAACAGGCGCTTGCGCAGAAGCTCAAAGAAGCGGTTTGTAATGGTCTTGTCGGTCAGACCCGAAAATATCAGGATGCGGACAAAGTCGTACGTCAATACCGTCGCTGCGTAATCCACATAAAAAAGCGTGAACTTGTCTTCGGCGTTCAGAGAGGTGTCATCCAGCCATGTCTCCCACTCCGGTTTCCAGCGTCCCTCAAACACCTCCTGGTACACACGATCGACAAGCGCCTGTTTGGTCGGGAAATAGTGATACAGCAGGGTGTGCGTGACGCCGATGCTCTTGGCCAGATCCCGCAATTGCGCATCAAACCCGTGGCGGGCAAAAAACTGAATGGCGCCATCCACAATATGGCGTTCGCGTGTCTCCACAGACATGCGCTTTGGCGCAGTCTGCGATGCATTTGGCTTACCTCTCGGGTTTCCCCTAGGTAAAGATCTATTTACCAATACGTCAACCATGGGTAGCATTGTTTAACGGTTGGTCAATAAGATCATCCGTGCAAACCCTTGGAATGACACTTCCGAGAATGAAAAGGATTCCCATGGAGCTGACCGGAGAAGTACGCATTGCCGCGCGCCGTGAAGACGTTTGGCGCGCCCTGAACGACGCCCGCACCTTGATGGCCTGCATACCCGGGTGCGAGGATGTGGAGATCACGTCAGACACTGAGCGCCACGTGCGCCTGCTGGTCAAGGCGGGGCCGGTGCGGGCCCGCTTTGTCGGAAAAATCACACTCAGCGACGTTGTGGAAAACAGCGCCTGTGTGATGAATTTCGAGGGCTCGGGCGGCGCCGCCGGTATGGCCACAGGCAAGTCGTCAGTGCAACTCAGCGACGAGGCCGGTGGTACGAGGGTCACCTACACCGCAACTGCGTCTGTCGGCGGCAAGCTGGGTCAGATCGGAGCCCGCATGCTGGACGCAGCCTCCAAGCAGATGGCAGATCAGTTTTTTGACCGGCTCTCCAGAACACTTGGCACCACGACCGAGCCGGTCGCCACACCGGTCGCATCTCCGGTCGCCACTGCCACCGGCGTGGCGGCTGGGCCTGCTATCGCGTCGCAAAGTCAGCGCAGCGCGCCGCCCTTACTGGGTGAAGGCGCACGCGTGCTGTGGTTTGTCATGGGGTGCCTGGCCACAGGCTTTGGCTTCTTTCTGGCTTCGCGTCTACATTAGGAGCGTGCCATGAAGTCCCCCGAGTTTGATTATGTGAAGGCCCGCACGCTCGAACAGGCGATCGCGCTGCTGGATGCCAACGGTGATGAGGCCCGTATTCTGGCGGGTGGCCAGAGTTTGCTGGCCGCGCTCAATATGCGCCTGTCAGAACCCTCATTGCTGATTGACATTGGCGGGCTGGCCTCGTTGCGCGGTATTTCGGTGCAAGGTGCCTATTTGCGCATTGGTGCACTCGCCACGCACACCGACATCGAGAATTCCGCGCTGGTGGCGCAGCATGCGCCGTTGCTGAGTCTGGCTGTGGGACGCATTGCGCACCGCGCGATTCGCAATGCCGGCACCTGGGGTGGATCCATTGCCAATGCCGACCCCGCTGCCGAGTGGCCCTGCTGCCTGCTGGCGCTCAACGGGTTGGTGCTTGTGCAGGGTCCCCGGGGTGAGCGTCGGATCGCGGCAGCGGATTTCTTTACAGGGCTTTACACCACGGCCCTGGCCGACAACGAAATTCTAGTGGCCTGCGATGTGCCCCTTGCGCAGCGAGACGACTGGTTCGGCTTTGAAGAACTCGCGCGGCGAAGCGGGGATTACGCGATTTGCGGCCTGGCCATGGCGATCCGGTTCTCGGGTCCGGTGGTGGTATCAGCGCAGTTGAGCTGGTTGGGGCTAGCTGCAACGCCACTGCGCAGCCGCATGACCGAAGCCATGCTGGCCGGGCAGCGGCTTGACGGAGCCACACTGCAACGCGTCACCGACTCCCTGAAGGCGGAGTTGGACCCCCTGGCCGACCTGACCAACACGGGTGCGACCAAGAAGCATCTGGCAACCGTGCTTGCGCGCCGCTTGCTGGAGCAGGCCCTTGCAACACGCCAAAGCCTGCAAGGCGGACTTCACTAAGGCAACCACCATGGCAGATCTTCAAACCATTCGATTGCATGTCAACGGGCAGGCTCATTCCTGCAGCATTGCACCGCGGCTTCACCTGATTGACCTGGTGCGCGACGAGCTGGGCCTCAAGGGGTCTCATCTGGGGTGCGAGCACGGCGTGTGCGGCGCCTGCACCGTTCAGGTGGACGGGCGCATCGTGCGAGGTTGCCTGACGCTTGCCGTACAGGCCGACGGATGCCAGGTGCACACGGTCGAGGGGCTGGGCGAGTTTGCGCACGCCCGCGCATTGCAGGCAGCCTTTATTCGGCACAACGCGCTGCAATGCGGGTTTTGCACCTCCGGCATGTTGATGGCCGCACTCGAGCTGGTGCGTCAAAAACCCTATGCCACACGCGCAGAGGTGCGTGAATGGATGAGCGGCAATTACTGCCGCTGCACCGGTTACCACGCGATTGTCGACGCGGTATGCGAGGTACTGGCGCAACAAATGCCCGAGACAGCCAAGGTGTCCCCATGAGCAAAGTGATTGAATCTCAGCCACAAGCGCTGCATGACTTGACCGCAGACCCCCGCTATATCGGGCACAGCCCGGAGCGCCCGAGTGCCCGGCGGCTTGTGCAGGGTCAGGGTTGCTACGTGGACGACATCGAGTTGCCGCGCATGGCACACGTGGTGTACTGGCGCAGTCCCGTAGCGCACTGCCGCATAACCCGGATCAATGCGGATTTCGCCCGCCGCATGCCCGGCGTGCTGCTGGTGGCAGACGGCGCGGATCTTGCGAAGCTTTGCAAGCCATGGGTTGCCACGCTGGGCCACTTGACCAACATGAAATCCGCGCCGCAATATCCACTGGCCATGGGTCGAGCCCATTGGCAGGGGGAACCCGTGGTTGCGCTGGTCGCCGAGTCGCGGGCCCAGGCGGAAGACGCGTTGGCATACCTGCAGGTGGAGTGGGACATGCTCCCGGCGGTGGTGGATATCGAAACCGCGCTGGACCCCGCCACGCCCTTGATTCACGCTGAGCTGGGCGACAACCTGTGCTTCACCCGCACTCTGGACACGGGTGGCGTGGACGCTGCTTTTGCAGAAGCGGACCATGTGCTGAAGACCACGTTTGAGTTCGGGCGGCACACCGGGGTCACGTTGGAGCCACGCTGCCAGATTGCAGACTGGGCAACGGCGGAGCAGCGTCTCACGGTCTACCACTCGCAGCAGGCTCCCCACATGATGCAGGACCTGTATTCGCGGCAATTTGGTATTGCAGAGTCCAGCGTGCGGGTCATCTGCAAAGACGTGGGTGGTTCCTTCGGCATCAAGGTGCACGCCTACCCGGATGATTTCGCCACCGTGGCGCTGTCCATGATGCTGGGTCGGCCCGTCAAGTTTGTAGCGGACCGGCTGGAATCCTTCACCAGCGACATTCACGCCCGTCATCACCGCATCCACGCACGCATTGCCGTGAACAACGATGGAGAAATCCGCGCTTTTGAAATGGACGACCTCACAGGCATTGGTCCGTTTTCCATGTTTCCGCGCACCAGTGCCATTGAGGGCAACCAGGTGGTCAACCTGGTGGGCGGGCCCTACAAGCACCAGCAGTACCGCGCCAAACTGAACGTGGTGTTTCAGAACAAGACACCGACCTGCCAATATCGCGGAGTGGGCCATCCCATCGCCTGTGCGGTCACCGAGGGGCTGGTGGACCAGGCTGCGCGCGCCATTGGCATGGACCCGATGGAGATCCGCAGGCGCAATGTCATCCCGGATGATGCCTACCCCTGTGCCGGTATCAGTGGCATCAAGTTTGAGGGTCTGTCGCACGAGGCCTGCCTGGCCCGGCTGGAAGCGCTGATGGACTACCCGGCCCTGCGGGCCGAGCAGGAGGAACTGCGCAAGAAAGGCATTTACCGTGGGATTGGTATCGCCGCACTGATCGAGTTGACCAACCCCAGCGCGGCATTTTATGGAGTCGGGGGAGCCCGCATTGCTTCGCAGGACGGTGCCACTGCACGGCTCGATCCCAATGGCGGCGTCACTGTCATGGTGAGCGTGGGCGAACAGGGGCAGGGCAACGATGCCATCTACACCCAGATTGCTGCGGATGCAGTAGGGGTGGATATGGCGCAAGTGCGGGTGGTCACGGGCGACACCGAGGTCACGCCGTACGGGGGTGGTACCTGGGCCTCGCGCGGTGCCGGTATCGGCGGCGAAGCCGTGTTGCTG
This sequence comes from Rhodoferax sp., assembly GCA_031430225.1. Lineage (GTDB taxonomy): Bacteria > Pseudomonadota > Gammaproteobacteria > Burkholderiales > Burkholderiaceae_C > JANYCG01. The sequence continues at coordinate 3,171 of JANPAZ010000260.1, read as the reverse complement.
GCAGGTGAAGCACTGCGGGCCAATATGGTGAAGCTGGCAGCTGTCATCCTTCAGCGCGAACAGAAAACTTTGGACATCTATCGTGGCCATGTGATCGACACCGCCAGCCGTGCGGTGCTCTCCAGCGTGGCCGAGATTGGGCGTATCGCGTATTTCCGTTCAGACTTGCTGCCCCGGGATTTCACACCAGAGCTTTCGGTCACCCGGCACTACGCACAACGTGACTACCCCTTCATCTTTACCAACGGCGTGCAGGCCTCCTATGTCGAGGTGGACCCAGATACCGGGTTTGTGAAGTTGCTAAAGCACTGGGCCGTGGAAGACTGCGGACGCGTGATTAATCCGCGCCTGGTCGATGAGCAGATACGCGGCGCCATTGTTCAGGGGATTGGGGGTGCGCTGCTGGAAGAGTGCCTGTATGACGACCAGGGCCTGATGCTCAACGCCAATATGGCGGATTATCTGGTGCCCATGTGCGCTGAAATGCCCGACATTGAGGTGGCCCATATAGAAACGCCGACGCGAAGCAGCAAGCTCGGTGCCAAGGGAGCCGGAGAGGCGGGCACAGCGGGCGCCCCCGCAGCCGTCATGAACGCAATCAACGACGCCATATCGCCCTTTAGTGCGGAGGTGACCTCCCAGCCGTTGACCCCTCAGAAAATACTGAAGGCGCTTGGCAAGGTTTAGCCATTTGCCAAGATCACCTCCAGATCACACCCGACCTGACGCACCCCCTGCAAACCTTCACCAATAACGGCAGGCGCTGGCCTTCCACAGGCTGGACCGATCCTAAATGCTGGATCACCATCATCAAGGTGCATGCAGAGCTTGTGAAGGCAGCGGGCTTGGTGCCGCAATAGGCGCGCCAAAGCTGGCCTATCTATGAACCGATCTTTCGTGCGATTAGAAAGGTCGCAGTTGAGGTCGACGCGGCAAGCACGGTACCCCACACCAAATCAACGATCGTCACCCAGAGTGGCCAATCCTTGAGCGTTGCCAGGTTGCTGAGGTCATAGGTGGCGTACGTGACGAGTCCGAAGAGTGCCCCGAACAAAAGCGCGTGCTTCCAGGAGTTCTTTTCGATGGCTGGCGCAATGACGAAAAGCACAAGCCCCATGGTGAACAACAGGTAGAACGCAACCGCAGCAGCCCAGTTGACCTCACTCTTCATCAAGAACCCAATTTGATCCCGATAGAAATTTTTGGCCACGAGCCCCAGCCAGACCATATCGATCGCCAGGAAGATCGGAAGGGCGATTGCGTAAAGCTTCAGGAACATGAGATGTGGGCGGTTTTTTCAGGCGTTAAGGTAAGTGATGGTGATTTGCAGGGGCAAAGGGAAGTGCCACCATCCACGACAGTTTGCCTGTAAATGTCTTGTAAAACACGGTGCCATACCTCACAGCAATCACTGCATATAAAACCGTCCACACAGGCGCGAAAATCCAGCCCGGAGGTGCCCAGGCCGGTTTGATCAGCTGTGTATACCAGTTGTAGGTATCCATCGGGTTTACCAAGAATGACCAGCTTGAGCCGGTCATGCCACTTTACAACTTGCCGTAGTTCGATTTGGCGGTGGCCAGACAAGCGTCTTTTGCATTTGAAGCAAGCGAATCGCACTTTTCCTGAGCCACTTTGAGCTGAGCTGCCCGCTTGTCGGCACTGGCATCAGCACGCGCATCTTTTTTGTCGCTGTTGGCCGTGGCATTGGCATCTGCCGACTTTTCATTGGCCTTTGTGTTGGCCGCAGAGGTTTTCATTTTTGCCGTGGCATCAGCCTTGACCGCAGTCCGGGCAGACTTGGCTTCTTTCACGCAGACATCCTTGGGGTTACCCTTCAGGTCATCACACTTTTCCTTTGCCACTCCGTAAGCAGCATCGCCCTTGGCAACGCTCACGTTATAAACAGTTTTCTGGGTTGGCTTGTAGCCGTTGTCCAGCTCGGCCAAGGCTACCGCTTCTTTGCCTTTTGCCTCGGCGACACAAATGTCCTTGGCGTTGCTGGTCAGTGACCCGCAGCCTTTCTTGTCGGCCTTGTACTCCGCCTTAATGCGGGATTTGTTAGCGCTGAAGTCCGACGATGACATCGTTTGTGCCATGACGCTCGTGCCAGAGAGGAAGCAGACAGCCAAAGCCACGCCACTGAGTAGATTGAGGGTATTCTTCATATTCATTCCTTAAGGTTAGGTTTTTCAGAGCTTCAAAGGCTCCGAAAAACTGACCTTAGCGGCCCACTGGCAGCTGGTCTGTTCGATTGCGCACATACGGAGCTTGGGCGCTCCAGCACGACGTTCAGAAATGCTGGTGAATTCTTTGGGGGTTCACAGGGCAAATGAAAAGCGGATCTTGTTTTTTTTGGCCTCGTACATGGCCTTGTCAGCACTGTGGATCAGGGTATCCGCCGTGGTGCCGTTTTTGGGGAAGATCGAGATTCCCACGCTGGCGCTAACTTCCGCAACGAAGGTAAGCCCCTCGACTGTGACACTGCAAGGCGCCTGAATCGAATCGAGTAGTTTCTCTGCAACGGTGGACAGGCCTTGCGTGTCTTTGACCTCTGTGAGCAGGTACAGGAATTCGTCACCGCCATGCCGGCTGATCGTGTCGTCGTCCCGTACACATTCCGACAGGCGAGACGCAACTTCTTTCAAAACACTGTCGCCAGCGGCATGCCCATGGGTGTCATTGATGGTTTTGAAGTTGTCCAGGTCGATGAACATCACAGCCAGACTCCATCCTTGTCGGCGGGCCTGCGCTAAACCATGCTCCAGCCGGTCATTGAACAAGACGCGGTTGGGCAGGCCAGTCAAAGGGTCATGAACGGCATCGTGCCGATCTGCCTGCGCCCGTTCCTTGACAGCCTCCAATTTGAATTCAAGCACATGGCGTGCGCGGACTTCGTCTTTCAACTCGATATTGACAATGGCGAGCTTGTCGGCGGCTTCCTGCACCTTATCTTCAACAGCTTCGCTTTGGATGAGCGCTTTCTCCATGCTTTCAAGCGGGGTCTCATTCACCAGGCCATCCTTCAATTCTGAATTGACCGACGACAAATCCTGCGCGGCTTCATCCACCAGCGCCTTGACTTTTTCAGTTTGCCCTAACGCTTTGACGATTGGCTTGGGCGGGGGTTTTTGATTCGGTGAATGGGCGTCGGGACTGGTTTTCATTGAG
>JANPAZ010000259.1:0-2901 GCA_031430225.1 Rhodoferax sp. | reverse complement strand
TACGATTTGGCACCGGTGGGTTATTGCAGCGTCAGCGAGCGGGGACTGATCCTTCAGGCTAACCTTTCTGCCGCGACCTTGCTGGGTCTGTCCCGGACCGCGCTGGCAAATCTGCCGATCAGCAAGGTTATCTTCAAGGCGGACCAGGACGTCTATTACTTGTGCCGCAAACAGGTTATCGCGACCGGTGACGCTCAGTCGTGCGAGCTTCGCATAGTGAACAGTGACGGCACGCCGGTCTGGGTGCAACTGGCGGTTAGCACATCGTCCGAAGCCGACATCGAGCCCGTGACGCGCGTTGTGATGACGGACATCAGCGAGCGCAAGCTGATGCAGGCGGCTGTGGAAGAACGAGAAGCCCGTTACCGCGCCATGGTGGAATGGTCGCCCGAAGCGGTTGTTGTTCAGCGCGCTGGAATCATCATTTACGCGAATGCCGCAGCGCTCAATCTGTTTGGGGCCACCCGTGCGCGGGGCCTGATCGGCAAGACGGCACTTGACCGGGTTCACCCGGATTTCCATTCCGCCGTACAAGCGCGCGTCAAGTCCATGATCGACAACAAGGTCGCGACACCGATGGCCGAGATGGTGTTGCTCAAGATGGATGGCACGCCAATCAATGTGGAAGTTCAGAGCATTCGGACTGTCTTTGATGGCGCACCGGCCACACAAATCGCGATGCACGACGTGACGCAAAGGGTTCGGCTGGACAAGTTGCTACAGCAAAAAAATAGCGAACTGGAGCGTGCCAGGACTGTCGCGGACAAAGCCAATCGCGCCAAGTCGGACTTCCTGTCCAACATGAGCCATGAACTGCGCACGCCGCTGGGCACCATTCTTGGATATGCCCAACTGATGGGATCCGGAACGCCCCCGCCCTCGCCCTCGCAGAAAGGCAATATTGACCAGATTCTCCAGGCCGGGTGGTACCTGCTGGAACTGGTCAACGAAGTGCTAGACCTTGCGACTATCGAGTCAGGCAAAGTCTCAATGTTGCTGGAGCCCATTTCGCTGGATGGCATCATGCTTGAGTGCCAGGCCATGATGGAGCCGCTGGCGACAAAGCGCGGCATTGGACTGAGCTTTTTGAACCTGGATTCGCCCTGCTTCGTCCAGGTCGACCGGATACGCTTAAAGCAGGTTCTTATCAACCTGCTTTCCAACGCGATCAAATACAACAAGGTGGGCGGGACGGTCACAATGACTTGCAAGCCTGGCGCACCCGGACGCGTTCGCGTTGGCATAACCGACACCGGTCAGGGGTTGGCTCCGGAGGGGATAGAGCAACTTTTCCAGCCCTTCAATCGTCTCGGGCAAGAGCGCAGCGCCGAGGAAGGCACGGGCATTGGCCTGGTCATGTGCAAGCGACTGATCGAACTGATGGGGGGGGCGATCGGCGTGCAAAGCACGCTCGGGGAAGGCAGTATGTTCTGGATCGAGATGAACCTGGCGACGGAAACCCAACCCATCGTCGAAGGGGAGCTTCCGTGAAGAGTTTGCCCTTACCTTTCCCCATTGTTTGCATCGGCGGATCGGCCGGCGGCCTCGATGCCTACGTCAGGCTTTTGAAACATCTACCGGCTGACATGGGCGTGGCTGTGGTCATCGTGAACCACATCACCATCATGCCGACACAACTTCATGAAGTTCTGCCCCGCTTCACAAGCATGCCGGTTGAACTCATCACGGAGCGCTTGCAGATCGAGCCTGACCGTGTGTTTATCATTCCCGCCAATCGGGATTTGCACGTCACCGACGGCGTGTTTCTTTTAAAGCCCATATCCAAGCCGCGGGGCTGGCCTGATGTGATCACGGTTTTTCTGCGCTCACTGACCGAGTGCTGGCATGGCAAGCTGATCGCCGTGATTGTCTCGGGCTACGATGGCGACGGGGCCGCCGCATTGTGTGGCATCAAGGAGGTAGGCGGTATAACCATCGCGCAAAAACTCGACACAGCGACCCAGCCCGGCATGCCGGAAAGCGCCATTGACAGCGGTTGTGTCGACTTTGTTTTGTCGCCAGAAGATATTGCGAAGAAGATTGTGGAAATTGCGCGGGCTGAATCCGGCGAACGTGAGTAAAAAGGAAAATGACAATGATGGATGCAACCGATATTTTCAATGCCCACATCTTGATTGTTGACGATCAGGTTTCCAATGTGAACATGCTCAAGCAGTTGCTGGCTGAGGTTGGCTACCTCCGCGTTGCCGCGACCATGGACCCCACAGAAGTCTGCGCGCTGCATCGCAAGAACCGGTATGACCTGATTCTGCTGGACCTGCAGATGCCCGGCATGGATGGCTTCCAGGTGATGGAAGCCCTGAAGACCAACGACGCCGACAGCTATCTGCCGGTCATCGTGCTGACGGCGCAGCCGGGGCATAAGCTGCGGGCTTTGGAGGCCGGTGCCAAGGACTTCATCAGCAAGCCGCTTGACATGGTCGAGGTCAAGATGCGAATTCATAACATGCTGGAAGTACGGCTGTTGCACAGAAAGCTGGAGCAGCACAACACGCTGCTTGAACAGGCCGTACAGGAACGGACCGCCGAATTGCGCGAAAGCGAGGCGCGTTATCGCTGCCTGACCGAGCTGGCCTCCGACTGGTACTGGGAGCAGGACAAGAACGAGAGTTCACCAGGGTTTCTGGCCCGGTGCTGGAAATGTTGGGGATGCGGGTGGGGGCCCTGGCTGGGGACACCAACGTTGCAGAAATCAATGGCTGGAATGAGGCCGAGCGAAGCGAACTCAGGGCCAAGATTGCGGCCCGTGAGCCGTTCCTGGACTTTGACTTCAGCCGCGTGAACGCAGACGGCTCGCGCAAACAGTACAGGGTTAGCGGCGAGCCGATATTCGACCGGCTATGCCACTTCATCGGGTATCGCGGCATTGGACTGGAAATC
>JANPAZ010000258.1:0-2793 GCA_031430225.1 Rhodoferax sp. | reverse complement strand
GTTGCCCGTGCCAGGCTCGGCGTGGGTGTTGTGTTGGTCCCGCGATGATCCCAGTCTCGACCGTGCAGACGACGGTGGATTTCGTCGCTTTGATTTCACTTGTGGCTTGCCCGACTTCACGATTGACAGGAGATTGGCGGCGTAACCAACTTCAGAGGCATTGACAATATCCTTGACGAGGTACTCCAAAAGCACGTCTGGAGTGCTACGAAAGCACGTGCGGTCCGCCACAAAGCGGGCTTCCATCTGCTTGTCGACAAACACTTTGGCGGTATCCGCCTGGCCGCCCAGCACGTCAATGCCTTGCGCGCTGAGCTTGCTGGCGATTTCAGGATTTTTCAAAGCCTTGTTCAGCTCTTCGTTCATGCGCTTGAGGATCTCGGGTGGCGTTTTGGCCGGGGCCAGCACGGCCCACCAAGCGGGCGCTTCAAAACCGGCGAATCCGCTTTCGGCCAGGGTCGGCACGTCCGGCAAATCTGGCGACCGCTTGGACGTCGTCACTACCAGCGGGCGCATGCGCTTGCTGTCGATAAACGGCTTGGTCACAAACACGGAGCCAATCGACAGCGGCACATGCCCGGCGATCGCGTCATTCATCAAGGGGCCGCCGCCCTTGTAGGGAATGTGCGTGAATTCCAGGTTCCCGTTCTTGCCCAACAGGGCCATGGCCAGATGGCCCAGGCTGCCCGAGCCTATGGTGCCGAAGCTCACACCGGGTTTGGCCTTGGCGGCGGCCACCACATCTGCAAAGGACTTGTACGGCGAGCCTACATGGGTGGCCAGCACCATGGGCGCGGTGCCCACCAGCACCAGGGGCACCAGATCTTTTTTCGAATCAAACGGCATATTGGGAATCAGGGTGGGGTTCACGCCATGCGTATCAAATACCACCGCAAAGGTATAGCCGTCAGCCGGGCCGTTGGCCACCGCTGCAGCACCAATGGAGCCCGAGGCGCCGCCCTTGTTCTCAACAATCACGTTTTGCCCCAGCGCCTGCGAGAGCGGCGGGGCCAGCAGACGCGCCACCTGGTCCACGGAACCACCGGGCGGAAACACCGCAACCAGGCGAATGGGTTGTTTGGCAGGCCAGGCCTGGGCCAGTGCGCCCAATGGCAGGCCCACGCAGGCCACCGCGGCCAGCGAGCAAATCAGTCGTAAGGTGTGACGTTTCATGGTTGTCTCCGGGGAAAACGGCAGTATCGTCTGGTGCGCGGCCTTGCGCGATGCGGACAATACCAATCGGGTTTACGCCAATAGGTGCAGTTTTACAGCGAGCCGCGCGGTTTAGCGGCAAAATTCCCCCATGCCAAGACTGAACCAACTCCTGCACGCTCAACGCGCGCCCGCCACTCCACGCCCCGCTGCCACCGTACTTTTGCTGCGCGATGGTGCGGACGGCATTGAAGTGCTGATGACCCGACGCTCAATGACTGCCAGCTTTGCACCTGGCGCTTATGTCTTTCCCGGCGGCGGAGTCGATGCAGCAGACGCCGCCGCCCATACGCAGGCAAAGCGGCGCGCCACCCAACGCGATTTGCATCTGACCCAGGCCATTGCCGCGATTCGTGAAAGCTTCGAAGAGTTGGGCATCCTGCTGGCGCGCCATACCGACGGAACTGCAGCAAATTCTGAGGACATCGCCGCGCTGGACCGCAAAGCCCCGTTCGCTGCGCAATGTGCCGGGAGGGGCTTGACGCTGGCCGCTGACGAAGTCTTTGTGCTGGCCCACTGGATCACCGACCGCGATCTGCCGCGCCGTTTTGACGTGCCATTTTTGGTGGCGCGCATGCCGCAGGGCCAGACGCCGGTGGCCGATGAATCCGAGCAGTTTGAGCCCCTGTGGGTGCGCCCCGCTGACGCGTTGGCGCGGCACAAGGCCAAAGACTTTTTTATTATCTTCCCGACTATTCGCACGCTGGAGCGGCTACAAGCCTATGCCACCGTGCAGGATGTACTGGATGTCTGTGCCGCCAACGAACAACCGCTGTGGACGAGTTGTCCGCGCGCCGGCTTTGTGGGTGGCAAGGAAGCCCGCTACATGGAGCACGAGCACCCCTACGGAGAGCTGGAAATGGTCAGCCCTGACGGCCAGATCGTGCACCACCTCGACTGGAATACGTTGCAGCCTGTGCCGCTTCTGAAAAACGTGATGCGCCTCACCGCGCCCAACCCCGGTGTGATGACCGGCCCCGGCACCAACAGCTACCTGGTGGGTGACCCCAACACAGGCTACATCGCCATTGACCCCGGCCCGGCCGACGCTGAGCACATTGAACGGTTATGGCGTGCCGCAGGGGGCGACATCCGCATGATTGTGTGCACGCACTCACATGAAGACCACTCGCCCGGCGCCAAGCCACTGCAAACCCTGTGCGCGCACGCAACGCATGGTGTTCCGCCCATTCTGGGATTGCCCAGCCAGCCCACCGCGCGTGCCAATTCAGAGTTTCACCCCGACAGAACGCTATTAAATCAGGAGCTATTAACGCTTATGATACCTGGGGAAAGTGGAGATTTGGCTCATACTCTCAAGGTCATCTACACCCCGGGGCACGCTGCCAACCACCTGTGTCTGGTACTGGTGGAAGACGGCCTGTTATTCAGCGGCGACCACATCCTGAATGGCAGCACCACGGTGGTCAACCCGCCTGATGGCGAGATGACCGCCTACCTGGATTCGCTGGACACCTTGACTGGCGCTTGTGCGGAGCACGATATCCACTTCATCCTGCCAGCCCATGGCTACGTGCTGGGCGATGCGCCAGGTGCTATCAGCCACCTGAAGGCGCACCG
>JANPAZ010000257.1:0-2087 GCA_031430225.1 Rhodoferax sp. | reverse complement strand
AAATTCTGGCTCGCTGCGTGTTTGCCGACCCCGAACTCACGCTGGGCCTGCCTGCCCACGTGACGGCCGCCACCGGCATGGATGCGCTCACGCACAACATCGAGAGCTACCTGTCGCCCGCCTACCATCCCCTGTGCGACGGCATTGCGCTCGAAGGCACCCGAATTGCCGCCGCGGCCTTGCTCACTGCGGTGAAAGAGCCCACCAATCTGCAGGCCCGCTCTAACATGATGATGTCGTCCATGATGGGTGCCATCGCCTTCCAGAAAGACCTGGGTGCTGTTCATTCCTGCGCCCATGCGCTGGGGGCTGTGTGCGACCTGCACCATGGCTTGGCCAACGCGTTGATGATCGACACCGTGATGGCATGGAACTATGAGTCTGCATCTGACAAGTTTGACGAGCTGGCCCATGTCTGCAAGGTGGCCAGTGGTGGCAAGGGCTTTGTGTCCTGGCTCAAGCAGCTCAAGGTCAGCGTGGGTATCACCGGCGGTCTGGCGTCGCACGGGGTCAAGCCCGAACACTTGCCACGACTGATTGAGATCGCCACTGCTGACATGTGTCACCAGACCAATCCGCGTCCCTGTATCGCGTCTGATTTCGAACAATTATTCAAGGCGGCGATGTGACCAAGAGAGATGCCGCAGCGCCGGGCCGCCCCAAGCAAGGCACGGCCCCCTCGGGGGGCAGCGAAGTACACGCAGTGACAAGCGTGGGGGCGCGTTTAAAAATCGGTGTCAGCGCATGCTTCATGCACCCTGACTCCGCGCGTGCAGCGTTTGCGAAGAAGACGTTGCAATACATCGAGCAGTCCATGGCGCAATGGGTCATGTCGGGTGGGGCATTGCCGGTGATGATTCCTTCACCTGCGGGTGACCGTGCCGCTGCGGTTGCACCAGGTGGCGTTCATTTTGACGACTATGCCCAGTGGCTGGATGGCCTGGTGCTGCATGGTGGCGCGGATGTCTGGCCCGGCAGCTATGGCGAAACCCCGCTACAGGCGCAGTGGAGCGGCGACCGCATTCGCGACGAATATGAACAAGAGCTGGTGAAGGCTTTTGTGGCTGCCAGCAAGCCAGTTTTTGGTGTGTGCCGGGGCCTGCAGCTCATCAACGTGGCATTTGGTGGCACGCTGTACCAAGACATCGCCACTCAGCAACCCGGGGCACGGGTGCACCGGGATGGCGACATCTACGACGAAAACTTTCACGATCTGGATGTGGTGCCAGGAACGCGGTTGGCCAAGCTGCTCGCAGGTGCTACCAGCAACAAGATCAACAGCATCCACCACCAGGGCATCAAGGACCTCGCACCCGGCTTTGTGGTGGAGGCCCGCTGCCCCGACGACGGCATGATCGAGGCTATCCGCTACACCGGTGGTACTGCGGGTTTGGCTCGTCCGACTTATGTAGCTGCCGTCCAGTGGCACCCCGAGTTTCACCGGCCCGACCTGGGTACCCTGGACGACAGCGCCCTCCTCACCGATTTTCTGGAGGCAGCCGGGGCGGCCAGAACCCACGTTCGCGAGGCCAGTCCCGCTGCAACCTGACCCCACCATAGCAATCAACATGAACCAGCTCTCCATTCACAACCCCGCCACTGGCGCACTGATCACACAGGTCGCGGCCGATGATGCTGCGTCTGTGGCCGCCAAAGCTGCCCGTGCCCGCGCGGCCCAGCCAGCGTGGACTGCAACGCCTTTGACCGAGCGCAAGGCCTGTGTCGTGCGCTTTCGTGCAGCGGTCGTGGCCCAGCTCGATGTCCTGGCCACCACCATGACCACCGAGACCGGCAAACCCATCCAGATGTCGCGCAACGAGCTTAACGGCCTGCTGGGGCGCCTTGACTTTTTTCTGAACGAGGTGGATGCCCAGCTGGCCACCGAGACGGTTTTTGCCGAAGGCGGCATGACTGAGCAGATCCAGTCTTTACCGCTTGGCGTGGTGGTCAACATATCGGCCTGGAACTACCCGTGGTTTGTGGGCTGCAACGTGATCATTCCTGCCCTTCTCACCGGCAATGTGGTGCTGTACAAACCGTCCGAATTTGCCACGCTCACCGGGTTGGCCATAGCACGTCTTCTGCAC
>JANPAZ010000256.1:0-2127 GCA_031430225.1 Rhodoferax sp. | reverse complement strand
TGGTCGATCACGATGCGCAATTGCGGGTAACGCTGCGCCAGCGTGATGATGTGGGGCAGGTGTGCTGACTTGACCAAGGCGTCAAACACCAGGCCGCAATCTGACATGGCTTGCAGGGCCGGCGCGAGTGAAGGCTGCAATATCCACTGCGAGTCGGCAATGTCTTGCAGCATCGGGCGCAGCCCTTTGAGCTTGGGTTGCCGGGCCAGCCGCTCAACGCGCAAACCCACGTCTGGTGCCAGCCAATCTACCCAACCGACCACGCCCAGCACCGATGCGTTGGCGTCGGCCTGCGCCAACAAAAAACCGGTTTCAGCTTCCGTGGGTGCAGCCTGCACCAGAACGCCACCGCTCACGCTATGCGGTGCAGAATGGGCCTGCCAGTCAGTCACCGCCACATCACGGTAGATGGGAGCCAGCGCAGGCGCCAGCCAGCCATAGTCACCGCGCGACAGTTGCCAGCAGTGGAAGTGGGCGTCAATAGGCATGGTTCGCACTCAGGCCTCAGGTGAGGGGACAGGTGCCGTTGTGGGTGTGGGGGCGTCGTCAGGCAGCAGACCCTGCACGCGCAAGGCGCGCCAGAAATCGTCAGGGATGCTCTTCTGCATCATGCGTATCGCGTCGTCCCAGTGAGGCACGGTCTGCGGCCCGGCCATCACGATCTCGACAGCCGGGTGCGCCAGGGGGAACTGCAAGGCTGCCGCACGCAGCGGCACGTCAAATTCATCACAGACAGTTTCTACGGCGGCCACGCGGTTGATCCAGGCTTGGGGTGCGGCGGCGTAATTGAAGCGTACGTTCAAGACGCTTGAGTTCAGGGGGCTTTGCCGCGCCCGGACACCAGTGGCCAGAATGCCCGAATTGAAGACGCCCCCAAGCGCGATGCGCACGCCCCGCTGCACGCACAGGGGCAGCAGCGCATGAAGCGCCGAGTGGTCAATCAGGCTGTAGCGACCGGCCAGCAGCAGGCAGTCCAGATCGGCCTGCGCCAGCACATCAAGACACACTTGTACGTCGTTGACGCCCAGGCCGATGTGGCGCACCAATCCTTGTGCTTTCATACGTTGCAACTCAGGCAAAGCCTCCTGCACGACCTGTTTCAAAACAAGCGGGTATTGGCCGCCATGTGTGGTGGCATCGCAGTCATGGACATACGCCACGTCAAGGCGGGCCAGCCCCAGGCGTTGGAGGCTGTCTTGCACGCTGCGCCGCACGCCAGCCGCAGAAAAGTCCCATTTTTGAGAGTAGGGAAGCACGTCGACATAGCTGTTCTGCTCGCGGGGTGCGTCGGCGTCAGGCACCAGCAGACGTCCTACCTTGCTGGACAGCACGAAATTGTCGCGCGGCACATTGCGAAGTGCCTGGCCAAAACGGTGCTCACTCAACCCATTGCCATAGTGCGGTGCTGTGTCAAAGGTGTGGCAACCACTCGTCAAGGCGGCTTGCAGCAAAGCACTGGCTTCGTCGTCACGCACCGCATTGAACAGGTTTCCGATGGCCGCGCCGCCCAGGCCGAGACGAAGCCCGGGTTGAATTCCGGCTTGAAGGGATTGTCCGGCGGGTGGGAAAATCATGCCGTATACTACCACTGACATGTTAGCCCGCGTTCAACTGCAATTGCATTCTTTCAGCCCCGATTTGGGCCAGTTTTGGCACCCGATTTAGCCATGCTCAAAGGCATTTCCCCGTTGCTCTCACCCGACTTGCTGCACGCGCTGGCGTCCATGGGCCATGGGGACGAGATTGTGTTGGCCGATGGCAACTTCCCGTCGGCCACCCATGCGCGCAGGCTTGTGCGTCTGCCGGGTGTGTCTGCGCCGCAAGTGCTTGACGCCGTTTTGTCTGTGCTGCCGCTGGACACGTTTGTGGCACAGGCCGCATTCACCATGCAAGTGGTCGGCGATGCGGTCGCCATGCCCCCGGTGGTGGCTGAATTCAATGCGGTTCTGCGCACGCATGGCGGTCAGGCAGCTGGCTGTCTGGAGCGCTTTGCGTTTTACGAGCGGGCCGCTTCTGCCTTCGCCATTGTGGCGACCGGTGAGACGCGCATTTACGGCAATATCATCCTCAAAAAAGGGGTTGTGCCCCCATGAAACGTGCTGGATTAGCTATAAAAAATGTAGCAAA
>JANPAZ010000255.1:0-34985 GCA_031430225.1 Rhodoferax sp. | reverse complement strand
CTTTGCAGGTCGATATTGGCCTGTCGAAGCGCATCGAGCAGCGATTGGTCAGCCGCGACGGGTAGGGTCAGGCCAGAGTCACGCAGCTCGACCATGAAGGCGTGGCGCGGCTTGGTGTCTACGGTACCAGCCAGGCCATGGAAATGCTCCACGCGCAGTGCGTCTCGGGGCCACGCCTGGGTACTATCGGCAAGGGCCGCCAACATGGTTTGAGGCCCACAGGCGTAGATCTGCGTATCGGGCTGCGGCTGCGCCAGCAGGGCTGCAAAGTTGGCACGTCGCTGGTCCCGGCTGGTGTGGAGGGTCAAACGCCCGCCGTGTGCTGCTTCGAGTTTGCTGGCAAAGGCTATCGTTGCGCGGCTGCGGCCGCAGTAGTGCACGTGATAGTCGATGCCGAGTCGCTTTGCGAGTGCCGCCATCGGGATGATGGGCGTGATGCCAATGCCACCTGCGATAAAAATCACGCGGCGTGCCGTCTCGTCGAAGTGGAAGTGGTTGCGCGGCCCGTGAACTCGCATGGGGTCGCCGACGCGCAAGTTCTGGTGGATCCACGCTGAACCGCCACGGCTTGCCGGATCAAGAAGTACCGCGACTTCATAGGCCCTGGTGTCGGCCACGTCACCACACAATGAATACTGGCGCGACAGGTTGATGTCGCCGCATTGCAGGTCGATGTGTGCCCCTGGATGCCAGGGGGGTACCAATTTGCCGTCGCTAGCGCTCATGCGCAGGCGAATGATGCCCTCAGCCACCACATCGATACGCTCGACGGTCATCACACGGTCAGCCGTCTTTCGGGAGGTTTCGCCCATGCGTACCTGCAGCCGTGATACGAGGCGGCCAGGGTCGGGGTTCTCTGGATTGAGCGCTGGGTCCCATTGCACCCAAAGATGCTCCGGCCCCCTGAACGATGTATTGGGCACGTAGGTGAACTTCTGGTTGGCCAGCCGCATGTGGGGCAGACGGCGGGAAAGTTCTTCCAGAAATATCTGGAGCTCCATGCGCGCAAGATTCTTGCCCATGCACTGGTGCGATCCGTATCCGAAGGTGAGGTGTTCGCTCGCATTGTCTCGACGGATGTCGAAGATGTCGGGGTCGGTGAAATGGCGTTCGTCGTGGTTGGCAGATGCCAGCACGATCAGGATTTTCGAGCCAGCCGGAAAGTGCACACCGCCGACCTCTGCATCGCTGGTAACGAGCCGGCGCCATGCCGCAACAGATCCGTTGTGACGCAAGCATTCTTCCACCGCACCGGGGATCAGCGCGGGGTCGGCGCACAGCTCGGCCCAGGCATCAGGATGCTGCAGCAGCAGTTTCATGGCGTTGGCGGTTGCGTTGGCAGTGGTTTCATGCGCTGCCACCAAGCCTGCCATCATCATGGAGTGCAGGTACGAATCTGTGACGATGTCGGGGTGTTCCTTCTGCTTGCGGATGCCGTATTGCATCCAGCCCGGCGCGTCGGGGTTGTCGCGCATTTTTTCGAGGATTTTGCCGGCCAGTTGCCAGAAGTTTCCGACCGCATGCGCGACGGCCACCTGCTCTGAGGGTTTCGGGCGGCCCCAGGTGTTGATGGTGTGGGCAATAGAGTAGCGGCGTACCAGGGCCATGTCTTCCTCCGGCACGCCCAGAAAGTGCATCGCTATGGTTAGCGGCGCTTCCCACAACATCTGGTCAACCAGGTCGGCCCGGCCGTCGCGCACGAAGCGGTCTACAAATTCCCGGGTAACGCGGCGCACCAAGGGTTCGTGGTGCTTGAGTGCTTCAGGGGTGAACGGTTCCATCAGCAAACGGCGGCGCGGCATGTGAGCCGGTTCGTCTTCATTGACCAGGGTCCGATTCATCGCATAACCGTAGGTGGCAAGTACCGCATTGGCCTCGGGCCCCGTGGGTGTGATTTTTTCCAGCGCGATGGACGGACTGAAGGTGATGTTGTCGCGGAAGATGGCCTTGACATCGTCATAGCGGGTCACTACCCAGTAGCCCAGGACCGGGCTGAAGAAGATGGGCTCCTGCTCACGTGCCCAACGCACGTACTCAGGTGGGTCTTGCTGATAGCCGTCGCTGAAGGGATCGAAAGCTGTCGCCCGGGCGCTTGCCGGGCAGGCTGCAACTTGTGGCCCGGGTGAATTAGGTGCAGCGTGAAAAGGGCAACCGGCTGCGGGAGCCATTGAGGAATCAGGCTGAGTTTGCATCGTCATGGCAAGCCCTGTTCACGTTGGCAAAGAGTTGCCGGTACGGTCATTTGAAAGCGAATGGAGGCATTGTAGGCAGCCTTGTGGGGCGAGCGAGCGGTTTTATTGTCGACATTGCCTACCGCTGCATCCCACCGCATGAGGCCCTGCACGTTGTGGATTACCTTATATGGCCGCGCACCGCACCGGGCATCACCGGCTTGAGTAGACTGCAAGCTTTCATCGTCGATGGTTAGCTTGAGTCAACCCGCCAACTTGGTTTTAAATGACATCTTCCGCCGCCATCAGGGACAGCATTCAGAAGTTGCTGGACACCACGGGTTTTGCCGTACTCGCCACTGAAAATGGGGGGCAGCCGCACACCAGTTTGATTGCCATTACTCCGGTCGATGCAGGGCGACGGCTAATTTTTGCCACTTACCGCAACACCCGAAAATTCACGAACCTGATGCAAAACCAGCGGGTGTCGGTGCTAATGGATGGCAGTCGACGCGATAGTCAATACGACACAGCTACCGATTTTGTTCTGAGTGCAGTAGGGCGGGTGCAAGAAATCAATGCCACCACGCTCCCCGAACTGCTGGGTGCACACTTGGAAAAGCATCCCGATCTCGCGACGTTCACCCTAGCGCCAGACTGTGTGCTGCTTGAGGTAGTAGTGGAGGCCTACCAAGTGGTGCACGGCATCGATGATGCCACCTGGTGGAGCGTGGACAACCTGAAAATGCGCCTCTGACTAGGGTTGACGTAGCGGAAGCAACGGCAACCCAACGGGGAGAGTGAAGGCGAGCCATGCTGAGTCAACGCGCTGCTGTCTATTGCGCTCATTCTGGATCTGAACTGGTTGCAGGCATCGACAAATCAGGTTCAGAGCTGGCGTGCGGCAGCGCGTCTCCAGCCGGACGGCACATTTTTTCTCCATCCCATTGCTGCCCGCACCAACACATGCCGTGGGCGTCAATGATGCAGGTTCCCGTGCCACAGCATCGCTCGTCATCTTGCATATTTAAAGCCCCCCTTACACGTCAATATTGCCCGCCCTGAGTGCATTGGTTTCAATGAAGTCACGACGCGGCTCCACTTCGTCGCCCATGAGCATGGTGAATACGCGGTCTGCTTCGATGGCATCATCAATTTGCACGCGCAACAGGCGGCGAACGGTAGGATCCATGGTTGTTTCCCATAGCTGTGCAGGGTTCATTTCGCCCAGGCCTTTGTAGCGCTGGCGTGCCGTGGCTCCTTCGGCTTGTGTGATGAGCCAGGCCATGGCTTCACGGAAGTCGCCCACTTTTTGCTCCTTTTGTCGGTCACCTTCTCCACGCATGACCTTGGAACCTTCATTGAGCAGGCCCCTGAATGTGTTCGCCGCTTCGGCGAGCGCAGCGTAATCAGAACCATGCACAAAGTCTTGCGTGAGAACACTGCTTTTCACGTTGCCATGGTGGCGACGGCTAATACGCAAAATGGGCTTATCGGTGCGTACGTCAAATTCTCCAGCGACTTCAGCTCCGCTTCCCAAGTCTCGCAATTTAGCTTGCAACTCAACGGCGCAGCGCTCAGCATCACCCACTGTATCGAGGTTCAATGCCACGCCATCGGCAATGGCTCGCAAAGCCTCGGCATCCATAAAGTTTTGAAGACGGGCAATGACGGCTTGGGCCACCTGGTGCTTGCGTGCCAACTCGGCAAGGGTGTCACCGCTGATGGTGGTGCCTGCATCACCACCTGTTTGGACAGATGCGTTGATCAAGGCAATTCGCAGCAGGAAGCTGTCTAGTGCACCTGCGTCTTTCAGATACAGCTCTTCCTTGCCAGCCTTCACTTTATAGAGCGGCGGCTGGGCAATGTAGATGTGGCCACGTTCCACCAGCTCCGGCATTTGGCGGTAAAAGAAGGTGAGTAGCAGTGTGCGGATGTGGGCGCCGTCCACGTCGGCGTCAGTCATGATGATGATGCGGTGGTAGCGCAGCTTGGCCACGTTGAAGTCGTCATTTCCTGTGGTACCACCGGCTTTGCCGATACCGGTGCCCAGGGCCGTGATGAGCGTCAGAATTTCGTTGCTGGTCAGCAGCTTTTCATAGCGCGCTTTTTCGACATTCAAAATCTTGCCGCGCAGGGGCAGGATGGCCTGAAACTTTCGGTCGCGGCCCTGTTTGGCAGAGCCGCCAGCGGAGTCGCCCTCTACGATGTAGATCTCGCACATGGCGGGGTCTTTTTCCTGGCAATCGGCCAGCTTGCCTGGCAGCCCCATTCCGTCAAGTACACCCTTGCGACGTGTCATGTCGCGGGCCTTGCGGGCGGCTTCGCGGGCGCGAGCCGCTTCGATGATTTTGCCGACAATGATCTTGGCGTCGTTTGGACGTTCTTGCAGGTAGTCAAACAGCAGTTTGCTGACAATGTCTTCCACCGGGCCACGCACCTCACTGGACACCAGCTTGTCTTTGGTCTGGCTGCTGAACTTGGGCTCTGGCACCTTCACGCTGAGCACGCAAGTAAGGCCTTCGCGCATGTCATCGCCCGTGACTTCTACTTTGGCTTTCTTCGCAATTTCACTGTCGTCAATGTATTTGTTGATTACGCGGGTCATGGCAGCGCGCAAACCAGTGAGGTGGGTACCGCCGTCACGTTGGGGAATGTTGTTGGTGAAGCACAGAACTTGCTCGTTGTAGCCGCTGTTCCACTGCATCGCCACTTCCACACCTATGTTGGTGTTCTGGTCACTCTGGCGGTCGCCCATGGCGTGGAAGATGTTGGGGTTCAACACCGTCTTGCCTTTGTTGATGAAGTTCACGAAGCCTTTGACTCCGCCTGCGCCGGAGAAGTCATCTTCTTTGCCACTGCGCTCGTCCTTGAGGCGAATCTTTACACCGTTATTCAAAAAGCTGAGTTCGCGCAGGCGTTTACTCAAAATTTCATAGTGAAAGTCGGAGTTGGTCTGGAAGATTTCCAGGTCGGGCGCGAAGTGAACTTCGGTGCCTCGCTTTTCAGTGTCGCCGATGATCTTCATGGGCGAGACTTCGATTCCATTCACCGTTTCAAGCAGGCGGTTTTGCACAAAACCTTTGCTGAATTCCATCACATGAACCTTGCCATCGCGGCGGATAGTCAAGCGAAGCATCTTGCTCAGTGCATTCACGCAGCTCACGCCCACGCCGTGCAGGCCGCCCGATACCTTGTAACTATTCTGGTTGAACTTGCCACCCGCGTGCAGCTCCGTCAGGGCGATTTCAGCCGCTGAGCGCTTTGGCTCGTGCTTGTCGTCCATCTTCACACCAGTGGGAATACCACGACCGTTATCCACCACACTGACCGAGTTATCTGAGTGAATCGTGACGAGAATGTCGTCGCAATGGCCAGCCAATGATTCGTCAATTGAGTTGTCTACCACCTCGAAAACAAGGTGATGCAAGCCCGTGCCGTCTGAGGTGTCGCCAATGTACATGCCTGGGCGTTTGCGTACAGCTTCCAGCCCCTCCAGGATCTGGATGGAGCCTTCGCCGTAGGCTTCAGTCGCACCCGCCTGGTTGGTGTCAATGGTGGGCTGAAAATTGGAGCTGTCAGCCGTGCTCTCACCGGTGTGAACCGCCTCATCGTTATTGGCAGGGGATTGAACTGGCTTGTTTTCTTCGGTCATGGCTAACTTCTCTAACTATTTTTTAAACTCTTGAATGACTAAACCCCCTGATCAAAGGGGGTTTGCGTCATGTCACGCTACATATTTTGTAGCGCTAGATTCTCATGGGCATGACAACGTACTTGAATGTCGCGTTATCAGGAATTGTCAACAAGGCGGAGCTGTTGGAGTCAGAGAGTTCCACTTTCACCATCTCTTGTGTCATGTTGGTCAACGCGTCAATGAGGTAGGTGACGTTAAACCCGATCTCGATACTGTCACCACCGTAGTCAATGTCCAGCTCGTCGACAGCCTCTTCTTGCTCTGCATTGTTGGATGCAACGCGCAAGGTCCCCGGGTCGATGTTAAGCCGCACGCCCTTGAATTTATCGCTGGTCAAAATGGCTGTGCGTTGCAGTGATGCCAGCAGAGCCTGGCGACCTAGCGTGATGATGTTTTTGTGGTTTTTGGGAATAACGCGGTTGTAATCCGGGAACTTGCCTTCAACCAGTTTGGTGACAAACTCCATGCCTTCAAAAGTGAATTTGGCTTGGTTGTTGGCAAACTGCATTTCAATTGCACCATCGGCATCACTCAGTAGACGCTGCATTTCGATGACGGTTTTGCGCGGCAGGATCACTTCCTGCTTGGGCACTTCTACATCGAGTGTGGCTGACGCAAACGCCAGACGGTGGCCGTCTGTCGCCACCAGGCTCAGTTGTTTGCCTTCCGCCACAAACAAAATTCCATTGAGGTAGTAGCGGATGTCATGCACAGCCATTGCGAAAGAAACCTGGCTCAGCAAGTCTTTGAGTGTTTTCTGGGGGACGCTGAACACAGGCCCAAAACTGGCTGATTCCTGTACCAAAGGGAAATCTTCAGCCGGAAGCGTCTGCAGTGTGAACTTGCTCTTGCCACCCTTAAGGATGATTTTGTTTTGACTCGACTCGAGAGAAACAGTCTGGTCGTTGGGCATGGTGCGCAGGATGTCAATGAGCTTACGCGCGCCGATAGTTGTCGTGAAACTACCTGTATCACCATCTAGTTCAGCCGTGGTCCGTATCTGGATTTCCAGATCGCTGGTGGTAACTTGCAATGAAGTTCCGGTTTTGCGAATCAGTACGTTGGCCAGTATGGGCAGGGTGTGGCGCCGCTCAACGATACCCGACACCGATTGCAGAACCGATAGAACTTTGTCTTGTGTTGCCTTCAGGACGATCATGTCAACCTCTTCTCTTTAATTTCTTTAATTTAAATAGCAGTAGTAGATAAGGGGAGCACTTTTCTGTGGACAAGGGTATTTTCCCCTTTTTTATCAAGCACTTGGCTGCTGTTGAATGCTGTGCGTAGCCATGCTTTCGAACTGGTCACGCTATATGAATAACTTTTCAAAATCAGCTTGATCTGTGGATAAGTCTCCATTCTCAGACAATTTATCCCCAGGGTTGTTGGACTCAATGTGTTGATCATTTTTTCAGTCACGTTTAGCCCTTGAGCGTTTGTTCAAGCACGTGAAGCTGCTGGTTAAGCTCTGTCATTTGCTGACGTTCCCCGCCGATTTTTCGAACTGCGTGCAGCACGGTGGTGTGGTCTCGACCGCCGAACAGCTCACCGATTTCCGGCAGGCTCTTTTGGGTCAATTCTTTGGCCAAGTACATGGCGATCTGTCGCGGGCGGGCAATGCTGGCCGGCCTTTTCTTGGAATACATGTCCGCTACCTTGATTTTGTAGTAGTCGGCTACGGTCTTCTGGATGTTTTCAACGGATATCTGCCGGTTCTGTATTGAAAGCAGATCTCGTAGAGCTTCCCGGGCGAGCTGAATTGATATCTCCTTTTGATTGAAGCGTGAATAGGCCAGAATTTTTCGCAGTGCACCTTCTAGTTCGCGAACGTTGGAGCGGACGTTTTTGGCCACGAAGAAGGCAACCTCTTCAGGCATTTCAGTGCTTTCAATCCGAGCCTTGTTAATCAGGATCGCTACACGCATCTCGAGCTCAGGTGGCTCAATGGCGACGGTAAGACCAGAGTCGAAACGGGAAACCAATCGTTCATGGATATCCGCCAGCCCCTTGGGATAGGTGTCACTGGTCATCACAATGTGTGATTTCTTCGCAAGCAGTGCTTCAAAGGCGTTAAAGAACTCTTCCTGCGTCCGCTCTTTGTTTGCGAAAAATTGAACATCGTCGATTAACAGTAAATCTAACGAGTGATACCGGTCTTTGAATGCGTCAAAAGTTTTGCGCTGATAGGCCTTAACCACATCTGAGACAAATTGCTCTGCATGGATGTAGAGAACTTTGGATTGGGGCTTATCTTGCAGCAGTTTGTTGCCCACAGCGTGCATCAAGTGAGTTTTGCCCAAACCCACCCCGCCGTAGATAAAAAGAGGGTTATAGAGATGCCCTGGCATGGTAGCAACATGCATGGCTGCTGCTCGTGCCATGCGGTTGGCAGTGCCTTCAACGAGGGTGTCAAAGGTAAGTCCGGTATTGAGCCGATTTTGAGGACCGTTGTGAATCCTTTCTTCACCGAGCTCAGGAACTTCCTCAACAGGTACCGATTCAATTCCACGCGCCATAGCATAATATTTGGCAGGTGCTTCACGAGGAGCAAGCGCTAACTCTACAGCTATGGATTGACCATAAAACTTCTCAAGAAGTGCGGATATCCGGCCACTGTATTGGGCCCGCACCCAATCGAGCTTGAAGCGATTGGCAACAAAAATGGTTACCTTTGACAGGTCATCAGTGACCTTGGCAGAAAGGGGCTTGATCCAGGTGTTGTACTGTTGTTCGGGCAACTCCTGGGCAAGTTGTTCAATGCAGGTTTGCCAGAGACTTTGTCCCGCATCAGGCCCCAATTTGCCTGAATGGTTGCTGTATTGTCCCTCTGTCATTATTCTTTTTGGCTCTGTGGATAGTTCTGAATTCTAGCGTTGGGAATTGTAATTTAGCAAGGATTTATCCACAAGCTCGGCGACATTGCTTGTCAGACGCAAGGCCTACTTCCAGCGTTACTCACTGTTGAGTCTGTAAGGTGTTGCCGCCATTCAAGAAATTTGCGATAATGGAAGGCTTTCCTGAATTAGATCACCGGATTTCAAAATGAAACGTACTTATCAACCTTCCAAAATTCGCCGCGCCCGCACCCATGGTTTTCTGGTGCGCATGAAGACACGCGGTGGTCGCGCTGTGATCAATGCCCGTCGTGCCAAAGGGCGCAAGCGCCTGGCAGTCTGAGGCTTGGGCCTGACAGTCCGAGCTTTTTGCACTACAGATTTGCACGAGCGCAACGCCGGTGCCTTGATGCCGTGCAGCGACTGAAAACACGGACCCAGTTTCAAGCGGTACTGGCTGGGCAAACCATAGCCCGTACTGTGCACTTTGCGTTGCATTGCGTGGCTTTGGATGCCGCTGGCTCGTCGCAGTTGAAGCAAATTCCTTTTGAAGCAGTGCATAAGCCACTTTTTGCACTGCACGATGTGTGGATAGGTGCGATGGTGCCCAAACGGTGGGCGAAACGTGCTGTGACCAGAAATGCCATAAAGCGGCAAATCTATAGCTTTAGTTCATCTATGGAATTCACGCTTCCTTGTGCCGCCCATGTGGTTCGTTTGCGCGCAGGCTTTGACAAAACGAGGTTTGTGAGCGCGACTTCAGACGCACTCAAGGCAGCGGTGTTGTTGGAGCTAAGGCAACTGTTTGCAAAAATTGATTCGGTGGGTCCCCGTGCTGCGCACGCAACGCCATGATCAAGGCCGTTCTGATTGCTTTTGTCAAGACCTACCGGCTGTTTCTCAGTCCATGGTTGGGCTCCTCTTGCCGATTTGAGCCGACCTGTTCCATCTACTCAATACAAGCGCTCGAAAAGCATGGGGCTTCGGCCGGCAGCTATTTGACGTTGTCCCGATTGGGGCGGTGCAACCCCTGGTGCAAAGGTGGGCACGATCCTGTACCACTTGAAAAACCCCGGCTGTTTAGGCGGCTGTTCTCCCTCACTTCTCAAAAGACCCCTTCATGAACGATATTCGCCGCACCATTTTGTGGGTGATCTTTGGCTTTTCCATGGTCTTGCTGTGGGATCAGTGGCAGGTCTATAACGGCCACAAGGCGACCTTTTTCCCAAGCCCTGTAAAGCCCGGTGCGACATTGAGTGCGCCAGCAGTAACTGCTTCGGGCGTGCCGGTTTCTAGCGCCTTGCCTTCGCCGGCAAGCAGTCCGCAGGTCCCGGGTCAGAGCAGCGCCGGTGCTGTCCCTGGTGTTATTGCTCCTGTGGTGGGCGTTGCATCGCGTGAACGCCTGGTTGTTACCACTGACGTCCTCAAACTTACGTTTGATACAGAGGGTGGTTCAATGGTGCATGCCGAGTTTGTCAAGCAGATTGACATGGCAGACAAGGCCAAGAACTTTGTACTGCTGGACGAAAGTAAAGATCGGACGTACGTTGCACAAACGGGTCTTATTGCCGGGCCAGCCGGGGCGCAAAATGGCTCGTTTCCCAACCATAAAACGATCATGACGGTCGCGCCGGGCGAGCGAGTGCTCAAAGACGGCGTCAACGAACTCATCGTGAAGTTTGAGTCCCCTGATCAAGGGGGAGTCAGGTTAATCAAAACCTATACGCTGGCTCGCGGGGCCTACGCCATGACGGTAAAGCACGAGGCCGTGAATACGGGTGCTGTGCCTGTTTCGCCGCAACTGTACTTGCAGTTGGTGCGCGATGGCAACAAGCCCTCTGGCGAGTCGTCGTTCTACTCGACCTTTACCGGGCCAGCTGTTTATACCGGGGCCCAAAAGTATCAAAAAGTGGAGTTCAGCGACATTGAAAAGAACAAGGTTGAAATAGAAAAGCAGGCTCAAAACGGGTATGTCGCCATGGTGCAGCACTACTTTGCGAGCGCGTGGCTGCTCGGCGAGGGCATCAAGCGTGACCTGTTCATGCGCAAAGTGGATACCAATCTGTATTCTGTGGGCATGATTACTTCGCTAGACACAATTGCACCCGGTGCAACCAAAGGCGTCGAAGCGCGGTTCTTTGTGGGTCCCCAGGAAGAGAAAGTTTTGGAAGCCATGGCGCCCGGACTGGAGCTGGTGAAAGACTATGGTTGGCTGACCATTTTGGCCAAACCGTTGTACTGGCTGCTTGACAAGCTCTATAGCTTCATTGGTAACTGGGGCTGGTCTATAGTTGCGCTGGTCTTGTTGCTCAAAGCGGCCTTTTACTGGCTCAATGCCAAAGCGTATGCCAGCATGGCAAAGATGAAGGCAATCAACCCCAAGATCACCGAAATGCGCGAGCGCCTGAAAGACAATCCGCAGCAAATGCAGCAGGAGATGATGCGCATTTACCGTGAAGAGAAAGTTAATCCGATGGGCGGCTGTTTCCCCATCATGATTCAGATCCCCGTTTTCATTGCGCTTTACTGGGTGCTGTTGTCCAGTGTTGAGATGCGTAATGCACCCTGGGCCCTTTGGATTCATGACCTGTCTTCGCCAGACCCGTTCTATATTTTGCCGTTGGTCATGACTGCCACCACCATGTTGCAAACCGCGCTGAATCCCGCGCCACCGGATCCAATGCAGGCAAAGCTAATGTGGTACATGCCATTGGCGTTTTCCGTGATGTTTTTCTTCTTTCCGGCCGGGCTGGTGTTGTACTGGATCACGAACAACGTTTTGTCGATTGCCCAGCAGTGGATCATCAATACACGTATGGGCGTGCCTCCGCAGTTCAACTTGCCCAAGTTTTCCTGACGTTATGGCTGTGACGCCATGCTGGCGAGCCACCACGACCCCATAGCAGCAATTGCCACGGCCCCCGGACGGGGTGCTGTTGGCATCGTCCGGGTGTCTGGCCCATCGGTGTCACTCATCATCGATGAACTGTGTGGCCGAAAACTGAAGGCCCGGGAAGCAACCTACTTGCCAATTCGCGCAGGCGATGGAAGCCCAATTGATCACGGGCTGGCTATTCATTTCCCGGCGCCCAACTCGTATACCGGGGAAGATGTGCTGGAGTTGCAAGTGCACGGCGGCCCGGTGGTGTTGCAGTTGGTACTGGCACGTTGCCTTGATGCAGCGTTGGCCGTCAATCCGGCGACCGGTGCGCCCTGGTTTCCTGACATGCGGGTGGCGCGGCCGGGCGAATTTACCCAGCGCGCGTTTCTGAACGACAAAATCGATCTAGCCCAGGCGGAAGCCGTTGCTGACTTGATCGATGCCAGCACAGAGGCTGCGGCCCGAAGTGCGAGCAGGTCACTCTCGGGCGAGTTTTCGCGCGAGATCCACGCTTTGCGCGATGCGCTGATTCAATTGCGGATGCTGGTTGAGGCAACGCTCGATTTCCCGGAAGAGGAGATTGACTTTCTGCGTAAGGCAGATGCTCAAGGCCAACTGGAACGCTTGCGAGAAATGCTGTCAAAGGTGATGAAGCGAACCCAGCAGGGCGCCTTGCTGCGTGAAGGCATCAAGGTGGTGATTGCTGGCCAGCCCAACGCTGGCAAGTCGTCGCTGCTCAATGCGCTGGCAGGTGCCGAGCTCGCCATCGTGACGCCAGTTGCCGGGACGACCCGAGATAAAGTCCAGCAAACTATACAGATTGAAGGTGTGCCGGTTCACGTCATTGACACGGCGGGCCTTCGTGAAAGCAGTGATGAAATTGAAAAAATCGGTATAGCCCGTGCTTGGGAGGAAATCAGCACTGCTGATGCGGTTTTGTTTCTACACGATTTGACGCGCGCGTCAGCTAATGATTACATAGCTGCTGATGCTGCTATCGCCTGGGCGCTAGCTCAAAAACTGCCTCCATCAATTCCCGTCGTCAATGTATGGAACAAGTTGGACGCTGGCGAAAGTCATGCGGGTACGCGAAAGCAGGGCGACGACACTCCTGGCGGGCTCTCCCTACAGCTGTCTGCCAAAACGGGCGAAGGAATGGACGCCCTACGGCAGCGCCTATTGAGTCTTGGAGGTTGGCAAGCCGGCGCCGAAGGTGTCTACATAGCACGCGAACGGCACGTAAAAGCACTCGACCGCGTAGACGGGCATTTGGCCCAGGCGGCACTCCATTTACTGAGCCAGGCGCAATTGCTGGACTTGCTCGCTGAAGAGCTTCGTCTGGCCCAAAATGCGCTCAACGAAATTACGGGTGAGTTCACCCCTGATGATCTTCTCGGCGTGATTTTTTCGAGCTTCTGCATAGGGAAGTAAGCTTTTGATCGTGCGACCCGAAGGACAAGTCTGACGTCTTGAACTCCCAGTTGCAAGCAATAAAAAATGCGGGTAAGGTGCATACCCATGAATGCAATATTCCAGTCATCGTCCGGCGCTGCCAATCCACCTAATATCAAGGGCCTGATTGCAGCGGTCACGGAAAACACGGTTGATGACTCATTGAGCAAGACGGTGACACCTGCGCAGTGGGAGGCACTGGCACCATTTTTGCAGCCGTTTTCATTGTCACAAAGCCAGATGTTGATTGCCCAGGGATCGCTCGACCGAACGCTGTATTTTCTGGAGGCAGGCAGCTTGAGCGTTCACTTTGAAGATGAAACCGGGCGGGTGCACTTGGCTATCCTGAATGCCGGGTCAGCGGTTGGGGAAGGGGGGTTTTTTTCACAAATGCCTCGCAACGCTACTGTCCAAGCGGTCGGCGACTGTAAGCTTTGGAACCTGACCCACATCCGTTTTAATGAGTTGTCTCAGAAGTTGCCCAGGGTGGCTTTGGCGCTGTCTTTGGGCTTGGGAGCTGTCATCACCCGTCGCATGACCGACCGGCGCAAACGAATATCCGTCACTTGACTCTGCGAGGAAATGGTAGTCCCGGGATCGTTGGACACTTTTCTACCGTTGCTTGAAACTGTGCAAGTGTCGGGGGTACACTCCATTTTTTGTCATGGGTAGGGGCCGAATTTTCCGGCAGACACTCAGGAAAGTAGCAAATGTCCCTGTTTAGCTGGTTTTCTCCAAAAGCATCGCCCAAGCCTGTCCGCCCACCCGAGAGCTCCGGCCTTAATCCTGATGCTGCAACGGTGCCCCTGATATCTCCGAACCGGTTGCAAGCCAAGGCGGCCCCACCACCGGACAGCACCTCCGGCAGTCGCAAGACCGAGCGACTTGAACGCAGGGAGCAACTCTATACAGTTGTACGTGATGCGATGACTCGGGCAGGCGTGTTGTCTGCCAGCTATAAATTCAAGGTGCTGTCGTTGGATCCCCGCGGAAAGCAGTACCTGATCATGATGGATTTATCCCAGC
Source organism: Rhodoferax sp. (assembly GCA_031430225.1). Lineage (GTDB taxonomy): Bacteria > Pseudomonadota > Gammaproteobacteria > Burkholderiales > Burkholderiaceae_C > JANYCG01. The sequence continues at coordinate 20,924 of JANPAZ010000255.1, read as the reverse complement.
AGGCGGCAGGTGAGACGGGACGTCTTGCCGAAATAGAGTCCGTGATTGCCCAGAGCGCCAAATCGCGGCACGACATTCTTGTGACAGCTGTGTATTGGCGTCTGAATGAGCACGTAACTGCGGGATTGACTGCGACGAAGCCAAATTCTGGTGTGTCTATTTCCCGACCTGCGCCGTTGACACCCATGCCTCAAAATGAGCCAGCGGTTTTGCGGTCTTCTGCGGTTCCGGTTGCAATGGCGGTTGCGGCAACGGCACCCGTTGCCTCCCAGGCATCACGCTATGAACCGCTGCAAGCGGATGAAGTGGTCGCTTTCAAGAACGCGCTGGCATCGGCAAACACCGTGACGCCATTGGTCGCGCCCGGTGAAATCGTGAAATCCGGTCGACGTAACCCGGCCCGAGAACCTGAGTTTGAAAATACGGAACTGGTAGAGGGCGCTGAACGTGCGTCACCTCTGAGCGGGACGCAGTATGGAGAGTTGAACTGAGTGGTTTCCGTGCCGACAGATGCTGCATTTCATATGCTTTAGTGTCCCGAAAAGTCAACCAGGGTAAAAAGCGACAAACCGCTTGCGCGTAACTTCTCCGACCCTCCCAATTCCGGCAGGTCGACAATCGCGGCCCCTTCCATGACAACCGCGCCGAGTTTTTCCAACAGTTTTTTGCCGGCCATCATGGTGCCACCAGTGGCAATCAGGTCATCAATGAGCAATACGCGGTCACCCGGTTTGACCGCGTCCGTGTGCAATTCAACCGTTGCGCTGCCATATTCGAGCTCGTAGGTTTCCTCTACCGTGGTGAAAGGAAGCTTGCCTTTCTTTCGGATAGGCACGAAGCCAACGTTGAGCTCATAGGCCACAACAGCGCCCAAAATGAAACCGCGTGCGTCCAGACCCGCCACGACGTCCGGACGCATGGCGGCATCCATATAGCGATGCACAAAGGCATCTATCAGCACGCGAAAAACCTTGGCATCTTGCAGCAAGGGCGTGATGTCTCGAAACTGCACGCCTGGCGCGGGCCAGTCAGGCACGGTGCGAATGTTGTCCCGGAGATATTGGTTGACGCTGATGTTTTGCATGAATTGGGCTTTCCAGCTGAATTGAACGCTCTAAAGGCCTTTTATGCCTTTAAGAAGTTTTTGTTCGGCAATTGCCAGTGCTTCAGCCTGGCCAGATAACACCAGAGTATCACCGCTCTCCAGCAGTGCGTCGTCTGAAGGCGCAATCACTTTACCGCTGCTTCGCCGCAAACTGACGATGCGAACGCCCGAAGCATGCAGCGCGAAATGGGCAAGTGGTTTGCCTACCGATTTAGCTCCCAGTGGCAAATTAAATGTGGACAGTCTTTCGTGGTGCAATTCATCGACAGAGTCATCGTCAGCGCCGTGAAAATAGCCCCTCAGCAGGTTGTAGCGCGCATCGCGCTGGTCTTGTACGATGCGGATAACCCGGCGCATGGGTACGCCAACCAGTGCCAATGCGTGGCTCGCCAGCATTAACGACCCTTCGATGGCTTCAGGCACCACCTCTGTCGCTCCGGCTTTTTGCAGTGTTTCCAGGTCGTGATCATCCTGAGTGCGGACAATGACTGGAACTTGCGGCGCATGGTTGCGAATGTTGGCTAGTACTTTCAGGGCGCCGGCGACTTCGAGATAGGTAATGACCACCGCGCTGGCGCGGGCCAGGCCGGCTGCCATCAGTGACTGCAAACGGGCCGCATCGCCAAAGACAACGGAGTCTCCCGCAGCAGCAGCCTGACGCACACGGTCTGGGTCCAGGTCCAGCGCCATATAGGGAATGTTTTCACGTTCCAGCATGCGAGCTAGATTTTGTCCACAACGACCGTAGCCGCAAATGATGACGTGCCTGTTGGCGTTGATGGACTTGCGTGCAATTGTGGTCATTTGCAGGGACTGTTGCAGCCATTCGCTGCTGACCAGCTTCATCACGATACGGTTGGCGTACATGATGATGAATGGTGTGGCCAACATGGATAAAACCATGCTGGCCAGAATAGGGTTCAGGAGCGTCGGCGGTACCAAGCTGTTTTTTTGAGCAAGGGTGAGCAACACGAAACCAAACTCGCCCGCCTGAGCCAGATAAAGCCCGGTGCGCAGCGAAACACCCGCTGTTGCGCCCAACGCGCGCGCTAGCAGGGTTACCAAGGCGGCTTTGAACAAGATGGGCACGGTCACCAAGAGCAAAACAAGCTCCCAGCGTTCAAGCACCAGACGCCAGTTCAGCATCATGCCAATGCTGATGAAAAACAGGCCCAGCAATACGTCGTGAAATGGCCTGATATCAGTTTCCACCTGGTGCTTGTATTCTGTTTCCGAGATCAGCATGCCCGCAATAAAGGCTCCCAGAGCAAGGCTCAGGCCGGCGAGCTCCGTCATCCATGCCAGCCCCAGCGTGACCAATAAAAGGTTCAGGACGAACAGCTCCTCACTCTTGCGACGAGCGACCAGGGTGAGCCACCAGCGCATAGCCCACTGGCCGCCTACGAGTAACACGGTGATCAGCAGGGCGGCCTTGACGCCCGCAATGGCCAAAGCCCCAATCAGTTGCTCTCCTGACGCACCCAATGCGGGAATCAGGACCAGCAGCGGCACCACAGCCAAATCCTGAAACAACAAGATCCCCATGACGCGCTTGCCGTGCTCGGACTCCATTTCAAGCCGCTCGGACATCAGCTTCACAACAATCGCTGTGCTACTCATGGCCAGGGCGCTGGCCAGTGCCAATGCGGTTTGCCAGCTCATCCCCCACATCTTTGGAGCAAGCGCAGCCAGGCTGAGTGATGAAAATGTGGCGCCCAGTATGGTGAGAGTGACTTGAAACAAGCCCAGGCCAAATACATGGCGGCGCATGGCGCGCAGTTTGGGCAAGTTGAACTCAAGCCCGATGACAAACATTAAAAACACCACACCAAACTCACCCAGATAGCGAACCCCGTCCGAATTTTGCGCAAGTGCCAGCGCGTTGGGGCCAATCACCACGCCGACAACGAGGTAACCCAGCATGGGTGGTAATTTGAGGGACCGGCACGCCACAACGCCCAGCACCGCAGCCAAGAGATACAAAAGCGTGAGTTCCAGAGCGCCCATGTGTGGATACTATCAATATAGTTCAGCAGCACCTTCGGGTTGGCTCTATAAAATGCAGCGATGAATGCGCAACTGATCATGGACAAAGCCACACGTGCGCAACGTGCAATTTGTCTTGCTGAGGAGACTTTCGATATTGAGGCGGCAGCCATTGTGGGCCTTAAGCAGCGTCTGGGAGACGCATTTGCCCAAGCCGTTGAGATGGTTCTGGGCGTTCAAGGCCGTTTGGTAGTGATGGGTATGGGCAAGAGTGGGCACATTGGTCGAAAAATAGCGGCAACGCTGGCGTCAACGGGGACACCAGCCATGTTTGTGCACCCGGCTGAGGCGAGCCATGGGGATCTTGGCATGATCAAGCCAGTAGATTTGGTCCTGGCCATCTCAAATAGCGGTGAGTCCGAAGAGTTGATGGCAATTTTGCCAATGCTCAAGCGCCTGGGCGTTCCCCTGATAGCAATGACGGGGGATGCGACGTCTTCACTTGCCCGCTATTCCGATGTCGTTTTGGACAGTGGCGTGGACAAGGAAGCGTGCCCGCTCAATCTGGCGCCGACGGCCAGCACGACCGCGCAATTGGCGATGGGTGATGCGCTGGCGGTGGCTCTGCTTGACGCGCGCGGCTTCAAGGCAGATGACTTCGCACGATCGCATCCAGGGGGTGCTTTGGGGCGAAAGTTGCTCACTCACGTGAGCGATGTCATGCGACGTGGCGACGCGATACCGCAAGTACCGGCCACAGCCACATTCAGTGAGTTAATGCGGGAAATGAGTGCCAAGGGTTTGGGTGCAACAGCTGTTGTGGATGCCGAATCCCGGATCCTTGGTATCTTCACGGACGGTGACTTGCGCAGGCTGGTTGAGAAAGGTACTGACTTGCGGGCGACAACGGCTCAACAAGTGATGTTTCCCCGACCGCGAACGATCAATCGGGATGCGTTGGCGGTGGATGCGGTTGAGTTGATGGAGCAAAACCGGATCACCAGTGTTCTCGTGGTTGATCCAGATGGCCTGTTGTGTGGGGCTCTCAACTCAAACGATCTGATGCGGGCCAAGGTCATTTAGACACCATGGCTTTCCCGACAACCCCGATGCTGACTTTTGCGTCAGAGCTTTTGCTCAAGGGGCGGTCTGTTCGCGTTGCATTTTTCGACGTGGATGGCGTTTTGACGGATGGTGGTATTTACTTTTCCGAGCACGGTGAAACGCTCAAGCGATTCAATACGCTCGATGGACAGGGGTTGAAACTGTTGCAGCGTGTCGGCATCACACCCGTTGTCATTACCGGGCGGGATTCTCCGCCTTTGCGGGTGCGGTTGGCGGCGTTGGGCATTACCCATGCCCACTTTGGTACGGAAGACAAGCGTCCAGCGGCCGAGCAGAGTCTTCGGTCTATGGGGTTGGCGTGGCATCAGGCTGCAGCTATGGGCGATGATTGGCCCGACCTGCCGGTCATGAGGCAGTGCGCCTTGGCGTGCGCTCCGCCGAACGCCCATGCAGAAGTCATTGCGCGCGCAGATTATGTGACCGCGGCGGTAGGCGGTGCCGGGGCTGCCCGGGAGTTTTGTGATTTGCTGCTGGTTGCAAGTGGTAAGTATGCAGATCTACTGGAGGATGTGGGCAGGTGATTCGATTGCTGCGCGCCGGGTGGGATCGCATCTCCATGTATTTGCCAATTTTGTTAATGGGCGTGTTGGCATTGGGTACCTACTGGCTTGTCCGCAGTACACCTGTGTTTTTGGCTCCCGAGGCTGACCGGCCCCTGACGCATGACCCCGACTATTTCATGAAGAAGTTTTCTGTCAAAACGTTTGACAGTACGGGTCGTCTCAAAAGTGAGGTGTCAGGCGCCGATGCACGACATTACCCCGACACGGACACGCTTGAGATTGACGGGGTTCGTATACGTTCTTTCAACGAGCAGGGAAGGCTGACGACAGCGACCGCAAATCTCGCTATCACCAATGCTGACGGTTCCGAAGTGCAGTTGTTTGGCAACGCGCTAGTTGTTCGTGAGGCAGTTACTGGCAAGGCTGCCATGCCACGCATGGAGTTCAGAGGTGAGTTTCTTCATGCGTTTCTCAACAAGGAACAGGTGAGGTCGAACAAGCCGGTGCAGTTGACCCGAGGCAAGGACCGATTCACGGCAGATTCAATGGACTTCAACAACATTGACCAGGTGATGCAGCTCCAAGGACGGGTAAGAGGCACTCTCGTGCCAGGTGACATCAAATAGCGGCCTTATAGCGACCAAATTTCAAGGAACGCCAATGGACAAGCTGGTTTTCATCACGGGGGCATCCAGCGGTATCGGGCAAGCGCTGGCCCTGCGGTTTTATCAAGCTGGCTACGCGCTCGCTCTTGTGGTTCGACGAACGGCTGAGGTGGAGGACTGGGCTGTCAGGCAAGGTTTGATTCCCGGCCGCTATCAGACTTACAGTGCGGACGTGGCGGTGACCGACAACTTGTTGGCTTCAGCCAGGGATTGCATTGCCCGTCAAGGCGTGCCCGATGTGGTGCTTGCCTGTGCCGGAGTCAGCATTGGTGTGGATACTGCCCATCGCGCGGACCTTGATGTCATGGCCCGGACGTTTGCCACCAATAACGTCGGTACGGCGGCTGCGTTCCATCCATTTCTGGCAGCGATGATCACGCGTGGGTCGGGGACGCTTGTCGGCATTGGAAGTGTCAATGGCGTGCGTGGTTTTGCAGGCCATGGCGCCAATTGCCCCAGCAAAGCTGCGTTGATCAGCTATTGTGAATGCCTGAGGGTAGAGTTGCGTGGGACCGGTGTGAAGGTCGTTACTTTGTGCCCGGGCTACATAGACACACCATTGACCCGACGCAATGCCTACGCCATGCCATTTCTCATGAAGCCTCAAGACTTTGCAGACAAGGCGTTTTGGACCATTGAGGCCGGTATTAGTTACCGGGTGATTCCGTGGCAAATGGGCGTCGTTGCGAAAGTGCTTCGCCTCTTGCCGAACTGCGTTTTTGACCGGGCGTTTTCAGGGCGCGCCAGAAAACCGCGACAAGGTGCTGCGGACTGACACTTGGCCCCGCTTAATAGAGGGAGAGGCTGCAACCTAGTAGTTGCCACCCCCGCTACCTCCGCCACTGCTTCGGCCACCGCCACGAGGGCCGTTTCCATAGGGGCTGCGGAAACCGCCATCATTGCCGCCGCCGCCATAGCCACCGCCGCTTCGGCCGCCACTCCCACCCAGTCCGCCGCTACCGCTGCGCGGTGGACGTGCTTCCATGGGGCGGGCTTCATTGACAACCAGATTGCGACCAGCGACGGGTTGGCCGTTAAGTGCGACTATGGCTGCCTGTGCTTGCGCATCGTCTGCCATTTCTACAAATCCAAAACCTTTGGAGCGGCCGGACTCCCGGTCCATCATGACTTTGGCACTTTGTACGGTACCGAATGGACTGAATGTCTGTTGAAGATCACGGTCACCCACGGTGTAGGCCAGATTGCCGACGTAAAGCTTATTGCCCATCTCAAGACTCCAGGAAACTGCACATGACAATTATGCGACAGTGTTGACAAAGTGGCCAAGATGCAAAAAGGGGCCTTTCGGCCCCTTTTAATTGACGGATGGCAGATTTGCCAACCAGCAGATCAGTAGCTGCTACGACCGCCACCGCCGCCGCCATAGCCGCCACCGCCGCTACGACCGCCGCCGCCGCCAGCACCACCGCCGTAACCGCCGCCACCACCACTGCGGCCGCCGCCACCGCCACCACCGCCGTAACCACCACCACCGCCGCCGCCGCCAGCGCCACCGCCGAAGCCTCCGCTACGAGGAGCACGTGGCTCCATGGGGCGGGCTTCGTTCACGACGAGTCCACGACCGCCGTACTGTTGGCCGTTCATGCCATTGATAGCTGCTTGTGCTTCTGCATCGCTGCCCATTTCGACAAAGCCAAAGCCTTTGGAGCGACCCGTGTCGCGTTCCATCATGACTTTTGCACTGGAAACGGTACCGTGAGCTGCGAATGCCTGCTGCAGGTCTTCGTCACGGAAAGAATAAGGCAGGTTGCCTACGTAAAGTTTGTTGCCCATGAAAGGACTCCTCAAAATAACTCAAAAACGCGATGGAGTCCGATCACCACTATCAACCCACAATCAACAAACTAGTCAAAGACTAAAGCAGAAGGGAAACTGACTAAACACCGCAAACTCGTACGCCGATTCTCGGCAATACCTCACTATTATGCTTTAACTTGGAAAAATCGCCAACTTTTTTTGGTATTTCTGAAAATTCGGGTCACCCCGGCTCGTAGCGGCGCACAAATATGCGCCCCGTTTTCAGTGCGGTGGCATGCCCCCGTCCGGCGAATCGGCCTCGTAGTTCTGCCACGGCTTCATGACATTTCGCATGGTGAGAATTTGGCGCTCAAACTTTGGGCAGGCGGAGCAAATGGCCATGTGAAGCCTCAGCGCAAGTCGCTCGGTCAATGGCAAGTCCCGGTCTTCCCGTGCGATGACCAGCGCGGTGACTTCTTTGCAGGAACGGTTGAGAGGGATCATTTTGATTTTGCAGTGGCAAACCAGTTCAGTTCAAGGCACTCTCGCAGCCGCAACCTTGCACGGTGAAGCTGGACGTAAAGGTTGGTCGGCGTCAAGTCCAGTTCCTTACAGATTTCCTCACTTGAAAGCTCCAGCCATTCCCGCATGAGGAAGAGTCGGCCTTGCATCGCAGGAAGCTTGTTGGCGCATGCGTCGAGCACCTCAAAAAACTGGCGGCTGCTGATTTGCTCAACCGGATTGCCCCACTCGGCGGGCGCCTGCGAAAAGTGCCCGTCGGCCTTGAAGCCAATGTAGTCAATGGGGTCAGCATCGTCGTCTTCGGCAGCATCCAGAATGCAAGCTTCTCGGCTGTGATGTCGCAGGGTGTCGATGACCTTGTGTTTGAGAATGCCCACCAGCCAGGTTTTCAACTGCGACCGGTTGCCAAACGACTGCGGTTTGGCCAGCGCCGCCAGCACGGTCTCTGAAACTGCGTCCTCAGCCCACGTTTCATTGCGCAATTGCAGGCGGGCAAAGCGCATCAGGTAGTCGCGGTGGCTTACCAGTTGTTGCTCGAACGTGGCCGCAGGGGGTGACGTTGTGTCTGCCAAAGTACGGTGCCTCGGGGTATGTGCGGGGTGCGAAGTCGGGTTTCGCTGCCCTATTATGAATGGGTGGCGGTGTGCCCTTGTTAGATCTCTGCTTGACGCTTTCTGCACGTTGGGTGTAAGAAAGCTGCGGCGCGCCTGACGAACGCTCAACCAGGTGTTGGCTGCGTTTGACGCAGGCAGAATCAATCTGGTTTTTTCTTCAACCTGTCATTCTTAGGAGTATTTGAAATGAATCAACGTGCCATGATTGCCGCCGCCGCAGCTTCCCTGATGTCCCTCGCCATAGTGGCTCTACCGGCTGTCGCGCAGGAAAAGGAGAAGTGCTATGGCATTGCCAAAGCCGGCCAAAACGACTGTGCCAACCTGTCAGGCACCCACTCTTGCGCGGGTCAGTCCAAGGTCAATGACGACAAAGGCGAGTGGAAATACGTCGCCAAGGGCACCTGCAAGAGCATGAAGGGCATGTCCATGGATGAAGCCAAGGGCATGAAGAAGAGCTAAGGGCCGACTGTCCCTTTGGATTTGAGTTCAAAGTCCGCCGCCATGTCCCACCGTCAATTAAACGCCAACAGTGTTGGTGGTCTGGACGTGGGTATCGGCTGGCGGCACCCGCATTACCGCGAGTTGATGGAGCGCCAGCCCGCGGTTGATTTTCTGGAGGTTCACTCCGAGAACTTTTTTGCACAGGGTGGTGCTGCACTGGCTGTGCTGGAGCGGGGTCGCCAGAACTACCCCGTGAGTTTGCACGGGGTTGGTTTGTCACTGGGGTCGGCCATTGGCATTGACGACTGGCATCTGGACCAGCTTGCCAGCCTGGTGCAGCGCATTGAACCCATTCGCGTCAGCGACCATGCCTGCTTTGCACGCGCTACCTACGGTGCGGGTGTTGTGCACGCGGCTGACCTGTTGCCGCTTCCTTTCAACCTGGAGGCGCTGGATGTGTTGTGTGCCAACGTTCACAAGGTGCAGGACCGGCTCAAGAGGCCGATTTTGGTTGAAAACCTGTCTGCCTACATCGCCTGGAAACAGGCAGACGATAAGGATGGTGCACAAGCACCGATGTCCGAGGCGGCTTTTCTGACGGCACTTGTCAGGCGCACGGGATGCAGTTTGCTGGTGGACGTCAACAATATTTATGTCAACGCGTTGAATGCCGAAATTGCCGGAGATCCGTCTGACCCGGTAGCCAGTTGCATGGCATGGCTGGACGCCATTCCCGCATTGAGCGCGGGAGAGCTGCACCTTGCGGGACATTGCCATGTGCATAGCGAAAACCGCAACATCGTGATTGACGATCACGGCAGCCGCGTGTGCGAACCCGTCTGGAAAATTTATGAACATGCGGTGCGGCGATTCGGCCTGGTACCCACGTTGATTGAGTGGGACACAGATATTCCGGCGCTGGACGTTCTGCTCGATGAGGCGGGCCGCGCCAAAGCTGTTGCGCAGGCGGCAGCGCAAGCGATGGGTGAGCTTGCCTCGTGAGTACGCTGGCAACACAGCAGAAGGCCCTGGTGGATGCGTTGTTCACATGGCCCTCAGAAAACGCTTCCAAAAACATAGCAAACTATGTAATGGATACGTGGGGCAGTGGGCTAAAAACTTATCAATCCAATGGAAACGCGCTGGCTGAGCGTGCTTTGCAGGCATCCTACCCCGTACTGGCTCAACTGCTGGGGAGCGAGAATTTCGCGGCGCTGGCTCATGCCTACTGGCATGCCAACCCCCCTGCTAAAGGTGACCTGGCGCAGTGGGGCGGGGCTTTGGCTGACTTTGTGCGTGCCAGTGCCCAGCTGGCAGATGAGCCCTTTTTGCCGGATGTTGCGCGGGTCGAGTGGGCGATGCACGGCAGCACAGGATGTGCTGATCGAGAAGCTGACCCGTCCACTTTTCAGCGTTTGATGACGGGTGACCCTGATTTACTGCGCTTGGTGTTGGCACCGGGTTGCCAGGTGGTGCGTAGCGCCTGGCCCGTCGCCAGCATCCTGACGGCTCACCTTGAGGGTGCGCCCGGACTTGAGGACGCTGGCCGCAAAATCGGTGATCGCATTGCCGAAGACAGCGTGGTGTGGCGCTGGGGTCACCAGCCCCGCGTGCGCGAAGCCATACCCGGCGAAGCCGACTTGCTCGTGCCGCTGACAGCCGGAGCTTCGCTTGGTGCGGCGCTACTCGTGGCGCAGGGGCTGGACTTCAACGCATGGCTGCCCATGGCAGTGCAGACCGGCTTGTTGCTCGCGGTCGAACAGATGGAAATCGATTCTTTTCAACCTGAACCTGAAAGAAATTTCAAATGATCACTCAAGCCCGAACCTCGTCGGTATCCCGGCCACTTTCAATCGCCAACCGGGTTTTCCTGGTCTGGCGCGCCTTTGGCACGGCACTTGACAGCGCCCAGCCCCTGGCGGCATTGCTGGCCCGGCTCTATGTGGCGCAGGTGTTCTTCATGTCCGGGCTGACCAAGCTGCGCGATTGGGGCACCACCGTGGCATTGTTCACAGACGAATACAAGGTGCCCATTCTGTCGCCTGAGGCGGCTGCGGCTTTGGGCACAGCCGGTGAAATTATTCTGCCCGTTTTGCTGGTGTTGGGCCTGGCGGGGCGCTTTGCCGCTCTGGGCCTGTTCGTCGTCAATGCCGTGGCCGTGATCGCCCTGGCTGACATCGCGCCAGCAGCCCTGCAGCAGCACATTTTGTGGGGTGCGTTGCTGGCCGGGCTGGCCGTTTTTGGCTGCGGCAAATGGGCGCTTGATCCGTTGCTGGCACCCCGACTTTCAAAGGCCCTGGGTTAGGCCGCATGCCGCTTTGGGCTACCAGTTTGCCTCACGCTCCGGCGAGGCGCTGATCTTGTGAATGGACAAGTCGGCCCCGTCGTATTCCTCCTCCTGACTCATGCGCAGCCCCATGGTGATTTTCAGGACACCGTAGACAATCACGCCGCCGACCAGCGCCCAGGCGACCCCCATGGCTGTCCCGATAAACTGAGCCCCGAGGCTGACACCGCCCAACCCGCCCAAAGCTTTTGAGCCAAAAATGCCCGCGGCAATTCCGCCCCAGGTGCCGCACAGGCCGTGCAGGGGCCAGACACCCAGAACATCGTCAATTTTCCATTTGTTTTGGGTCAGTGTGAACATCACCACAAAGATGGCGCCGGCCACCGCGCCAACCACCAGCGCGCCCAGCGGGTGCATCAGGTCCGAGCCTGCACAGACTGCAACCAGACCGGCCAGTGGCCCGTTATGGACAAAGCCCGGGTCGTTCTTCCCCAGCACAAGGGCCATCAGTGTTCCGCCCACCATGGCCATCAAGGAGTTCACTGCCACGAGCCCTGAGATTTTGTCCAGCGTCTGGGCGCTCATCACATTGAAGCCAAACCAGCCCACGGTCAGGATCCAGGCACCCAGCGCCAAAAATGGAATGCTGGAGGGGGGGTGGGCAGAAATGGCGCCGTCCTTGCGATAGCGATTGCTCCGTGCACCCAGCAATACGACGGCGGGAAGGGCGATCCAGCCGCCCACTGCGTGCACCACAATGCTGCCGGCAAAGTCATGAAACTCTTCGCCCGTCAATGCTTTGATCCAGGCCTGAATGCCAAATTTCTGATTCCAGGCGATGCCCTCAAAGAGGGGATAGATAAATCCCACGATGACTGCTGTGGCAATCAGCTGGGGCCAAAACCGGGCGCGTTCTGCAATGCCGCCTGAAATGATCGCGGGAATGGCGGCTGCAAAAGTCAACAAGAAAAAGAACTTGACCAGCTCGTAGCCATTTTTGGCGGCCAGTTGCTCCGCACCCACAAAAAAGCTGGTGCCATAGGCCACGGCATAGCCCACGATGAAATACACCACGGTAGAAACAGAAAAATCCACCAATATCTTGACCAGCGCATTCACCTGGTTCTTCTTGCGGACTGTGCCCAGCTCCAAAAATGCGAAACCGGCATGCATGGCGAGCACCATGACTGCGCCGAGGAGGATGAACAAGGCATCCGCGCCCTGTTTTAGTGCTTCCATAGAGACTCCATCGTTATAAATGCCTGTAAACAGTGCGGTTTTTTGAGATTTTACGTAAACGCACCAAAATAAAGCAAAAACTACGCCAATATTGGGTGGGTGCGCCATTTGCGTGCGAAGTTGTGTGCAGCCAACCGTTGTTGAGCGCCCGTCGCGGCGGTTCATGACTACCCTTTTGCCATGCAGTTGCTATACTGTCCACGCGCCGATTTGCTACAGCTTGCGGGCGCTTAATAAATTCAGCTAAAGACGCTCGACCACCCGGCCCGCCCTTAGCAATTAAGCAAGCGTCGCCGGGTTTTGTTTTTTGGGTTTTCGTTCAGTTCTCCTTTTTGTTGACTCTTCATTCACAGATGTTGATTGCCACGCCACAGTCAAAGCATTTTGCGCGAGCCCTGCCCCTGCAAAGCGGCGCGTCGCTGCGCGCCTATGACCTGAGCTTTGAGACCTACGGAGCGTTGAATGCCGACAAGTCCAATGCCGTGCTGATCTGCCACGCGCTCAACGCCTCCCACCACGTGGCGGGTGTGTACGCGGGGCAGGACAATTCCGAAGGATGGTGGGACTCCATGATTGGCCCCGGCAAACCGCTGGACACCCACAAATTTTTCGTGATTGGGGTCAACAACCTCGGCTCGTGCTTTGGCTCCACCGGCCCCATGCACGTGAACCCGGACACGGGCCGCATCTACGGCGCAGACTTTCCGGTGATGACGGTTGAAGACTGGGTAAACGCCCAGGCCCGCCTGCTCGACTCGCTGGGCATTGACACACTGGCGGCCGTTATGGGCGGCTCATTGGGCGGCATGCAGGCTCTGAGCTGGACGCTGCAGTTCCCCAACCGCGTGCGCCACGCCGTGGTGATTGCCAGCGCGCCAAATCTCACGGCCGAGAACATCGCCTTCAACGAAGTAGCGCGCCGAGCCATCGTGACCGACCCCGACTTCAATGGCGGTCACTTTTACGCGGACGGTGACAAGCCAGAAACCAAGCCCAAACGGGGCCTGCGCATTGCCCGCATGATTGGACACATCACGTACCTGAGCGATGACGTGATGAACGAGAAGTTTGGGCGGCAGCAGAGACTGGCCCCCACGCTCCCCGCTGCGCGTGGTTCGCTGCCCCCCGAGGTGGCCCTCGCGCCTTGGGGCGGCCCGGCGGCGCTCGCCGCGCTTCCCACGCCCTACAAATACTCCACGCAGGAAGTTGAATTCCAGATTGAAAGCTATCTGCGCTACCAGGGCGACAAGTTCGCCGAGTACTTCGATGCCAACACCTACCTCCTGATCACCCGCGCGCTCGACTACTTTGACCCGGCTCGCACGTATGGTGGTGACTTGAGCCATGCCCTGGCCCGCGCCACTTGCAAGTTTCTGCTGGTGAGCTTTACCACCGACTGGCGCTTTGCACCCCAGCGCAGCCACGAACTGGTGAAAGCTTTGCTGGACAACCGCCGTGACGTGAGCTATGCCGAGATCGACGCGCCGCATGGGCACGATGCCTTTTTGCTCGACGACCCCCGCTATATGAGCGTAGTGCGCTCTTATTTTGATAGCATTTACAGCGATTTGGGAGGGCAATTTTTCGACGGGCCGCCCCTAGAAAAATTAGCCCCCTCGGGGGGCAGCGCAGTACGCAAAGCGACAAGCGTGGGGGCAACCTCCAGATGAGCGACATCTCGATAATGCAAGCCATCGCCAGCCTGGTGCCAACGGGTTCGCGCGTACTGGATCTGGGCTGTGGCGACGGCGCACTGCTGGCCTACCTCCAGCAAAACCGCGCCTGCACCGGCTATGGCATCGAAATAGACGATGCCAACGTGCTGGCCTGCGTCAAGCGCGGTGTCAACGTCATCCAGCTCAACCTGGACGAAGGCCTGGCCATGTTTGACGACGCCTCGTTTGACGTGGTGCTGCAAATCGACACCCTGCAACACCTGCGCAACGCCGAAGTCATGCTGCGCGAAACCGCCCGCGTGGGCAAGACCGGTATCGTCGCATTCCCCAACTTTGGCCACTGGCCCAACCGCCTGGCCGTGCTGATGGGTCGCATGCCGGTGACCAAACGCCTGCCCTACCAGTGGTACGACACGCCCAACATCCGCGTGGGCACATTCGCCGATTTTGAAGACCTGGCACAGCGCAACCAGCTCAACATTACCGACCGCTTCGGCCTGCAAGACAGCCACGTGGTGCGCATGGCACCCAACCTGATGGCGGGCACGGCGGTGTTCAAGTTTTCGCGGTGAGGTTTGTCGGATCTGTTCAAAGCGACTGAGGCAGAGTCATACCGAGGCATTTGCGCCTGTTGCAAGCGAGAGAATCTGGTGTGGCGCGTCGATGGCGACCGGCGCTTCACCGACTGACCAGGCCACGAATTGATCAGGCCGGACTAAAACCAGGGTGGCCTCATAACGTGCCGATTCACCCTCGGCGAGAGCCTCAACCACCGTTAACGGTATGCCCAGCACGGCAGCAGCATTCCGGAATGCCTGGACAGTCTCGGGATGCGAGCCAAGCGCCAACAGCGTGAACCCGGGCCCGAGCGCCTCAAACACATTGACACCCGAATCCAGCACGGCCGGTGCGAGGTGATGGCCAGCCCGCGCTTCAAAGCGGTGCGATCCCTTGGCGCTGCTGACGCCGCGTTCTCCGCTGCCAGGCAAGATGACAGATGAGCCTTCGTAATTCGGCTCGAAGGCATGTACTTCGCCCACAGCGCCCTGTGCGCGCGCCTTCAAGGCCTGCTCAAACGCGGCCAGGTCGCGCTCGGGGCTAAAGGCCTCCAGAAAGTCGCCGTCGGTCTTGATCGATTTGGCGATGAAGTCGTCAATGGTTGACTTGAACACCGGCCTGCGCTCTGCGTCGTAGGAGTCAAGTAGCTTCACATCGCCCCAGCCTTGCAACACGGCAGCCAGCTTCCACCCCAGGTTGCGAGCGTCTTCCAGGCCGGAGTTGATGCCATAGCCTCCGTAAGGCGGATGGCTGTGTGCGGCGTCGCCCGCAATGAAAACACGCCCGATGCGGTAGGCGTCGGCAATGGCAAATCGTAGATCCCAAAAGCCGATATGCTCGAACTCGACTTCGAACTCGGCACCGACGGCCTCATGAAGATAGGCGCGAAAGTCGAAGTTGTCTGCGGTTGTGCCTGGCGGTACGGGGGCGTGGAAGAACCAGGTGTTACCCAGATCGACACGGCCGAAGAACTGCCAGTAGCCCTTGAGCGCCGGCTGCAGTACGTTGTAGAACGATTTGCCAGGGTAGCGCTTGAGCAACTCATGCAGTCCCGTTGAACGAAAGACCAGCAACACCATCATGCGGTCGTGCGCTGTGAGGGTTTGTGTCAGGCCGACTTGTTCTCTCACGCGCGAACTGCTGCCATCGCAGCCCACGGCGTAGGCTGCACGGACGACCCGTTTTGTGCCGCCTTCGCCGCCTGATTTGCCCGCGCGTTCCGAGATGGTCACGGTTACGCCCGCGTCGTCTTGCGTGATGGACGCGGCGTCCCAGCCGTAATACGTCTGGATCGACGGCAGTTGCGCCGCACGCGCGCGCAGAACTTCTTCAGTGGCGTACTGCGGCAAGCGTTCGTTAGCGGTGTAGTAATACTGTTTGACCAGGTCGCGCTGCAGCCAATCGTAGGCGTAAGGGCTCAGCAGCGTGCCGTAAGCCGTGAGCCCGCCAATGCCGTACTCAGGCGGAATGGTACGTGCGGCCCGCAACTGCTTTTCGGCACCCCAGAAATGAAAGTGCTCCATCGTTCGCTGCGTCAGGTTCTGGCCCTTTGGAATGGGCTGGGGCTTGACGTAGCGTTCAACAACGATGCAACGCACGCCACGCTGTCCGAGTTCGATGGCCAGGCCCATGCCGACAGGCCCGCCGCCAACGATCAAGACCTCTGCATCGTGTTGAGATGGGGTCGTTTGGTTCATGTTCATGCTCTTTGTATCTAAATTGATCGCCATTGTGCCGTGTTGCCTGGCGCAAAGCTTCGGGCTTGCGGAGCGCAGTTTCTTGTGTCCAGTTTTCAAATGGCAGCCCCGAAGTTCTTCTCTAGCGCTCCTGCATATCGCCAATGGCCTGCCTTGCCAGATTGGTCGAGGCGTGTGGCACGGGTCAGCGGCTCAGGTAAACCGCTGTTAGTGGCGATTGGCAGTCGGAACCTTAGATAAAAATGACCACTGGCCCACATAGAACGAGCATAGTTTGCTACTAAAACTGAAGCATAGCCATCTTCAGTCTGCTGGTATGCTGAATAATGCCGTCACGACATGACTCTTGAAATTTTGAAATGACCCTTCTTGCCAGCGCCATCCCCAATCCCATCCCCACGCCAGACGCCATCAAAGTGTTGGCCTTTGACATCTTTGGTACCGTGGTCGACTGGCATGGCAGCATTGCCCGTGAAGTGAACGCGATGGGTCTGGGCGTGGACGGGGGTGAATTCGCCCTGGCCTGGCGCGCAGGCTATCAGCCGGCCATGCGCCGGGTGATGTCGGGCGAGCTGGGCTGGACGCTGATAGACGACCTGCACCGCATGATCCTTGACGAGGTCCTTAAAACGTTTCAGATCAATCACCTGAGCGAGGCGCAAAAGCGCCACCTCAACAAGGTGTGGCACCGGCTGGATGCCTGGCCCGATTCGGTAGCGGGGCTGACCCGGCTCAAGAAGAAATTCACCATCTGCTCACTGTCCAACGGCAACCTGGGGCTGCTCACCAACATGGCCAAGCGCGCCGGGCTGCCATGGGACTGCGTGTTGTCAGCAGAAGTGTTCAAGGCCTACAAGCCCGATCCACGCACCTACCTGGGCGTGGCCCGGGTGTTTGACGTCACGCCTGCCGAGGTGATGCTGGTGGCGGCCCACCACGACGATCTGGCGGCGGCGCGGGACTGCGGACTGCACACCGCCTATATTCAACGCCCGGCCGAGTTTGGTGCCCAGCGCCTCAAGGACGTTGCACCGAGGCCCGACAATACCTTTCACGCTGTCAACTTCATGGCGCTGGCAGATCAATTGGGCTGCTGAAGCGCCCCCGAAACCGTGATGAATATAGACCTGTTGCTGGTCGTTGAACTCCTGAGTCTGGGGCTGGTAACCGGCTTCCTGGCGGGCCTGCTGGGCATTGGCGGCGGCATGCTGATGGTGCCGTTCGTGACGGTTATCCTGACTTCGCGCGGCTACCCGGCTGAGCACGTCGTCAAGATGGCGGTGGCCACTTCGCTAGCCACCATCTGTTTCACGTCGCTGTCCTCGGTGCGCGCACATCATCAGCGCGGGGCTGTGCTGTGGCCTGTGGCGATGTCCCTCGCACCGGGCATTTTGGCGGGTTCGTTGATTGGCGCGCGGATTGCGGTGGCGATGCCAGTCAAGATGCTGAGCCTGCTGTTTGCGCTGTTTGTGGCGTTCTCGGCGACCCAGATGTTCCTGAACCGCAAGCCCAAGCCATCACGTGTGCTGCCGGGCAAGCTGGGTTTGTTTGGCGCGGGCGGCGTGATCGGCGGGTTGTCGTCCATGGTGGGCGCAGGCGGGGCATTTATCTCGGTCCCGTTCATGACCTGGAGCAATGTCACCATCCACAATGCGGTAGCCACGTCGGCGGCGCTGGGTTTTCCAATCGCATTGGCGGGCACCGTGGGCTATATCTGGGCGGGTTGGGGCTTGCCGCAAATGCCGCCTGGCGCGGCGGGCTACCTGTATTTGCCCGGTGTGTTCATCATCTCGTGCGCCAGCATGTTGACTGCGCCGTGGGGTGCCCGCACGGCCCACCGCATTGACATTGCACCGTTGAAGAAGGTGTTTGCCAGTGCGCTGTACCTGATTGCGATTTACTTCCTGCTGCTCTGACGCGGGTGTGCCGTCGCATAATGCGATGAACCCGCCAACCGATGCCCCAAGGAGTTTTGCATGAACGCCCGAATCCCCGAATTTGCCTTGAATGCTGCCCAGGCGCTGAGCCAGGTCAGCCAGAAATGGGACGATGACCTGGTGGGGCAGCTCACCGACTACATCGCCATTCCCGCCAAGTCGCCCACGTTTGACCCCGAATGGTCAAAGCACGGTTTTATTGACCGCGTGCTGCGAAATGCCGCCGACTGGGTGCTGGCGCAAAAGGTTGAAGGCCTGACGCTGGAAATCATTCGCATGGGCGCGCGTACACCCGTGCTGTTTTTTGAAGTACCTGCATCGAGCGGGACATCTGCCAGCGCCAACACCGCGTCGGCTTCAGGCCAGACCGTGTTGATGTATGGCCACTTGGACAAGCAGCCCGAATTCAACGGCTGGCGCAATGACCTGGGACCCTGGACACCCAAATATGAAGACGGCAAGCTGTATGGCCGGGGGGGTGCCGACGACGGCTACGCGGTTTATGCCAGCATCGCAGCGATTCAGGTGCTTAAAGCCCAGGGTGCGCCGCACCCGCGCATCGTTGGCCTGATCGAGACCTGTGAAGAAAGTGGCTCGTACGACCTGTTGCCATACATCGATGCGTTGCGCGAGCCAGGGCGAAACCGTCTTGGCGATGTGGCGTTGGTGGTCTGCCTGGATTCCGGCGCAGGCAACTACGACCAGCTCTGGCTGACCAGCAGCCTGCGCGGCATGGCCAGTGGCGTGCTCAAGGTGGAGATATTGACGGAAGGCGTGCATTCTGGCGATGCCAGCGGCCTGGTGCCGTCAAGCTTTCGCATCATGCGCCAGGTGCTGGACCGCCTGGAAGACAGCGCCACGGGCCGTCTGCTACCCGCCAGTTTTCATTGCGAGGTGCCTGCAGACCGGTTGGCGCAAGCCAAAGCCACGGCCGCCATTCTGGGCGACGAGGTCTACAAACGCTTCCCGTGGGCACACTACGACTGCGGTGGCTCAACGGCTTTTGCGCTGCCTGTCACCACAGAGCCCGTGCAGGCGCTACTGAACCGCACCTGGACGCCAACCTTGAGCGTGACTGGTGCCGAGGGCTTCCCGTCTTTGCAGGACGCAGGCAATGTGCTTCGGCCCTATACCGCCTTCAAGCTCAGCCTGCGCTTGCCGCCCCTGGTGGACGCGGCGTCAGCGGTTCAGCAACTCAAGGCGCTGCTGGAAGACAATGCGCCGTACCAGGCCAAAGTCACGTTTGAGGGTGGAGGTGCTTCAACGGGCTGGAATGCGCCTGGCACGGCGCCCTGGTTCGAGGAAGCATTGGGTGCGGCGTCGCAAACATACTTTGGTGCGCCCTGTGGCTACATTGGGCAGGGCGGCACGATTCCGCTCATGAACATGTTGTCAAAGGGCTTTCCACAAGCCCAGATGATGGTGTGCGGCGTACTCGGGCCACGCAGCAATGCGCACGGCCCCAACGAGTTTTTGCATGTGCCCTATGCCAAAAAGTTGACAGCCGCTGTGGCGCAGGTGATTGCACGGCTGCCCTGATATCAACGATGATTGGGTAGTTCCCCATAATTACAGAAGTCGTTGGTGTCATGTCTACAGAGTCCACCCTATCCACGTTTATCGCCAGCGATGGTGACAATATTGCCGTTCAGGATTGGCCACTGGCACAGGGACGCACCCTGCGCGGAGTCGTCATTCTGGTCCACGGCCTGGGCGAGCATGCGGGCCGGTATGACCATGTCGCGCGTCGTCTGAACGAATGGGGTTTTGCGGTTCGTGGCTACGACCAGTACGGCCACGGGGAGTCCGGCGGCGCGCGGGGTGGATTGCCGGACGACAAGCGCCTGCTGAGTGACCTGGCGGACATCATTGACAGCACGCGGGTGCGCATGAACAAGGGTACCCCGCTGATCCTGATGGGTCACAGCATGGGTGGTTTGGTGGCTGGCCGGTTTGTGTCGCTGAATGTGCGTCCGGTAGAAGGCCTTGTGATGTCATCCCCAGCACTGGATGCGGGGCTGAATGCCCTGCAAAAGTTACTGGTGGCGGTACTCCCCAAAGTCGTGCCGAACCTTTTGGTCAGCAACGGGCTGAACGTCAATTACATTTCTCACGACCCGGCTGTGGTTCACGCTTATCAGCTCGACAAGCTGGTGCATGACCGGGTTTCTGCCAGGCTGGCGCGCTTCATTGCCGAGGCTGGCCCAGAAACACTGGCCTGCGCGCCGCTCTGGAAATTGCCGACCCTTTTGATGTATGCCGGCGCTGACAAGCTTGTCAGTTCGCAGGGTAGCCGGGCCTTTGCCGCTGCGGCGCCAACGCAGTTTGTGACCACCCGCTGCTTTGACGCTATGTACCACGAAATTTTTAATGAGCTCGACGCCGAGCCCGTGTTTGACACCCTGAAAACCTGGCTGGACATCCGGTTTTAGGCCCGCTTTGGGACGCCAGCGCGCCTGCCTTTTTCAGGCGGCCTTTGCGGCATTGCGCCGGCTCAGAGCGAGCCACAACAGGGCCAGCCCGGTGACCGCCACGGGCACCATCGAACCCATGTTCAGCAAAGCCCAGCCACGCGTGGTGACCAGCACGCCAGACGCGAAAGAGCTCAGCGCCAGGGTGGCAAACACAAAGAAGTTAAGTGCACCTTGTGCGCGGTCTTTTTCTTCTGGCGTGTAGGTTTGCAATGACAGTGTGGTGCTGCCGGTAAAGAGAAAATTCCACCCCACGCCCAGAAGAAACAGGGCAATCAGAAACTGGTGCAAATCGACACCGGACAAGGCAATGGCAATGCACAACGCGTTGAGCACCACG
>JANPAZ010000254.1:0-6693 GCA_031430225.1 Rhodoferax sp. | reverse complement strand
CCGGGGGTGGGGCACCTGGGCAATATGGAGCACCCGGACACGTTCAACGCCGCAATCCTCAAGTTTTTGAACCTGCATTTCCCGACCTAACAGTCAGGCCACGTCAAGCCAAGTCAAGGAGACCTGTGATGTCCTCAACCCTTTCGCCCCCCCCCAGCGCGGCCATGCGCTATTTGCCGCCCGGCATTGCAGGTGACTACACCGAGCTGAGCGCCAAACAAAAAGAACTGCTGGCGATTGCCTCCGACCTGGGGCGTAACAAGTTTGCTGCGCGCGCTGAACAGATTGACCGTGATGCTGTTTTCCCGTTCGAAAACTACGCCGACATGCGCGCAGCAGGCCTGCTCAAAATTTGTGTGCCCGAGCAATACGGGGGCTGGGGTGCGGACTTTGCCACTTATGTGATGACGGCTGCCGAAATTGGCCGCCACTGTGGCGCGACGGCGCTCACGCTGAACATGCATGTGAGCTCCACCATGTGGACCGGTTTCATTGCCGACGACCTGGACATGACGCCCGAGCAGCGCGCCGACCATAACGCCCACCGCGCGGTGCACTACAAGCGCATTGCAGAGGAAGGCAAAGTGTATTCACAACCTTTCTCGGAAGGTGGCGCGGCGGCGGCTGGCAAGGCCCCGTTTGGCACTCTGGCACGCAAAGTAGAGGGTGGCTACGTCGTGAACGGCAAGAAGATTTTTGCATCGCTGGCGGGTGCAGCAGACTACTACGGCATATTGTGCACGGTTGACAAGCCCGGTGCCACCCAGCGGGATTCGCTTTACCTGGCGGTGCACAAAGACTTGCCGGGCGTATCGGTCATGGGCGACTGGGATCCGCTTGGCATGCGTGGCACGGTGTCGCGCACGTTGGTCTTCAAGGACGTGTTTGTGCCCGAGATTGAACGACTGATCCCCGAAGGCCTTTACGCCCAGGCCGCTGTGCGCTGGCCGCACATGTTTGCCACCTTGTCGCCCACCTACATGGGCATTGCGCAGGCGGCGTACGACTTCACCGTGCAGTACCTGCGGGGTGAGGTGCCCATATCGTCAGGTTCAGCGCCGCCGGTGAAGCGGCGAATGTATCCCACCAAACAGATTGCTGTGGCCGAAATGAAGATCCGGTTGGAGCAGACCCGCGCGATTTTTTTGCAGAATGCGCGTGCCGCCAGGGTGGACCCGTCCAAGGAAATTCGCCTGGGGCTCTACGCGGCGCATTACACCATCATGGAAAACGCCAACGAGATCTGCCGCATCGCCGTGCGCACCTGTGGCGGGCAGTCCATGCTCAAGACCCTGCCGCTGGAACGCATGTACCGTGATTCGCGCTGTGGCTCGCTGATGCTGCCGTGGACGGCCGAGTTATGTGTAGACCGATTGGGCCGCGAATGCCTGTATGAGTCCGGCGAGCAGGATGAGCCGGACGTGCTTTGATGCCAGCCCCGCAGTCGCGTCCACCATGACTGACAGGGGTTTGGCAGGCATCATCGCGCGGCACGCCCGAGCCACGCCGCATCGCACGGCACTGCACTTTGAAGGCGCAGACACAAGCTATGGCGAACTTTGGCGGCGCATTGAAGCTGCAACCTTGACGCTTCAAGCTGCGGGCGTTAAACCCGGCGACCGCGTGGCCTGGTTGGGCCTGAACCATCCCGCCATGCTGGTGCTGCTGTTTGCACTGGCGCGACTGGGTGGCATGCTGCTGCCGTTGAACTACCGGCTGGCTCCAGCGGAGTTGAGAGCCATACTGGCCCATGCGGGTGCCGATGTGGTCGTTGCCGATGAGGCCCATCGCAACCCAGGGCCGATAGCCGAGTATGACTGCCGCGTGCTCCCGGCAGAACGGTTTTGGCCGGTTGCCATTCCCCAATCTTCTGCCGTTGCCCCGGACCATTTGGCAGGCACGACCGAATCACCCGTGTTGCTGGTCTACACATCGGGGACGACCGGTAAGCCCAAGGGTGCAGTCCACACCCAAGCGGGTCTGCTGGCCAATTGCCTTATCTCGGGCGATGCGCATGCCTTCACAGCTGACGACCACGTGCTGACCGCCTTGCCCATGTTTCATGTGGGTGGGCTGTGCATCCAGACCTTGCCCGCTCTTTATGCAGGTGCCAGAGTCACGTTGCATGCGCGCTTTGATGCGGGCAAATGGCTGGGTGACGTACAGCGGCTGAAGCCCTCTACTTCTGTGCTGGTGCCCGCTACCCTGAGGGCCGTGCTGGAACACGCAGATTTTACCGGCATTGATTTATCTTCGCTGAGGCTGCTCAATACTGGTTCCAGCACGATTCCTGCCACGCTGATCGCCGGTTTCCATGCACGCGGGGTGCCCGTCTGCCAGGTCTACGGGTCAACCGAGACCGGCCCCGTATCCATCTACCTGCGTGGCGTGGAAGCCATGGCGCATGCTGGCAGCGCTGGCAAGGCAGGCTTGAATGTTGACGTGAGGCTGGTCGATGCAAATGGGCAGGACGTGCCACCGGGCACCGTGGGTGAAGTCTGGGTCCGCGGACCCAATGTGATGCAGTCTTACTGGAATGACGCAGACAACCCGGCGTTTCAGGACGGATGGTTTAAATCTGGTGATCTCGCCCGCTGCGATGAAAACGGGTTTTATTGGGTGGTGGGGCGCTCCAAAGACATGATCATTTCCGGCGGTGAAAACATCTACCCAGCGGAGCTTGAAAACCTGTTGGCTGATTGCCCTGATATCTTGGAGGCAGCTGTCATTGGTCAGCCCGACGAGCGTTGGGGCGAAGTGGCGGTGGCCGTGGTTGTGAAGAAGCCTGGTGCCATGCTGGAAGCGACCGACGTCATGGCGCTGTTTATAGACAAGCTCGCGCGTTTCAAGCATCCCAGGCGGGTGATTTTCGCTGATGCGCTGCCCAAAACGGCGTTGGGAAAGGTGCAAAAGCCGGAACTGGCGGACTGGTGCTCTGGCCTTAAATAAGCGATATACCAGCTTGCATTGGGGCCTTGGTCTGGGAAACGCAGGGAGAAACCTGTCCCGGAAGCGGCAGCGTAGGCGTAATCCCTACTAGTTGGTTACTCCGAAAAATCAGAGGATGCGGGCTCACTTAACTTTCCAGGTAAATCCTATGTCGATTCTTAAATATTCCTGCGTCGCGGGTGCCGTCAGCATTCTGGTGGCGTGCGGCGGTGGGACCAAAGACCCTGAGCGCGGCTCACTGGTTGAAGGTGCCACGGTCATTGCAACCCTGACAGCTGCGCAAATCGACGCTGGGACGGCCGCGTCGGGACTACAAGCCATCAGCGGCAAAGCGAGATGCGATGTGAAAGTGGTAAGCCTGAACTACCGCACCATTGGCGTTAAGGGAGAGGCTGCCAATGCATCCGGCGTCATGCTGGTGCCAAGCGGGACTGCTGCTGCTTGCACGGCAACGACGCCCTTGCTGGCTTACTCCCGCGGTACGGAAGTGTCGAAGGTCCGGACCATGGCCAACCCGACCGATGGCGAGACGTCTCTGTTGATAGCCGTTTATGCGGCGCAGGGCTATTCAGTTGTCGCAACTGACTATCTGGGCTTCGCCAAATCAACCTATGCATTCCACCCTTACCTGCATGCGGATTCCGAAGCCAGCGCGATTGTTGACTCCATCCGTGCCGCACGCAACGCAGTGCCCGCCGTTGGCGCAAATCTGTCCGGCAAGGTGGTCCTCAGTGGCTATTCGCAAGGAGGGCACGCTTCCATGGCGGCCCATCGGGCCATCGAGCGTGACAACGCCGCAGAAATTAATGTGGTGGGTGGTGCCCACCTCGCGGGGCCTTACAACCTTTCTGGCTCTCTCAAGGTGACCAATGCCATCGCTGGCGTCCAGTTCTTTGTGCCATTTATTGTGACCGCATGGCAGAAGGTTTATGGAAACATTTACAGCGACGTCAAGACTGTTTTCAAGACTCCTTACTCTGGCTACATTGAAAACCTGCTGCCCAGCCCGACCTTGACCTACACCACTTTGGTGACCACGGGTCAGCTGCCAGGTGCAGCCGGTGAAACGCCGACTCAGGCGCGCGATGCATTGTTCCAGAGCGCTTTTCTCACAGATACCCAAACGAACAATAACAACGCGTTGTTCCTGGCTGGCAAGAAAAACGACCTGCTGGGCTGGAACCCTAAATCGAAAATGCTGATGTGTGGAGGCTTGGGTGACCCCACCGTGTCGCCGTTTGTGCACCAACAAGTCGCGGCGGCAGACTTTGCTGCACGTGGCCTGACCAACGTGACCTCGGTGGACGTGGATGCGGCCATCCAGGCCACCTATGGTGTGGGCGGCAAAGCGCCGACGGATCCAACCTCAGCCGCATTTGCGACCTACTACGGCAACTACCACGGCGGTTATGAGCCACCGTTCTGTGCAGCACAGGCCAAGGCGTTCTTTGATACTGTGAAGTAGTCAGGCCATCGGCCGCAAAGTGGCCAGATAGTCACCGCATCCGGAGAACCAGGCGATCTGGTTCTCCGTCTTCTTTTTAGTAGACGGGCTTGAAGCGCCTGATGGCTTCGCGGACATCTTTGCTGAGCGCAAAACCGTCCCCGAACCTCGCAGCCAGTTCATCGGCCCGCTTCTCAAACGCGTCAATGCCCATGCCGTAAATGAACTGCATGGCACCACCGGTCCAGGCCGGAAAGCCGATGCCGAAGATGGAGCCGATGTTGGCGTCGTGCACCGTGGTCAGCACGTTTTCAGACAGGCACCGCGCCGTTTCAACGGCCTGCCGGTAAAGCAGGCGGTCCTTCAGGTCGGTAATGTCCCACTTCACGTCAGCCTTCTCAAACAAGGGCTTGAGTTGTGGCCACAGGCTTTTCTTGGCACCTTTTTCAGCCGGGTAGTCATAAAAACCGCCGCCCCCCGCACGCCCGGGGCGCTTGTGTTCTTTTACCATCTGCTCGATCAGCAACTGGCCCGACGTCGCCACGTAGGGTTTTCCTTCAGCCTCAAAGTCTTTGCGGGTCTGGTCCATCACATGCACGCTTAAAGAAAGCGATGTTTCATCAATCACCGCCAGTGGCCCCACTGGCATGCCGCACTGGATGCCGGCGTTCTCAATAGCCGCTGCGGGAATGCCTTCATGCAGCATGGCAGCACCCTCCATCACAAACGTGCCAAACACGCGGCTCGTAAAGAAGCCGCGTGAGTCGTTCACCACAATGGGGATTTTGCCAATGGCCTGCACATAGTCGAAGGCACGCGCCACGGTTTCATCATCGGTCTGCTTGCCGCGGATGATCTCCACCAGCTGCATCTTGTCGACCGGGCTGAAGAAGTGGATGCCGATGAACTTATCAGGCCTGGCTGACGCCTTGGCGAGTCCGCTGATCGGCAAAGTGGACGTGTTGGAGGCGAAGAAGCCACCAGGCGCCAGCAAGGGCTCGGCCTCTTGCGTTACTTTGGCTTTGAGGTCGCGGTTTTCGAACACCGCTTCGATGATCAGGTCGCAACCCTTGAGGTCTTCCACATTGCCGGTGGCCTGAATGCGGTTGAGCAGCTCGGTCTGGTCATGCGGCCCCATGCGGCCCTTGTCGACACGCGCCTGCGTGAGCTTGGCCGAGTAGCCCTTGCCAATGTCGGCCTTCTCCTGGCTCACGTCCTTGAGCACGGTGGCAATGCCTTTTGCGGCTTGCGAATAGGCAATGCCCGCGCCCATCATGCCCGCACCCAGCAGGCCGACCTTGGCCGGCTTGTAGCGCGGTGCAGTGCCGGGGCGGCTCTGCCCACTCTTGATCGAATTCATGTTGAAGAAGAATGTGTTGATCATCGAGCGTGCGTTGATGCCGGTGATCAGCTTCGCCAGGTAGCGTGACTCAATGCGCAGCGCGGTGACTACATCTACCTGCAGGCCTTCGACCATGCAGTTGATGATGGCCTCGGGGGCAGGGTACAACCCCCGCGTTTTCTGCTTCATCATGGCCGGCACCACGGCCAGCATGCTGGCTACTTTGGGGCTGGACGGCGTGCCACCGGGCACTTTGTAGTCTTTGGCTTCCCAGGGGTGCTGGGCGGTGGGGTTGGCGGCAATCCAGGCCAGTGCTTTGGCGCGCAGCTCTGCAGCCACGCTGTCAGATTTGGCAATGAGCTCATGCACCAGACCCATCTCATGCGCCTGAGCAGGCGAGAACAGCTTGCCTTCAACGAGGTAAGGCTGCGCTCCCATCAGGCCGAGGTGGCGCGTCATCTTGGTCACGCCGCTGGCACCGGGCAACAGGCCCAGGCTAACCTCGGGCATGCCGAACTGAATTTTGCGGTCGTCCACGGCAATGCGGTGGTGACCGATCAGCGCCACTTCCCAGCCGCCGCCCAAGGCGGTGCCGTTGAGGCAGCTCACCACCGGCTTGCCTAAAGTTTCAATGGTTCGGAAGTTTTTCTTGACCAGCTCGATGCCCTCAAACACCTGACTTGCATCGGTGGGTTGCAGGCGCATCGTGCCTTTGAGGTCTGCACCGGCGAAAAAGGTGCTCTTCGCAGATGCCAGGATGATGCCCGTGATGGCGTCCTGGTCTGCCAGCACCTGTGCGGCCAGCACGGTCAGGTCGTCTTGCCATTGCGCGCACATGGTGTTGACGGGGGAGCCGGGTTCGTCAAAGGTGATGGTGGCGATGCCATCGGCGAGTTCGTATTTGATGGTTTTCATGGTGTCTCGGGTATAGGGTTCTTTCGTGGGTCACCGCGGAACC
>JANPAZ010000253.1:0-7518 GCA_031430225.1 Rhodoferax sp. | reverse complement strand
TTTCGCGCTGTCATTGCCGATATACATATCAACTACTCAAATGGATAGAAATATGTTCACCCCCGTCAGTACGCGCGCTGCATCAGCCTACAAAAAGGTGGGCATAGAAACCAGCGTAGACGGCGCGAATCCACATCAACTAGTGCGTTTACTGTTTGACGCCCTCATACATTCCTTGTCGACAGCCAGGCTCGCCTTGAAGCACAACGATATTTCAACGAAGGGTGTCGAAATAGGGAAGTCTGTGCGCATTCTGGAAGAAGGCCTGATCACCGGGTTGAATCTTCAGGATGGCGGCGAAATTTCAGCAAATCTGCGTGGCGTGTATGGTTACTGCGTTCGTGCGCTGACGCAAGCAAATTTGAAAAACGATGATGCATTACTGGTCGAGGTCATCGGCCTGATCGAACCCATTGCCGATGCGTGGAAGCAGATCGCTCTTCAGTCGGCTCCCGGTAGCAGTCAGTTGGGAGCTTGATATGGCAAATATGTTGATTGACTATTACAAAGCCATTGAAGACAGCAGCCGCAAGATGCTGGACGCCGCAAAAACTGAGGACTGGGACGAGGTCGTCCGCTATGAAGGTGCCTGCGCGGTTTTGATTGAGCAGCTTCGCCAGCGAGCGCAATCGGAGGAGCTTTCCTCGGATATGCGCACCGAAAAAACACGCATCATGCAGCGCATATTGCAAAATGATGCCCAAATTCGCTATCTAGCCGAGCCGTGGCTAGCCCATTTCGAGAACAAGTTCGAAGGCCGGTCTCAGTTGCTACATTGAGATGCGCGAAACGTCAAACCTGCATGTTCATGATGTCTGTGTAGGCTTGAACCATTCGGTTCCTTACATGTAAAGTGGCCTGAAAACCAATTTGCGCTTTCTGGATGGCAACCATGGTCTGTTCCAGACTCACTCCGGGGTTCTCCATCTGGACCTCTCGCTGAAGGCGGGCAGATTCATTCTGGTTTGCGCTGACAGACTGCAAGGCGCTTTTCAAAGCGCCCGAGAACCCGCCCGCCGCGCCGATGGCGTTTTCAGCGGTCGCCGCGCGCGGAACCAGGCCCGTACGCACCGTGGTGGGCATTGAGGTGGGTGTGAGGCGAAGATCCATGGCTGCTTTCCCTTTGATACGTGGCGTGCCAATCCTATCGGTCTGACTTTTCGGCACTATTTTGAAATGGTGGGTAATTCGCCAGCTTTTCAACCTAATGTTTTAGGGTGGAGCCCGAATAATCGTCCCAATCGGTGGAGGCATGTCGCGCCACGATGTACCGGAAATAGCCAGATGCCAGCAGTTGCCACAGTCCCCGTCAATGCGACCTTGACACAACGGGTGTCTTCCCTGAGTCAGGGGCAAAGACTGCGCCTTTTTGCGGGCATTGCCTTGTTTGTGGCGATTGGCATCATTGGTCTGGTCATGGGGCGCCAAGCGGAATGGCGCGTTTTATATGCCAATCTTGCCGACAAGGATGGCGGCGCCATCGTCGCACAGTTGTCCCAGATGAACGTTCCGTACAAGCATGCTGATGGGGGTGGAGCCATCTTGGTACCTGCCGACAAAGTACACGACACCAGGCTGCGCCTCGCGTCCCTCGGGCTTCCCAAGGGGTCAGTGTCCGGGTTTGAAATGATGGAATCCAACCGTTTTGGCATGACCCAGTTTCAGGAGCGGCTTACTTTCCAGCGGGGGCTTGAAGGGGAATTGACGCGATCGATCCAGGCGCTTTCCTCGGTTCAAAGCGCGCGGGTGCATCTGGCGCTTCCCAATCAAAACGGATTTTTTCGGGAGCAGCAAAAACCATCGGCATCGGTGCTTGTCAGTCTCAACCCGGGGCGCGGACTGGACCGAGCCCAACTGGCGGGCATCGTTCACCTGGTTGCGTCCAGCGTGCCCGAGATGAATCCCAATGCCGTGAGCGTACTGGACGACTCCGGCAAATTATTGTCGACCCCGGCGGATGGCCCTAACGGTGCGGCCGGCGGCGGTGATGCGCAGCAGTTGCAATATGTTCAGCAACTGGAGCAGCTCTACAGTCGCCGCATCCTTGAAATTCTGGAGCCCGTGGTGGGGCGGCAAAATGTAAAAGCCCAAGTGACGGCGGAAGTTGATTTTTCGCAGACCGAGTCGACCTCAGAGTCGCACAAACCAAATCAGGCGCCAGATGCGACTGCCGTGCGAAGCCAGCAAACCGTTGAGAGTAGCAACGGCGGTGGTACACCAACTGCGACCGGCGTGCCGGGCGCGACCTCTAATCAACCGCCGGGCCCTTCAACTGCGCCCTTAAACGGTGCCGCCCAAACGCCGACCGCAGCAGGGCAGGCGGGTGCGCAAGGTGCTGGTGCCGGTGGAACAAAGCGAGAGTCCATCATTAACTATGAGGTTGATAAAACAGTTAGAGTGGTAAAAGGCGGCACAGGGGTCGTCAAGCGGCTCAGCGCGGCAGTAGTTGTGAATCATCAGTCCAACACAGACGACAAAGGTAAGACAACAGTAACTCCCCTCACTGACCAGCAAATAGAAAAAATGACAGCTTTGGTGCGCGAAACAATTGGCTTTAATAAAGACCGGGGCGACTCTGTCAACTTGATGAACGCGCCGTTCGCGATGGAAAAAGTGGTCGTATCCAATTTGCCCCTTTGGAAGCAACCTGAAGTGCAGGATCTTGCGCGCAGTTTCGCTTGGCCTATTGGTACATTGCTTTTTGGCGCATTGGTTTTGATGGGGGTTGTTCGACCTGCTCTCAAAGCATTGGGGCAACCTGTCACGGTCTCTGCAACTGGCGAAAATCAGATCGACGCGTTGGTCGCCGATGAGCCAGATCGACCACAGTTGCCCGCACCCTCGAAGGCCTCTGAACCGCCTGCGGCGACCGCAGGCCAACTCGCTCTGGAAGATGCTCGTAAACTAACAAGAGATAACCCGGCTGCCGTCGCAAATATCGTCAAGACCTGGATGAACGGGGAGAGCCCGGCCTGACCGGTTACTCCCTGGAGATTGCCATGTCCACTATGTCACCCGAAGAGGGCCTGCAGAGCGCAGCTATCCTGATGATGTCCCTGGGGGAAGCGGAAGCTTCCGAGGTGTTCAAGCATCTATCACCCAAGGAAGTACAAAAACTGGGCGAAGCAATTGCAAAGACAAAAGCCATTACGCGCGAGCGGGTGGATGAGGTCGTCGACAAATTCACTGGTGTTGCAGCGGCGCAGAGTCTGCTGGTATCTGACTCTGGTGACTATGTGCGATCCGTACTTAAGCTGGCATTGGGCGATGATAAGGCTGCCCTGCTGATTGACCGGATCTTGCAGGGCGGAGATGTGTCGGGTATCGAGAGCCTGAAGTGGATGGATCCTTTGTCAGTTGCTGAACTCCTGCGAAATGAGCATCCGCAGATCGTCGCAGCCATCCTCGTCCATTTGGATTTTGACCAGGCAGCCGATGTGCTCAAAAATTTAACTGAGCGCCAACGCAATGAAGTCATGTTACGCATTGCCACGATGGAGGGTATCCAGCCAACCGCCTTGAAGGATCTGAATGAGGTGTTGTTCAAAGTGCTGGCGGGTGGCGACAAAGTTCGCAAGTCTTCATTGGGCGGTGTTAAAACTGCGGCAGAAATGATCAACCTGATGGGCACGGCAATTGAGGGCACCGTGATTGAGTCCATCCGCAATCATGATCCCGATCTGGCTCAGAAGATCATGGACAAGATGTTTGTGTTTGACGATGTGCTGAAACTAGACGACAAGGCGATCCAGTTAGTGCTCAAGGAAGTGGCGTCTGAGACACTGATCGTCGCCTTGAAGGGCGCGCAGCCAGAACTGAAGGAGAAGTTTTTGGCGAACATGTCTTCTCGTGCGGCTGAGACGCTTCGTGAAGATCTTGAGTCCCGCGGGCCCATGCGGCTCTCCGAGGTTGAGTCACAGCAGAAGGAGATTCTTAAAACAGTTCGGCGGCTGGCTGACGAAGGTCAGATTGTCATTGGAGGAGGCGGCGGTGATGACGCCATGGTCTAAGCATGCGCGACTACACTCGCTTTATACCTGGCGAAGAGATCGACGCTGTTGCTCGCTGGGACTTTGGCGCGGTGGATACGGCGTCCATCCTGCTTGCGCAGCAGGCTAAGGTTCGCGAAGAGGCTGCTCAAAATTCGCACGCCGATGCCTTGCGACAAGAAGGGTTCGCTGACGGGTTTGCCCAGGGGTTGGCTCAGGCAACGCTAGAAGCCCAGCGTCAGATCAATGAGTTCACAGCGCAACAAGGCCAGGAGGCCGCGCTAGGTTTTGCCCGATTGTTCCAGTCTGTGCAGACTGAACTTGCACAAGCAGAGCAAGGTATCGCCCGTGGTGTTCTGGACATGGCCTGTGAATTGGCGCGTCAGGTTTTGCGGCGCGAATTGTCGGTTAATCCGAATTCGCTACAACCGGTTGTGAGGGAGGCGTTAAATGTCCTTCTTGCGGACCATAAAAGTGCTGTCGTGCGATTGAATCCACTTGATCTTGATGTCTTGCAGGATGTTGTTCGAGCCGAGTTCTCCAGCATGGCACTCACACTTTTGGCAGACCCGAAGGTCACTCGGGGCGGTTGCCTGGTTGAGTCGGCTGGTACGGTTGTTGATGGAACTCTGGAGAAGCGCTGGTCAAGGGCCATTGCAAGCCTCGGACTTGATGCCGCCTGGGAAGGGGATGGAAATGGTGAGTGAATCGGGCGGTAAATGGGCGAATTTCATCAGTCTCTCTCAACACAGGTTGAGTACACGTACTTCGCTCGAGGTGCGGGGGTCGTTGACCAGACTGGCGGGCTTGGTGCTTGAAGCCGTCGGCATTCGCGCACCAGTAGGGTCGCAATGCATGGTATCCGTGAATACGCAAATGTCGGTGTTGGCTGAAGTCGTTGGTTTCTCGGGCGATCGAGCGTTCCTCATGCCTGCGGGCGATGTTCACGGGCTCTCTAGTGGTGCGAGTGTGGTGCCAGCGCCAGCCTATGTTTCTGTCCCCCGCCTGGGTGAAGGCCCGTTGACTGATGTTTCATTGGGCACTGGGTTACTGCGGTTACCGCTTGGTGACGGGCTCCTTGGACGGGTTGTTGATGCCCATGGCGCACCCATGGACAAGCTCGGCCCGATAACCGGCGTTGTTTCGTTGCCATTGGATCGAAAGCAAATCAACGCGATGGATCGTTCGCCAATCCGAGAGCCGCTAGACACAGGTGTCAGGGCGATAAATGCGCTACTTACAGTGGGACGGGGGCAACGCATCGGTCTGTTTTCGGGGTCTGGCGTGGGTAAGAGTGTCTTGCTTGGCATGATGGCTCGTTACACCAAGGCTGACGTTATCGTTGTTGGACTCATTGGTGAACGTGGCCGGGAGGTCAAGGAGTTTATTGAAGACATCCTTGGGGAAGAGGGGTTGGCACGTTCCGTAGTGGTTGCCGCGCCGGCTGACGCACCCCCATTGCTTCGCATGCAAGGGGCGGCCTACGCAACAGCGGTTGCGGAGTATTTTCGCGACAAAGGCTCGCATGTTTTACTGCTCATGGACTCCCTCACCAGGTATGCCATGGCTCAGCGGGAGATAGCGCTTGCCATTGGTGAACCACCGGCAACCAAAGGGTACCCGCCTTCCTGTTTTGCAAAGCTCCCTCAGTTGGTTGAGAGGAGTGGCAATGGATTGAATGGCGTGGGCTCGATCACGGCCTTCTATACCGTCTTGTCTGAAGGGGATGATCAGCAAGACCCTATTGCCGATGCTGCCAGGGCCGTTTTAGACGGGCACATTGTCTTATCCCGTTCTCTCGCTGAGTCTGGGCACTTCCCTGCGATTGATGTCGAGCAATCTGCGTCGCGTGTGATGCACAACGTGGTGTCCAAGGAGCATTTTGCTGCAGCCCGAAGATTCAGGGCGATTAACTCGCGCTATGAAAAAGGGCGTGATTTGATTCAGATTGGCGCCTATGCAAGTGGGTCGGATCCTGGATTGGATGAAGCTGTAAGGCTTCATCAGTCGATGACCAGTTTTTTGCAGCAAGACATGTTCGTCTCTGCGGCGCTAGGAGGCAGCGTAGAAGGGATGTCGAGCGCGATGACTATGACAGGAACATCCGGATGAGTGATTTAACCATTTTTCAAATCGCTATTGATGTTGCGGTTCGGCAGCGCGATTCTGCTCAAAGCAGTCTTGCGTTGGTGGCGCGAAACCGCCTGTTTGCGCAGGGCCAGATGGATCAGTTGACCAACTATGCAAGTGAAACAGAGTCTCGTTGGATGGCATCTGCCCAGATCAGTGCAAATCCAGAGTTGTTGAAACATCACTACCAGTTTATGGATCGTCTTCGTAGCGCAATTGACTTGCAGATGTCTGTCCTTAGGGGCGTTGATATCCAGATTGGAGAGGCTCAGAAATTCTTGTTGAGCCGGCAAGTTCGTTTGCGCAGCCTGGAGGTCATGCTTGAAAAAAAGCAGGCTGCGATCAATGCCAAGCGAGCCCGAAGGGATCAGATTCAGATGGACGAGTTTGCGGCCTTGCAACACGCGAGAAAGCGCATGCAATATACCCATGGAGAGACTTTATGAAACCAGAAATACATGCGGGAGCCACCAAAGTGGCGGCAAGTTTTCCGGGGCAAAGAAGTACCAGGCACTCGGGCCTTACAGATAAGACGGATGCGGGTGAATTCGGCGGGTTCATGGCTCTTTTGTCGATTCAGGGCGATGAATCTTCGCCCGATGTTGCAGCCCCACCTTTTACACCGTTGTCGGATATTTCCAAAGATTTAGGTGAGACGCTCTCGATGCCTGCGGGTGCAGACGAGAGTTCACTAATTTCAGCCAGTTTATTGTCGGCAGCCGAACCTGCAACGCAAATCGACTTGACATTTCTCCTGTCTCAAAGTAGCTCGCGCATGCCAGCTGTTGAATTCAATCCCGGCCAATCGCAACTCTCGGTTTCCAATCGCGATGTGCCTGGGTTAGTTCAAGATTCTGCAGCTTGTCATGCAGATGGAGTGGCCCTGCCGGAAACTAAAGATGGTACCGTCGGCCCAACCGCGTCAAAATCTGTTGATGGTGATTTAATTTCGACAGAGCCGTTCAAGCCAGTCCCCCATGTCGCCATGTCGAGTTTAGGCGGTGGCTTACTGAACCGTGCACCGGCGCAATCCACGGATTTTGTCAAGGATAAGCCTGGACTCGGGGAACGAAGTCCAGGCCAACTTCAGATCGAGTCCTTGCACTCAAGGCCTGAGTCTGGGTTTCGATCCAGGGCGGAGGATTTGCGAGTGCAAAAAGTTTCAGCTGGAACTGACAATCCAAGGCCCCGTACACTCGTGGCGGAGGCAATAGTGATTTCCAGTGGCCTCAACAGTGAAGCTCGGCAATCTGATCGGCAAGTATTCAACTCTCCTGCTTCACTTTCACGGCCTTCGATAGAAAGTGTTTTTGGCGGTCAAGTTCAATTTTTTGGCGAGAGTTTGGGCCAATTGCCTGTAGCCCGAAGTACTGAAGCGTTACACCCTGAGATGTATGTC
>JANPAZ010000252.1:0-3417 GCA_031430225.1 Rhodoferax sp. | reverse complement strand
AAACTGCTGGGCAAAACGTCTCTGACGTCTGGCCTGACCAAAAAGCCCAAGTTCGGCAAACGCGAAGAAGTGGGCGTGGCCGTTCACGGCATCGACCCCAAACTGGTGGACGACCGTGCTTTGTCGGTGGTGCGTACGCTCAAGGACGCAGGCTTTGAGGCCTACATCGTGGGTGGTGCGGTGCGCGACCTGATGGTCGGCCTGGCCCCCAAAGACTTCGATGTGGCCACCAACGCCACGCCCGAACAGGTCAAGAGCCTGTTTCGCCGCGCATTTATCATCGGGCGGCGCTTTCGCATCGTGCACGTGGTGCATGGCCGCGGGCGTGAGCATGAGGTGATCGAGGTCTCCACGTTCCGGGCCTACATGGACAACGCTGCCGCTGAAGCCGTGGCCGGCAACGAGCGCACCAGCAAGAACGAGCTGGCGGGCATGAAGCACGCAGTAGACGCTTCTGGGCGCGTGTTGCGCGACAACGTCTGGGGCCCGCAGGAAGAAGACGCGGTGCGCCGCGACTTCACCATCAACGCCATGTACTACGACCCACAGGCGCAGATCGTGGTGGACTACCACGGCGGCATTGCCGACACCAAGAAACGCATCATCCGCATGATTGGCGACCCCGCCACGCGCTACCGCGAAGACCCGGTGCGCATCATCCGCGCGGTGCGCTTTGCCGCCAAGTTGAGCCCGCTGGGTTTCAAACTCGAAGCCAAAACGGCCGCGCCGCTGGTCAAATCCCAGGAGTTGCTGCTGGAAGTACCGCAGAGCCGCCTGTTTGACGAGATGCTCAAACTCCTGCAAACCGGGCATTCCCTGGCGTCCATCGACCAGCTCAGACTGCTCGGCATGGCACGCGGTATTTATCCGTTGCTAGATGTTGTTGTAGAGCGTGCCGAAACGCCCTTTGTGACGGCTGCGCTCAAGGACACGGACCGCCGTGTGGGCGAGGGCAAACCGGTGGCGCCCAGCTTCCTGCTGGCCTGCGTGCTTTGGGCTGATGTGCGTGATGGCTGGGCCGCCCGTGTGGCGCAACGCCAGCACTCGCACCCGGCCTTGCAGGACGCGATTGACGACGTGTTTAACGCCCGCATTGGTGACGTGTCGGGTCGGGGCAAGCTGGCCGGTGACATGCGTGAAATCTGGGTCATGCAGCCGCGGTTCGAGAAGCGCACGGGCAGTACGCCCTTTGGCATGGTGGATCAGCCGCGCTTTCGGGCCGCTTTTGATTTCATGCGGCTGCGTGCTGACGTAGGTGAGGTCGATGAAGTGCTGGCCGATTGGTGGCAGGAGTTCAGCATGGCTGACGACAACCTGCGCCAGGACCTGGTGGACCAGGTGCGCGAGGAGCAACAGCAGCGCCCCCGTATGGCCCGTGCGCCGCGTCCCGCAAGTGCGCGCGGCGCAACTTCCACAGACGCTGCCCGTGATGGCAGGCCTGCCCCTGCAGATGCGGATGCGGATGCGCAGCAGGCTGTAGGCGGCCAGGAGACGGCCGGAGAATTTGGCGATGCGCCCAAAAAACGGCGGCGCAGACGCAGAACCGGTGCTGCGCGCGGCGAGGGGTCTGGTGATGGATCGTCTAATGGATCGGGTAATGGTTCGGGTAGTGCGGGCACCGGACCTGGCGATGGTGGCGGCATGACGGGCAGCACAAGGTCCTGAGGCCGCGACACGACGGCGACCCTGTGCAGGCGTTCAGGCTCCCCAATGACTGAGGTTTGTGCCTACGTCGCGTTGGGGGCCAATCTGGGGGATGCGCACGCCACAGTTCTGAAGGCCATTGACGACATCGGGCACCTGCCTCAAACCCGGGTTCTCAAGCAATCGTCACTTTACGCCACAGCGCCTGTCGACGCGTTCGGGCCAGATTACATCAACGCTGTGGTGGAATTGAACACCGGGTTGGACGCCATGCAATTACTGCGGGCATTGCAACAGCTTGAACGGGAGGCCGGCCGTGAGCGCCCCTACCGCAATGCACCACGCACGCTGGACCTTGACATTCTTTTGTACGGCGATGAGGTGATCAACACGCAAGAACTCGTACTGCCACATCCCCGAATGTTCCAGCGGGCATTTGTGCTGGTTCCGTTGTCCGAGATTGCACCGCAAAAACTCAATGCGCCACAGCTTGCGGCGATTCATGCCCAAACAATTCGAAGACTTCCGCCCACGTAAACCGACAACGCCTGAAATTTAACTGCATGACATATTCGTGCGTCTGGGCTGGCAGCAAGCACTACCGCTAGCCCAACCCGCTAAAGGGTGCAAGCTTTAATCTGGCTGAACCCGGACGAGAGTTCAGGAAACCTCTGCGATCATTTCAATCTCAACGCACGCGCCAAGCGGTATTTGGGCCACGCCAAAGGCACTGCGGGCATGGGCACCCACTGAGGCGCCAAATACCTGGCCGATCAACTCGCTGGCACCATTGGTGACCAGGTGCTGTTCGGTGAAATCTGGCGTTGAGTTCACCAGAGACATCAGCTTGACGATGCGTTTGACGCGGTTCAGGTCACCCACTGCTGCATGCAGCGTGCCCATCAGCTGAATCGCCACTTCACGTGCGGCACGCTTGCCTTCTTCCGTGAAGATGTCCTTGCCGAACTGACCGACCCAGGGCTTGCCGTCTTTGCGCGCGATGTGGCCCGACAGAAACACCAGGTTGCCGGTTTGCACGAAGGGCACGTAGGCAGCGGCCGGTGTGGATACCGGGGGCAGGGTGATGTCCAGCGATTTCAGGGTGTCATAAATGCTCATGTGATCTCCTTAAGTAGTCAAATCGGGCACAGGCCCACATAAAACGCCAATAGTTGGCTATGAAAATAATAGCAATCAGAAAAACTGGCCACCTGGCGGGCCTTGATACTGGTTTTGAAACTGGTTCTGCGACTGACTCTGCGATTGGCTCTGCGTTTCACTTTGAGTCAAGTTCGGGCTTTTTTCCATCGGCAGGCCCAGGCTTTGCACCTGCCTCTGGCCCACGCCCTGCCCTTGCTCTTGTCCTTGCCCGTACCCTTGTGCCTGAGACATGATCCCGACATCATCAGGCTCCACCGTCACGCCTACATAAAGCGTGTGGTTGGCGCCACCGTGAATCACGCCGCGTATGGGCGACACATCGGCGTAGTCGCGCCCGACGGCCAGGGTGACGTAGTCTTCACCGGGGGTGCCCCAGCCATCGCGGTTGTTGGTGGGGTCAAAGTCGCACCAGGCTGCGTCTGCGGGCAAGTCAGGCAGATAGACCGACACCCAGGCGTGGGATGCGTCGCCGCCCACCAGTTTGACCTGACCCGGTGGCGGCTTGGTCAGCAAATAACCGCTCACATAACGCGCGGGCAAACCCATGGCTCGCAGGCATGCAATCATGATGTGGGAGAAATCCTGGCACACGCCCTTGCGCTGGGCCAGGGC
>JANPAZ010000251.1:0-4351 GCA_031430225.1 Rhodoferax sp. | reverse complement strand
TGGGCGACACCGACCGCGGCGACGGCTTTGGCAGCGCGGGTTCACGCTCAATCTTTACCGGCGGCTCGGCCGTGCGCATTGGCTCAGAGCGCACCATTGACGCCGCCAAACTGCTGGCCGCCAAAGAACTGGAGGTGGCCGCTGAAGACATCACCTACAGCAACGCCACATTCAAGGTCAAAGGCACCGATCTGGCGCTTGATCTGTTTGCACTCGCCGCGCGCCAGGGTGACCAGCGCATCTTCATGGATTCCACCAGTACCGTGGCCGGGCCGACCTGGCCGAATGGTTGCCATATCAGCGAGGTCGAGGTGGACCCGCAGACTGGCCATGTCGAGCTGGTGGCCTACGCGTCGGTCAACGACGTAGGCCGCGTCATCAACCCCATGATTGTGCGCGGCCAGCTCGATGGCGGTGCCGTGCAAGGCCTGGGACAGGCACTGTGTGAAGCCATCCGGTATGACCGCGAGACGGGCCAGTTACTCAGCGGCAGCTTGATGGACTACGCCGCACCGCACGCCGACATTGCCTGTATGTTCAAGACCGAGATGGATCAGTCCACCCCGTGCCTGAACAACCCGCTGGGTGTGAAGGGCGTGGGCGAGCTCGGCACCATTGGCGCCGGGCCGACTGTGGTGAATGCTGTGGCCGATGCGTTGGCCCGTGGTGGCATGCCACAGCTTTCGCCCCAGTTGCAAATGCCTATGACCTCAGCACGCGTTTGGGAACTGATGCAAACGGCATGAAGGAGCCGCGCTACGCGTGGGTGGTGGTCTGGGGCACGTTTGTGTGCCTGGGCGTCATCTTTGGCGTGGCGTATTCGTTCGCAGCGTTCTTTGAGTCTTTCGCCACCGAATTTGCGGCCCAACGGGCTGACGTGGCCATGGTGTTCGGGCTGTCGGGCCTGATCTACTTTGTGCTGGGTGCGGGTGGCGGCATTCTGGCGGATCGGTTTGGCCCCCGCGTGGTCTGCTGCACCGGCATGCTGTGCATTGCAGCTGGCCTGTTTGCCACGAGTCTGGCCACGTCCATGGGCATGGTGTACCTCACCTACGGCGTGGGCATCGGTATTGGGATTGCGCTGGTTTACACGCCGTCTATCGCCTGCGTGCAGCCGTGGTTCACGACCCGGCGCGGCCTGGCTGCGGGCATTGCCAGCGCGGGTATTGGTGCTGGCACGGTGGTGGTACCACTGCTGGCCACCAGCGCCATACTGGCCCTGCAATGGCGTGACGCCCTGCGTGTGATGGCACTGGGCGTTTTGGTGATCGGCGTGGGAGCGGCGTTTGTGCTCAAGCGGGTTCCCGCTGCACCCACCGCCCCAGGGTCTGCGCCACAAATGCCCCCCGGCGCCACACTGGCGCAGGCGCTGCGCGACGTACGCTTTTGGTGGTTTTATCTGGTGGCACTTACTGCGGCACCCACCATGTTCATACCGTTTGCGCACGTCTCTGCCAGCGCCCGCGACATGGGCCTGACTGACGCCCGCGCCGTGGGCCTGGTAGGGCTGATCGGCATTGGCAGCCTGGTTGGCCGCTTCGTGATTGGCGCGCTGGCAGACCGCATGGGCCGCACGCTGACCATGGCCTTGATGCAGGCGTCGATGGCCGCGTCATATTTGCTGTGGCACGCCGCAGAGGGCTACACCGCGCTGGCCATTTTTGCAATCTGGTTTGGCCTGAGCTACGGTGGCATTGTGTCTTTGATGCCCGCCATCTGCATGGACATGTTTGGCGCGCGCGCCGTGTCCAGCATTGTGGGCACGTTGTACACCGGGGCGGCCCTGGGCAATCTGCTGGGCCCCGTCGTGGCGGGCGCCGTGTTTGACCGCATTGGCAACTACACCCCTGTCATCTGGGGCTGCATGGCGCTGTCGGCGATAGCGACGGCTGCCTCAATGCGAATGATCAAGAACGGCAGCAAAGTCTACTGAGTCGCCCCAAGCCCGCAGGTCATTGCGGCATGTAAACACCGCAGCGCCAGCACTGCGAGAACCCGCCTTCCACCATTTCGCCGCACACGCAGTACCACAGGTGCTGTGGCACGTGCTGCAGGTTGTGCAGCAGTTCGCGGGCACGGACCTCCTGCTCCGGATGGGTAATCCACACCTCAGGCAGACATTGGTCGGGCGGCAGCCCTCCCATCATCCCGCCCAGGTACTGCCGCTGCACGCTGGCCACAATGCCTTCGACACCCAGCGCGTCAGCCCACAGTGTGGCGATGGCCAGATTGGGGGCCTGGATGAGGCGCAGCATGATGATTCAGATTGAGTTAGTGATGAAAATGGTGAGTGGCCCACATAGAACGTGCATAGTACGCTATATATTATGTAGCAACCAACAATTTCAACGGGGTGGTGCCCGCACCCAAGTCCCAGTACAACCCCGTCATGATCGCCAGCGCTTCGCGAAACAGCGCCGACGGCAGATGCTCGTTGGGTGCGTGCTGCGAGCAGCCGGGGTACGAGTGCGGTACCCACACGGTGCGCAGGCCCAGCGTGTCGGTGAAGATGTCGTTGGGCAGTGAACCGCCCAGGTTGGGCAAAACGGCAGTTGTTTTACCAGTCGTTTGCGCCAGAGATTTCGAAGCCCACTGCACCCATGGGTCGTCCGGGTCGATGCGGGTGGCCGCAAACATCTCTTCGGGTGCATGACTGATTTGAACCATGGAAAATCCGTGTCGATCCAGGTGCTTGCGCAGCGCAGGCACGATGTCATCCGGGTTCACGCCCACCACAAACCGCAACTGGCAGCGGGCCCAGGCGCGTGGCGGTATCGCATTAACGGGCGTCTCCGGGTTGCCGGTCTTGAAGGCCAGCACTTCGAACGAACACCAGCCGAACACGCGCTCGGCCGGTGACAGGCCGGCTTCACCCCAACCGGGTTCAATCGTAGGCCCGTCTGCGCCACCGTCCACCTCGCAGTCAGCCAGCGCCCGCCGCACAGATGCAGGCAATTCTTTGGGCACCCATTCAGGGATGCGAATCTGACCCGTGGGCGACACAATGCAGGCCAGGGCGTGGGCCAGTTGAATGCCAGGGTTGGAGATCAGCCCGCCCCAGTTGCCCGAGTGGTGGCCGCCCTTGCGCGCCTCAATCGTCAAGTCGAAATTAATGCAGCCCCGGGAGCCCAGAAACAAGGTTGGGCGATCGGCGCTCAGGCGAGGTCCGTCCGACGCGATCATCACGTCAGCCCTGAACAAGTCCTTGTGGGCAGCACACAACGCCTGCAGGCCGGGTGAGACCACTTCTTCACCCATCTCAATGAGGTATTTCGCGTTAAAGCCCAGTTTGCCGCGCGCCTTGATGACATTGGCCATGGCTTGCAGATTGACCGAATGCTGACCCTTGTTGTCTGCAATGCCGCGGCCATACCAGCGGCCGTTTTGCTCGGTCAGCGTCCAGGGTGAAAGGCCCGGCTTCCACTCCGGCTCCAGCCCGCGGATCACGTCACCATGGCCATAGCCAAACACGGTGGGAAGACCCGCCGCGTCTTCAATGCGCTGTGCAAACAAGAAAGGCGCTTTCGCCAGGGAGTGAGTCAGCGTCTGGCAGGTGAACCCCATGGCTTCAAAGGCGGGACGCATTTCAGTTTCAAGGTAACTCGCCAGCGCTGCAGCACGCTCAGGGTTCTGGCTTTCGGTGGGCATGGCAACGCGACGCGCCAGGGTTTGGCGAAATGCGCCTGAATCAAATTGCAACTGCGCCTGGGAAATGGCTTCAGAACGGTTCATGGTGCGAGTCCTGTGAATGACAAAGTAGTCCGTATAAGCTGGAGGCCAGTATAGAAGCGGGTACAGGCCAACGACTCGTCACTTTGACTCTTTATTCACCAGTTGGTTACATTAATACCTCATGGCCCCTTCAAAAACCTTAAAGCCCGCACTGATTGAACCTCGCTCCCGCGACGCGGACCGGTCCCAGCAAGCCATTTTGGCAGCGGCGCGCGATGAGTTCGCTCAAGCCGGCCTGGGCGGCGCGCGCATGGACCGCATTGCCGAGCGCGCGCAGCTCAACAAGCGCCTGATCTACTATTACTTCACCAGCAAAGACGATCTGTTTCTGGCTGTGTTGGAGAGTGCCTACGCCGAAATCCGCGCGGCAGAGCAGCAACTGCGCCTGACCGACCTGGAGCCCACCCAGGCCGTGCGGCGCCTGACCGAATTCACCTGGGACTACTACATCGAGCACCCCGAGTTCATCTCACGAATATGCTCTGACTTCGTCAAATGCCGCCCCAAATGAAGGTTTGCGCTGTTGAGCAGGGTGATGAACTCGGGGTGCTCGATGTAGTAGTCCCAGGTGAATTCGGTCAGTCGCCGCACGGCCTGGGTGGGCTCCAGGTCGGTCAGG
>JANPAZ010000250.1:0-1587 GCA_031430225.1 Rhodoferax sp. | reverse complement strand
GCCGCACTCCCTGCAGCACTGGCACTGGCGGGACTGGCCCAGGCCCAGGTACCGACCAACCGCGGTGCTGTCAAACTGGTGGTGGGCTTTCCCGCAGGCGGCTCGGCCGACGTGCTGGCGCGCATCATGGCCGACAAGCTCAAGGAAGAGCTGGGTACCACAGTTGTGGTGGACAACCGCGTGGGCGCGGGCGGCACGATTGCGGCAGAGTATGTGAAGACGCAGCCGGGCGATGGCCTGACGGTGTTGCTGGGCACATCGCACATGATGGTGATGGCCTCTCTCACCACCAAAACCGTGCGCTACGACGCGCTGAAAGACTTCAAACCGGTGGCGCGCTTGTCCAGCTTCTACGAGTCGATTGCCGTGCCTTTTGCCGCGCCCGGCACCAGCATTGCGGGCTGGCTGGAGTCAGCGCGCAACGACCCCAAATACGCCAACTATGGCGTGCCCGCGCCGGGCAGCCTGCCCCAGTTCATTGGCTACCAGTTGGGTGCTGCCGCCAAAACCAAATTGCTGGCGGTGCCGTATCGGGGGGCTGCTCCCGTAGCGGCAGACCTCATCGGCGGGCAGCTTGCGGCCGGGGTGATTCCTATTGCCGACCTGCTGCAACACAACGGCGTGCGGGTCAGAATTTTGGCGGTCAACGGCGCGCGCCGGTCCAGCCAGTTGCCAGACGTGCCCACGCTCAAGGAGCTCGGCTTCCCGCAATTCGACGACCTGGAATGGGTGGGTCTGTTTGTGCCAGCCTCTACACCCAGTGCCACCGTGGCCCAGTTGCAGGCGGCAACGGCCAAGGTAGTGGGCATGAAGGAAGTACGTGATGCGCTGCTGAAGATGGGCACCGAATCTGACTACGCACCCGGTGAGGTGCTTGAAAAGCGCATCATTGGCGACACCGCCCAGTGGGCACCTGTGATCAAGGCGTCCGGGTTTTCTGCGGACTGAGGTTGAACGGCGCATCGAATGTAAAAAATACCAGTCGGGTTAGCACTCTCTTCGCGATCTCACCATCTGTCAAACTCTTGTGGTCACACATCGTGACAGAGACTGGCGCTCCCTTCGTCAGATGGAGTTAATCATGAAATACATCGTCAGCTGGAACCTTCCCACAGGCACCTTCAACGCCGCTGTCGCGCGCTTTCTCGAAACAGGCGGTGCCCCACCAGATGGCGTGAAATTACTGGGGCGTTGGCACGGCATGAGCGGGCAGGGCTTTGCTATTACGGAATCCAGCGATGC
The DNA here is from genome assembly GCA_031430225.1 of Rhodoferax sp. GTDB lineage: Bacteria > Pseudomonadota > Gammaproteobacteria > Burkholderiales > Burkholderiaceae_C > JANYCG01. Next base: position 345 of record JANPAZ010000250.1, on the reverse strand, counting down.
AAAAGCCATGTACCTTTACCGCGCCCAATGGGGTGACTTGCTGGACATGGCAGTGACTCCCTGCCTGGAAGACGCTGACGCTGGCGCCGTAATGATGTCCATGGCAAAGCGCTGAAGTTCCGAACCAAGATGTTACCGGGCTGCCGTCACAGTGCCAGGCAGCGGGTCACGGGCGCCCACCGTTGAGTTCACATCAGCCGCACCTCAAACCACCAGCGGCGGCTCCTGCATCGCCTCCAACTGCTCCTCGAGCATTTGCACCTGACCCTTCCAATAGTCGCTGCTGCCAAACCAGGGGAAGTTGATGGGAAAGGTCGGGTCGTGCCAGCGGCGGGCCAGCCAGGC
>JANPAZ010000249.1:0-7179 GCA_031430225.1 Rhodoferax sp. | reverse complement strand
CGCTGCGACGCGGCCAAAATGGGCACCCATTACTGTCAAGGCAGCTTTGCGGTATTTGATGGCGTCTTCAGGTTTGGCAAATTGCGCTGAAGCCGGTGCAGACAGCGTGACTGCCGCAGCTGCAAGGATCAAAGAAGCGAGTGTTTTCATAAGTTTCCTGTGTTAGGTTGTTGGGGAACGTCGGAGGTGGAGTCTGACGATGTGGAAATAGTTCGACAGAATCAGTTTATCCTAGGGAAAACACTTAGGCTTGATCTTGCGACGGTGTACGCAGCACAATATGCAGTCTTTTAGTGATTTGCTTATTCCTTAATGCTGCCAGTTGCGTAGCCAGACCTTTGAGAAATTTGATGTCTAGACACTCTACCCGCGTTTGGGACCTGCCCACCCGTATTTTTCATTGGGCGCTTGTTGCCAGCGTGATTGCGCTGGTCGTTACAGCACAGATCGGCGGAAACGCCATGTCTTGGCATTTTCGCTTCGGCTATACGGTATTGAGTCTGCTTCTGTTCAGGGTCGTATGGGGTTTGATTGGTGGTCGCTGGTCGCGTTTTGCGTCGTTTATTTATGCGCCACGTACGGTGCTCCAGTATTTGAAGGGTTTGGGGCGACCCGAACACTCTGTAGGTCACAACCCCTTAGGCGCGGGTTCGGTATTCGCCATGTTGTTGTTTTTGTTGGCGCAGGTCGGTAGCGGGCTTTTCAGTGATGACGAAATTTCAAATTCAGGACCTTTGTCGAAGTTTGTATCCAATGCCATTGTGAGCTCCAGCACCTGGTATCACAAAGAGGTTGGCAAGCGGGTGCTGATTGCGCTGGTGATCCTGCACATCGGTGCGATTCTCTTTTATTTATTCAAAAAGAAGGAGAACCTGGTGAAACCCATGGTGAACGGCTACAAAATGTTGGAAGACACAGTAGAGAGCTCTCGAGACGATGCGGGCAGCCGGGCTATCGCCGCGATCGTATTCGCTGTTTGTGTCGGCTTGGTAACAACAATGGTCAAGCTTGCAGGCTAGCCTTTGCAGGCCGTGCAATGTCAAAGAACCCCTCATCTGGATTCACCTTCGACATCGTTCTTTGCGACAATGCTTCCGACATGTCACCCGTGCAGGAAATTTTCCGGGAATATGCACAGGCTCTAGGCGTTAATTTGTGCTTCCAGAATTTCGAACTGGAAGTTGCTTCCCTGCCCGGCGATTACAAGGCACCGCGCGGTGCGCTTCTAACCGCGTTCTTTAGCAAGCAGCTGGCAGGCTGTTGTGCGCTAAGGCCGCTTGATACGGTTGACTATGCAGGCGCATGCGAAATGAAACGCCTTTTCGTGCGTCCCGCATTTCGTGGTTTGGGGTTGGGAAGGCAACTCGTTGAGGCGACTCTAGATTGCGCCCGTCGCAAAGGATACGACGCCATCTTGCTGGATACGCTCAGCGACATGGAAGCCGCCAGAGCGCTTTATGAAGACCTGGGGTTTGAAGAGGTTCCCCCCTACTACCACAACCCAATCCCAGGCGCCCACTACCTCAAAGCACAACTCTGAGGTATTCGATCATCCCTTGGCCTGACCCAGAAGTGTTGCTGCGTCACTGACTTCGAATTTACCGGGTCCCTCGACATTAAGGGAGGCAACCTTGCCATCCTTCACAAGCATGGAATACCGATTGCTGCGCAGGCCCATGCCCCGCGCGGTCAGGTCCAGCGTCAGACCGGTTGCTTGAGTGAATGCCGCACTGCCATCGGCCAGCATGCGCACCTTGCCGGCAGACTTCTGGTCACGTGCCCACGCGCCCATCACGAAAGCATCATTGACGCTCACACACCAGATCTCATCCACACCAGCCGCCTTGAGTTCATTGAAGCTCTCGACATAGCCGGGTACGTGTTTTGCTGAGCAGGTAGGAGTAAATGCACCGGGAAGAGCAAACAGGGCAATTGTTTTTCCTGCAGTCGCCTTGGTCACATCGACTGGATTGGGACCAATACTGCACCCGTTCCCCTCAACTTCCGAGAATTCCATCAGCGTTGCCGCGGGCAGAGTGTCACCTACTTTGATCATTACATGCTCCTTAATTGTTGAATTGACAACGCGTCAGCAGGAATTGCCGCCACCATTGAAAACGGCTCACATTGTGAGCCGTTTCGCGAAGCCTTGCAGCTATCAGCCGGATAGGCTTAAACCGCAGCAGCCTTTTGAACCAAACGGGTCGCAACCCAGTTCTTGGTTTTTGAGATTGGACGGCTTTCTGTGATTTCAATCATGTCGCCCATTTTGTACTCGCCTTTTTCATCATGGGCGTGGTACTTGCTCGATTTACCGACGATCTTGCCGTAGAGCTCGTGTTTTACACGGCGCTCAATCAGCACAGTCACAGTCTTGGCACGCTTGTCGCTGACCACCTTGCCAACCAAGGTGCGCTTGAGGGATTTTTTAGCTTCCGTCATTTATCGCTCCTTATTTGGCGGATTTGTCGGCGCTTTGCTTCTCGACAAGAATCGTCTTGGCGCGAGCAATATCGCGGCGCGCAGAGCGCAGCGTAGCGGTGTTGGAAAGTTGTTGCGTCGCTTTTTGCATGCGCAGGCCAAAGTGGGCTTTTTGGAGCTCTTTGACTTCCACTTGCAGGCCGGCAACGTCTTTTTGGCGCAGTTCAGTCGTTTTCGTCATCTCATTCTCCTGATCACTGGCCAATCATGCGGGCGACAAAGGTCGTACGCAAAGGCAGTTTGGCAGCAGCCAAACGGAACGCTTCACGAGCCAACTCTTCAGGCACACCGACGATTTCAAACACGATCTTACCTGGCTGGATTTCGGCCACGTAATATTCGGGATTACCCTTTCCGTTACCCATCCGCACTTCAGCGGGCTTTTGGGAAATCGGCTTATCGGGGAACACCCGAATCCAGATACGACCACCACGTTTGACGTGGCGGGAAATCGCACGGCGTGCGGCTTCAATCTGTCGAGCCGTCAAACGGCCACGATCCGTGCATTTCAGGCCAAAATCACCAAACGCAACCGAGCTACCCCGGGTTGCGATGCCGGTGTTACGGCCCTTTTGCTCTTTGCGATACTTGCGACGAGCGGGTTGCAACATAATTATTCTCCTTTGCCGTCAGCTGTTGCAGCTGGCGCGGTAACCTTGCGGACGCGCTTAACGGCGGGTTTATTGGCATCGGCACCGACGGTGGCCTCTGCTGGTTTGTCGCTACCGTCAGACGGTGCGGCATTGGTACCTGCGGGGCGACGAGCGCCAGTGCGCGCTGGCGCACGGTCAGCACCAGGGCGAGCACCGCCACGGTCATCACGACGGGGACCGCGTGGGCGACGGTCTTCTTCAGCTCGGGGCTCAACGGCAGCCGGCAGGTCATTTCGACCCAACGTATCACCCTTGTAGACCCACACCTTGACGCCAATAACGCCGTAGGTGGTTTTGGCTTCGGAAGTACCGTAATCGATGTCAGCACGCAGAGTGTGAAGTGGCACGCGACCCTCGCGATACCACTCACAACGCGCGATTTCAATACCATTCAGACGACCAGACGACATGATCTTGATGCCCAAGGCACCCAGACGCATGGCATTTTGCATGGCACGCTTCATGGCCCGACGGAACATGATGCGCTTTTCGAGCTGCTGGGTGATGCTGTCAGCAATCAGTTTGGCATCGATTTCGGGCTTGCGCACTTCTTCGATGTTCACTGCAACGGGCACGCCCAGTTGTTTGCCAAGTTCACGCTTCAAGTTCTCGATGTCTTCGCCTTTTTTACCGATCACAACACCCGGACGCGCCGAGAAAATCGTGATGCGTGCATTTTTGGCTGGGCGCTCGATCAGGATGCGAGACACTGATGCATTTTTCAGCTTGGCTTTAAGGTACTCACGCACCTTGATGTCTTCGGCCAACATGCCCGCGAAATCACGGTCATTGGCGTACCAGCGAGAGGACCAGTTGCGGCTAATCGACAAGCGAAAGCCGGTTGGGTGGATTTTTTGTCCCATATTTATCCGAGCCTCTTTCAGTTACCAACCGTCACGTACACATGGCACGTGGGTTTTCTGATCTGGTTACCACGGCCTTTAGCGCGGGCCGTGAAACGCCGCAGCGACGCACCTTGCTCAACGAAAATGGTTTTCACCTTTAGTTCGTCGATATCAGCACCGTCGTTGTGTTCAGCGTTGGCGATGGCGGATTCCAAAACCTTCTTGATGATCACAGCAGCTTTTTTCTGCGTGAACTGCAAAATGTTCAGGGCTTGATCCACCTTCTTGCCGCGAATCAGATCCGCGACCAGACGGCCCTTGTCTACCGACAAACGAACGCCACGAAGGGTTGCACGTGTTTCCATGGTCAACTCCTTATTTCTTTTGAACTTTTTTGTCCGCTGGATGACCCTTGAAAGTACGGGTGAGTGCAAACTCTCCCAACTTGTGGCCAACCATTTGATCGGTGATATAGACCGGCACGTGCTGCTTGCCGTTGTGCACCGCGATGGTCAAACCGATGAACTCGGGCAAGATCATTGAGCGGCGCGACCAGGTCTTAATCGGCTTTTTGTCTTTATTGGTGACGGCCTTGTCGGCTTTGGCCACCAAATGATGGTCAACAAACGGACCTTTTTTGAGAGAGCGAGTCATTTACGTTCCCCTTACTTCTTGCGACGCGACACGATCATGACCTGCGTGCGCTTGTTGTTACGGGTACGGTAACCCTTGGTCAAATTGCCCCAAGGATCCACTGGGTGACGGCCTTCGCCGGTCTTGCCCTCGCCACCACCGTGCGGGTGGTCAACGGGGTTCATCACCACACCGCGAACTGTCGGGCGAATACCCATCCAGCGCTTGACACCGGCCTTGCCCAAACGGCGCAGACTGTGCTCTTCGTTGGCGACCTGGCCAATGGTCGCACGGCAGTCGATGTGAATCTTACGAACTTCACCGGAGCGCATACGCACTTGAGCGTAAGTACCCTCACGCGCCAACAAGGTTGCCGATGCACCCGCAGAGCGAACCACTTGTGCACCTTTGCCAACTTGCAGTTCGATGCAATGGATGATCGAGCCCACCGGGATGTTGCGAATCGGCAAAGTGTTGCCAACGCGAATCGGAGCTTCTGCACCATTCAATATGGTAGCGCCCACTTCCAGATTGCGCGGAGCAATGATGTAACGACGCTCGCCGTCTGCATAGCACACCAAAGCAATGTGCGCTGAACGGTTAGGGTCGTACTCAATGCGCTCAACTTTCGCCGGAATTGCATCTTTGTTACGCACAAAATCAACCACTCGATAGTGGTGCTTGTGCCCACCGCCCTTGTGGCGAGTCGTGATGTGACCGTTATTGTTGCGACCTGCATGTTGGAATTGAGGTTCCAGCAGTGGTGCAAACGGTTCACCTTTGTACAGGTGATCCCGCGAAATTTTCACCACGCCACGACGGCCTGGTGAGGTTGGTTTCATTTTAATGACAGCCATGATTACGCAGCCTCCCCGCCGAGGTTCAGCTCTTGACCAGGTTTTAGGGTCACATAAGCTTTGCGAACATTGTCGCGACGGCCTACAGACTTGCCAAAACGCTTAGTCTTGCCTTTGGTGTTCACCACAGAAACGCCTTTAACCTCAACTTTGAACATCAATTCCACTGCGGCCTTGATTTCATATTTGGTTGCGTCCTGCAGCACCTTGAAGGTCACCGCATTGCTCTTCTCCGATACCATCGTTGCCTTTTCAGACACGATGGGCGCGACGAGCACCTGCATCAGACGGCCTTCGTCAAATGTGGCCAGATTGGGACCGTGGCTCATGCGAACATCTCCTTGAGTTTGTCCATCGCAGCCTTGGTAACTAATACCTTGCGGTAGTGCACCAGCGACACCGGATCGGCGTACCGAGGCTCAACCACCAAAATATTCACCAGGTTGCGTGAAGCCAGGTACAGGTTTTCGTCGACTTCATCGGCGATCACCAATACGGATTCCAGATTCATTGCCTTGAACTTGGCAGCGAGGGGCTTGGTCTTGGGAGAGTCCACCTTCATGGAGTCAACCACAGCCAAACGCCCTTCGCGCGCCAGTTGCGAGAAGATGGAGGCCATACCGGCGCGATACATCTTCTTGTTGATTTTCTGAGAAAAGTTCTCGTCAGGCATATTCGGGAAAATCCGGCCGCCTCCACGCCACAGGGGCGAGGACGTCATACCGGCACGGGCACGGCCCGTTCCTTTTTGCTTGAAAGGCTTCTTGGTCGAGTGCTTGACCTGCTCGCGGTCTTTTTGGGCACGAGTGCCTTGACGCGCGTTTGCCTGGAAGGCAACTACGACCTGGTGAACCAGATCTTCGTTGTATTCACGGCCAAACACCGTTTCCGGTGCTTCAAATTTAGAAGTAGCCTGACCTTGGTCATTCAGGAGTTCGAGCTGCATCAGTTCGCTCCTTTCGTGGATTCATTTTTAACCTTGACCTTGATCGCATGGCGAACGGTGACAAAACCGCCTGCTGATCCCGGGATAGCACCCCTGATCATGAGCAGCTGACGCGCTTCGTCAATCCGAATCACATCGAGGTTTTGGGTGGTCTTCGTCACATCGCCCAAGTGACCCGTCATGCGTTTACCAGGAAACACGCGACCAGGATCTTGCGCCATACCGATAGAGCCCGGCACATTGTGCGAACGGCTGTTACCGTGAGACGCGCGCTGCGAGCTCATTTTGTGGCGTTTGATGGTGCCGGCAAAGCCTTTACCAATGGAAGTGCCTTGCACGTCCACTTTTTGGCCCACTGCGAACACGGCACTGACAGGAACCACTGCGCCTGCCGCATACTGCGCAGCAGCATCGGAAGCAACACGAAATTCCTGGATGACTTCACCAGCCTCCACCCCTGCCTTCGCAAGGTGGCCGGCAGCCGGCTTGGTCACACGCGATGCTTTGCGCGCGCCGAACGTTACCTGCAAGGCAACGTAGCCGTCGTTCTCTTGGGTCTTGACCTGGGTCACGCGGTTGTTTGAAACGTCCACCACCGTCACAGGAATTGCATTCCCATCGTCGGTGAAGAGGCGCATCATGCCAACCTTGCGTCCCAGCAACCCTAAGCGATTGCTTTGACTCATTGTTTTCTCCGTAACTTTCATCGTTGCAACTTCAATTGGCTGCACCGTTTTGACATGAAAGACTGTTAATAAAACTTC
>JANPAZ010000248.1:0-2130 GCA_031430225.1 Rhodoferax sp. | reverse complement strand
ATCGGCCGCCTTGGGATTGGCACCACCCACAGAGAAGCGAACGATGACGGGAACGGGCTTGCCGCTAAAGGCTGACGCAGTGGACAAGGCCCGGGCATCGGGTGTGCCAATGAATTCGCCAGTGGCGCAAATGCCTTTGGCGCCAGAGCGCCGATAGCCTTCAAACTTGCCGAAGGTGGCCTCGAACTGGTCAATAAATGCAGACGGATCAACGTTTGAGCCCGCACTTGCGTACGATTGGGCAAAGGCGTTTGGTATCAAAACGGCTGTGGCGGTGGCTAAGGCAGAAAGAATCAGTGAATTCATGAATGAGGACTCCAGGTTTTGTAACATTGCGATAGAGGCATTGAACGTGTCAGGTGTCTGAGAAATCGACTATTGACAATCGTTACGTGCTTCGTCGCACCGGACTCCAAAATCTTACGTGTAGTTTTTTTATCGCCGAAAGTTGTCGGCTAGCCCGTCCAACGCCAACTGTGAAGCGTGGCGCATTTGAGGCATGCCGCTTTAGTGCGTTTGGCCGGTGGTTACTGACGAGAAATGAAATAATGAGCCACCGTAGACTTGGCACCAAGCTACCGCCCTGGTTGCCACTGAGCTACCTCGTTTCATTTCTCATTCAAGACCGTACACATGTGGACAAAACCCGGAACGCCAATTCCTATTGATGCGTCTCAGCTCGTCGTTGGCCTGTATATCCGGCTTGACCTGAGTTGGGATGAGCACCCGTTTTTGACCAACCGTTTACTTCTCAAGACAACAAAAGACATTGCCATCATCAAGACCTACAACACGGATGGCCTACTGCACTACTACCCGGATAAAAGCACGGCAGAGCCCCTGACCAGAATCAAGCTCCATACACCCAAAGCTGATGCCGAAGAAGAGACCTCGGCCTTGATCCAGGCGGCCGAAAAGGCAGCCTTGGTTCAGGAGTTAGCCCGGGCTGAGAAGGCGAAAAAAGACACCGCACGCATACAGAAGGATGCGGCAGTGCGCGCCGACCGCGCCTGGGAGAAAGCCGCAAGTGCTACCCGCGAGGCATTGGCCAATATGCCGCGCTCGCCGAAAATTGCAGGGGAGCAACTGGCAGTGTTGTCGCGTGAGACAGCAGCAACCATTTTTCAAGGGCAGGAAATCTTGCTGCATTTGTTGGGAGACAAGAAAGAATCTGGACCCCAGTTCCACGCACTCAACACCATGACACTGTGCATGCTGTTGGGTAAAAATGTGGGCCTTTCGCAAGAGGAGCTCTCTGACCTGGCTCTGGGAGCGCTGGCCCACGATGCTGGCAAGGCGCAGATTCCTGTGCAGATCTTGAAGGCCTGGCCGCGCAAAAAGCATGAGGAGGATTTTTATCGGCAGCATGTGCAATTCAGCGTGGACCTGGCCGCCAAATCTGGCGCGTTCAGTGCGGATGCGTTGGCTGTGATTGCCGATCACCACGAAGCGTTGGACGGATCGGGCTGGCCTGGTGCGAAAAGGAACGTATCAGTGGGCGCACGCATACTGGCACTGGTAGACCGGTACGACCGGCTTTGCTCACCCGAGGCCAGCGGTATCGTTCAGCTCATGCCCTCTGAAGCGCTGGCTTCCATATTTCGCAATCAGCAGGACAAGTTTGACCCCAATTTCCTTCGCATACTCATCAAGCTTCTGGGTATCTACCCACCCGGTACCGTGGTAAAACTCAGCGACGAGTCGCTGGCGCTGGTGATCGCTCCAGGGCCGACCAGTCTTCAGCCCAAGGTGTTGATCTACAGCCCCGAGCTGTCCAAAGAGGAAGCCCCCATACTGGAGTTGTCGAACGTTCCGGACGTAAAGATCGTTGAAGCGATTCAGCCTGGCACCCTGCCGCCTGATGTCCTGAAGTGGTTGAACCCACAACAGCGCCTTTCGTATTTCTTTTCGGTCAGGGCAGCCCAATCGAGCTGATTGAGGAAATCTTGCCAAATCTCCAACATGAAAACCAAGCAACTGGTCCAGCGAGTGTTTTCATGTTGTCCGGCGCGCTTGACCCCGCGTTCAATCGTGCAAATTCTCACGCACAAACTGGCGGAACCAAGCCATCACCGGGGCTTCGGTTCGCCCCGCCAGCGTGACATACGCAAAGCGGGCCGCCGCCTTGAG
>JANPAZ010000247.1:0-2986 GCA_031430225.1 Rhodoferax sp. | reverse complement strand
GGTGAAAACCGACTGAGCGGCCAGACGCGTGACAGCTCCATCCAGACATTGGCGCAGGTGGGTGATGCCGACTTCGAAGTGCCCAACGGCGCTTCGGTGCCCGCCTATTACGCGCTGCTGGCCTCGCGTTATCTGCATGAGACGGGCTGCACGCCCAATGATCTGGCCGAGTTTGCCGTGCTGATGCGGGCCAATGCTGCGCGCCACCCCGACGCGCATCTGCGCGACCCTATTTCGCTGGAACAGGTGCTCGCCTCCAAGTCCATTGCGGCGCCGCTCAAGTTGCTAGACTGCTGCCCTATTTCCGACGGTGCGATGGCGCTGGTGGTTTCGGCCCGACCCACTTCACAACCTGGCACAAGGCCCAATGTGACGATTGCCGGGGCAGGGCAGGCGCACCTGCACCAGCATCTCACGGCGATGGCCGATGTACAGCAGTGCGGGGCCGGTGCCGCCGCGCGGCGTGCGTTCGCCGATGCCAGGCTGCACATTACCGACATCGACTACCTGGCCATTTACGACTCATTCACCATCACGCTCACTATGTTGCTGGAAGAAATTGGCTTTGCACCACGCGGGCAGTCCGCGCAGCGCGTGCGCAATGGCGATTTTTTGCCAGGCGGTGTATTGCCGCTGAACACCCATGGTGGCCTGCTGTCTTTTGGGCACTGCGGTGTGGCGGGTGGCATGGGTCATGCGGTGGAGGCGTACCGGCAGATGACCGACCAGGCGGGGACGCGCCAGATCAAGCCACCCACCCACGCCTTTGTGCATGCCGATGGCGGCGTGATGTCGTCGCACGTGAGCCTCATCCTGTCGCAAGCCGGCTGAACGAGGGCCGAACATGACCGACACCATTGCCACTACCCCTTCTGGTGTGACCTCGCTCAGCCCATTCACGCAGGGGCTGCAGGCGGGCGTGTTGCGCTACCAACAATGCGCTACCTGCGGTGCGCCACAGACGCTGGCCCGCTACGCCTGCCGCCAGTGCGGCAGCGACCGGCTCGCCTGGTGCACTGCGGCGGGTGGCGGCCGGGTTTTCGCGTGCACCGTGGTCACGCGCGCGCCGTCTGATGAGTTCAGGGCACTAGCACCCTACACACTGGTACTGGTGGATCTGGATGAAGGCTTTCGGTTGATGGCACACGCCCACCCTGGTGTTCAGATTGGCGACGCTGTCACAGTGGAATTCTTTGAGCATCAAGGCAGAAACCTGATCCGGTTTGTGCCACAACCTGTAGAGCCTGCGTTTCCGCCAACTCCTTGACGCACGGCAGCACTGATTGCGTCTTTTCTGATCCATCCACACCGACCCCCACGCAACCCGGGAGACATCACATGAACTCTTTCAACTCAATTCTGGCCCGTGCAGCGCACCTTGCTTTAGGGATGGCCATTGCCACCAGTGCGCTGTCGCAAGACTACCCTGCCAAGCCAGTGCGGCTGGTCGTGCCGTATCCGCCAGGCGGCCCCACCGACATCGTGGCCCGCGTGATCGGGCAAAAGCTGTCAGCCCAGACCGGTCAGCAGTTCATCGTGGACAACCGCCCCGGTGCCGGTGGCAATACGGGTGCCGAGGCTGTGGCACGCGCCCCCGCAGACGGCTACACGTTGCTGATAGCCACTACAGCACACGCCATCAACCCCTCGCTGTTCAAGGGGCTGAACTACCAGTTCCTGAAAGACTTTGCACCCGTGTCGCAACTCACCAGTGGTCCGCTGGTGATTGTGGCGAGCCCCGCATTGCCCGCAAAAAATGTGACGGAACTGATCGCACTGGCCAAGGCCAGCCCCGGCAAGCTCAACTTCGCGTCGAGCGGCAATGGACAGTCCACCCATCTGGCTGCAGAGCTGTTCAGCGCCAATGCCGATGTGAAGATGAACCACATCCCCTACAAGGGCAGCGCCCCGGCGTTGACCGACACCATGGGCGGGCAGACCGACCTGATGTTCGACACCATGCTGTCTGCCATGCCCCATGTGAAGGCGGGCAAACTGAAAGCGTTGGCGGTCACGAGCGCGCGCCGTTCACCCGCCGCACCAGACGTACCCACGGTGGCCGAGTCTGGCCTGCCCGGTTATGAAGCCATTGCCTGGAATGGCTTGTTGGCACCCGCAGGCACGCCCAAAGACGTGCTGGCCCGCCTCAGTGCCGAAGTGAAAAAAGCCATGGAACAGCCCGATGTGCGCGATAAGTTCGAGGCGCAAGGCTTCACCGCGGCCTGGACGGCGCAAGAGGCATTCGCAAGCTTCATGCAAGTCGAGGTGGACAAATGGGCGCGCGTCGTCAAGGTGTCTGGCGCGAAGGTGGAGTGACGTGTGGAATGGCAGATCGAGTGAAGCGTGAGATGAAAAGGGACGCACGACGATGATCAACTACCAGCAACTCAAGAACTGGGTTTTCCCGGAGATTGAGCACACCTACACCACGGATGACTCCATTCGCTATGCGCTTGCGCTGGGCGTGGGAAGTGACCCCATGAACGAGCAGGAGCTGCGGTTTGTGAACGACACCGTAGCGAGTACGCCCATCGCCATGCCCACCATGGCCGTGGTGCTGGGGTTCCCGGGTTCGTGGATGCAGAACCCGGCCACGGGCATCGACTTCCCCCAGATTGTTCACGGGGAAGAGCTGGTGGTACTGCACAAGGCGCTGCCCGTGGCCGGGACGGTGGTGGCGCGGCACACCATCACCCGCATCGTGGACAAAGGACCGGGTCGCGGGGCTACGGTCACCTACGAAAAACTGCTGTTTGACAAAGCCAGTGGCGACAAGCTGGCCACGGTGACGCACACCACCTTTGCGCGCGGCTATGGCGGGTTCTCGGTGCATGACGGCATCACGGATGCATCTCTGCCGCCTCCGGCCAAAATGCCCGACCGCGCGCCGGACCAGGTGGTAGACGTGCCAACCCTGCCCCAGCAGGCGCTGATGTACCGCCTGTGTGCTGACCGCAACCCGCTGCATTCCGAGCCCGCAGTGGCT
>JANPAZ010000246.1:0-4725 GCA_031430225.1 Rhodoferax sp. | reverse complement strand
CGTCTGCAAGGCAGTCCGGGAGTTTTCCAACGTGCCCATCATCATGGTGACGGCGCGGGTGGATGAAATTGACCGTCTGCTGGGGCTGGAGACCGGCGCGGACGACTACATCTGCAAACCCTTCAGTCCGCGTGAGGTAGTTGCCCGAATCAGGGCACTGTTGCGTCGCGCGCAGGCGCAGGGCGCGGGTTTGCCTGCGACGCAGGCGGGGTTCAGCCTGCAAGAAACTTTGAACCAGATCACGTGGTGCGGAAAACCGTTGCCCCTGACCCAAGTAGAGTTCCGCTTGCTCCGGCTGCTGCTGTCGCACCCCGGAAAGGTTTTTGGCCGTTCCCGACTGCTCGACATCCTGCATGAAGACATTCGCGATGTGAGCGACCGCGCCATCGACAGTCACATCAAAAACATGCGCCGCAAGCTGGAGCAGGCGGGGACCGGTGAAAACACAATTTACGCAGTTTATGGCGTTGGGTATCGGCTCGACCTGCCCGTCGACTGAGACTCGTGGCTCGGCCCGGCGTCCGGCATAAACTGGCGGCTGAAAAACCCACGAATTTTGACCAAGGAGTTTTGCCATGGGTGTAGATCCCCTTCCATTGAACCCGCAAACTGTGCAGGCCCTGTCTGCCATCACTACCGCCACCATCACCACAGTGCTGCTCAAAAAAGGGCTGCGCAATGTCTGGGTGCGTGGCGCCAAGCCGTTACAGCCAGGCCAGCCACGTCTGGTGGGGCGCGCGTTCACCCTACGCTTTGTACCGGCCCGCGAAGACCTGGCAACACCCGCATCATGGGGTGCGCCCGTCTCGACGCGCGCCGCTGTTGAAGCCATGCCATCAGGCTGCATTGCCGTGGTCGACGCCATGGGCGTTACCGATGCCGGTATCTTTGGCGACATCTTGTGTGCCCGCATGAAGAAGCGCGATGTGGCAGCGTTGGTGACTGACGGCGTTATCCGCGATATCGACGGCGTACTGTCCACCGGGTTGCCCATCTGGTGCCAGGGCGTGGCAGCGCCCTCCTCCGTGACCGGCCTCACCTTTGTGAGCTGGCAGGAGCCCATCGGCTGCGGCGGTGTGGCGGTGTTCCCCAATGACGTGGTGGTGATTGACTCTGATGGTGCGGTACTGATACCGGCCGCCCTGCTGGACGACGTGGTGGCCGCGGCGATTGAACAGGAGCGGCTGGAGGGCTGGATCATGTCGCAGGTCGAGGCCGGGTTGCCGTTGCCTGGGCTGTATCCGCCCAATGCAGAAAACAAGGCGCGGTATGAGGCCTGGGCGCAGACACAAAGAACATAGGTGATCAGCAGGAGTGACCACCCTGCAAACTAATTGCTACAATTTGAATAGCAAATTATTCAATGGATATGTGGGCCATTTGCCACTTTGACACTCCATTAAAAATCCACCCGCCCCCGCAGCGTCTTGGTCTCTGAACGCTGGCTTTTGCCCTCCAGCCGCCGCTGCTTCGAACCGTAGGTTGGTTTGGTGGGTTTACGCACGCGTGGCGGCTCGGCCACACCGTTGACCAGCTCATGCAGACGGGCAAAGGCATCCAGCCTGTTCATGTCCTGCGTGCGATGGCTTTGGGCCTTGAGCACCAGCACGCCTTCGTTCGTGATGCGGCTGTCGCGCAAGGCCAGCAGGCGTTCTTTCACGCCGTCGGGCAAACTGGACGCCGCGATGTCAAAGCGCAGGTGAATGGCGCTGGAGACCTTGTTGACGTTTTGCCCGCCCGCCCCTTGCGCGCGGATGGCACTGAGCTCGACTTCGGACTCATTGATTGCGATGGGTTCGATGGCTCGGGGTTCCGTCATGGTGGCCCGATTATCCGGGAGCCTGACGTTTTACGATATGGCGAGCTCCAGAGGAGCGACCTGGCTCACGCCATCAGCAAAGTTAAAACTTCAAAGATTCTTATTTTTATTCTGAGCGCATAGGGATATTGCCACCCCACCAACACGTTAAAGATAGTTCGTCTATAAACCGGTGACACTGACATCTCTAGTGAGTAAGTTTCAGTGGCTACAACCCTCCCACTCACCAAGAGCAAGTCAAATGCAATTTTTTAACTACCTCAAGGGTGAACAGGGGCGCGGGTTTGCGGAAGTGGCCTCGGAGGTGCGCTCACTGGTGGGCCGCAGCGCCGAAGCCGCGAAAGAAATTAAAGCACTCATCTACACCCGTGTGGATCGTGTCGAGCAAGGCACTGCCCGGGTGGACAATGCGGGTGCAACCCTGACGGCGGTGGTCAGCTCAATCCGGCGTGTGACTGACCTGATGGGTGGGATCAGTGCCGCCAGCAGCCTCAAAGCCCAGGCACAAGATTTGGTTCAGGTGGTTACCGCATTCAAATTGGGTTCTGCAGACCATTCCCCCGCCTTTGCCGGTCGATCCAGCCCGCTCGCAGGCTCACTCATCGCGGCCATTTCATGGCGTGCCAGTGGCAGGGCTACCTCTTGAACAAACGTAATTTGAGCGATGCTGACCTATCCCGCGTGGTTGAAATGGCGTGGGAAGACCGCACCCCTTTCGAGGCCATTGAAGTGCAATTCGGCCTGAACGAATCGGCCGTCGTTGCGCTGATGCGCAAGCACCTGAAGTTGTCTTCTTTTCGTCTGTGGCGCAAGCGCATGGCGGGGCGTGTCACCAAGCATGCTTTGGTGCGTGGGTCGGCGTTGTTACGCCACCGCGCCAGCCACACCCGCCAGAGTTAAGCGCCGAATGAGCAGTTTTTTGCCCACCCGCCAAGCGGCCCTGGAACGGCTTGCCGCCGTGCAACCCGGTCAATATGCCCGCAGCCGCAATGCGCTGGAAGGTGCCGTCACCCGGCTTTCACCCTACTTGACCCACGGCTTGCTGAGCTTGGCGGAGGTCTACCGCCTCATCAACGCCCGCCACCCGCTGGATGCCCAGCACAAGCTGGTGTTTGAGCTGGGCTGGCGCGCCTACTACCGTCATGTGTGGGCGCATGTGGGCGATGGCATTCACCAGTCGCCGCGCCCAGGGCTTTTGCCGGACGAGGTCTATAGCCAGACCATTCCGAAGGACATCACCGAAGCCCGCACCGGCATACCGGCGATCGACATGGCGGTGAGGTCGCTTTACGAAACGGGCTACGTCCACAACCATGCCCGCATGTGGCTGGCCAGCTACGTGGTGCACTTGCGCAAAGTGCATTGGCACGTGGGCGCACAGTGGATGTTGGGGCACTTACTGGATGGCGACCTGGCCAGCAACCACCTGAGCTGGCAGTGGGTGGCGGGCACAGGCAGCAGCAAGCCGTATTTGTTCAATGCTGCGAACGTGGCCAAGTACGCACCCGCAGATTGGCACAGCCCCGGCACTGTGATTGACACCTCCTACGAAACGCTGGACCGGCTGGCTCGCAGTGCACAGCCTGTCAACACCGGGCTGGATGCCAAGCGAGCAGGCGCGGGGCTGATGGAGCCTAGGCTCCAAAACGCCCCAGCCGCTGCGCCATGGCAAGCACCTGGTACCGGAGTGGCATCGACAGGTTTGGCCTTGGGGAGAGACGTTTACTTGCTGCACCCATGGTCTATGGGCGGGCCTGAGGTATCGGATGATTTGGCGGGTAGCGAACCACTGCGCCTCGGTGTTGCGCTGGCCGCTTGCCATGCCGCCACGCCCTGGAGCGCGCGTCGCTGGAGCTTTGTGACCGATGGCCTGGCAGAGCTCACTTCGCACCTGTGGTGGTGCAGCCCCGAGACCCTGGCGCACGCGTTGAAGGGCGCGCGGTCTGTGCGGTGGCAACCTGACCCGCATGTGGATGCTGCGCTGGCTGGCATGCAGTCATTGGTCAACCGCTGCCCAAACTCCAACGCAGGACCCCAGGCCACACCTTGCCTGTTTGAACCCGTCCATCGCTACTGCAAAAGTTTTTCCCAGTGGTGGCGAGCAACCCGTCTCGTCACCGGCCTTCCGACCAGAGAAATTTTAAAAAGCTCCTGAAGTCCCTGCAAAATATCAATAGTTAGCTGCTATTTTCAGAGCATTTACCTCAGAGCTTCTTCAGCCTCGCGACCTGCTCTCGCACCATTTTCCCCGCGTGGCGCACCAGGCCCAAATCGAACCATTCATTGACCACAGCTTTAGGCAGCGAAGCCAGCACCGCGTCAATATTGGCCGTCATGCGCAGCTCATCCACCCTAAGACCTGGCAGCGCCTGCGCCATGGCCCGCGCGCTGCCGTGGGCTGTGATGACCAGCTGCGGCCATTCGGCCAGCTCGGCCTGCCAGGCACCGGCTGCCCGCTCGAACTCCTGCGGCATCACAGCCAGCAGAGCGGCGACGCGCTGGGGGGCGCGTTGCGCGGCGGCAAGGGCAACCATGCTGGCCACCGGGTTGTGTTTGTGCGGCATGTTGGACGGGCCACCGCGCCCGGCTTCGCTGGGCTCGGCCACCTCACCCACCTCGAACTGGCTCATCAGCACGATGTCTTTGGCAATCTTCCCCAGGCTGCCCACCAGCAGGCCCAGCTCGCAGCCCAACGCCACCCATTCGTCGCGCTGGTTGTGCCACGACATGGCGGGCGCGGTAAGCCCCAGGTCGGCCGACATCAGGGCGCTGATCTGGGTCCCCTTGCCGTTCATCGCTGACAGCGTCCCCACCGTGCCGCCCAATTGCAACTTCAGGGCGTTGGGCGACACCGCCGTCAGGCGCTGGAGGCTGCGCACCAAAGGGGCGGCCCAGCCCAGGCACTT
>JANPAZ010000245.1:0-12458 GCA_031430225.1 Rhodoferax sp. | reverse complement strand
TGCTGATTTACCCGGTGAACGCATGGCGTGACGCGCCACTGTTCCCCACGCCCGCGCACGCGCTGCGTGAGCTCGCCACGCTGGCCCCCCTGCCCGTAGGTGCGCCGGTGCTCGATGCTGGTTGCGGACTGGGCGACGGATTGAAGGCTTTGCGCGAAGCTTTTCCGCAGGCGCAGTTGCACGGGCTGGAGTGGAGCTGGCCACTGCGCGCCCTGTGTGCCTTTCGCTGCCCGTGGGCGCGCATTCGACAGGGTGACATCTGGCGTGCCGACTGGAGCCCCTATGCCATGGTCTACCTGTTTCAGCGCCCTGAGAGCATGGCGCGCGCGCGGGACAAAGCCGTGGCCGAGTTAAAGCCGGGTGCCTGGTTGGTCAGCCTCGAATTCGAGGTGGTGGGCCACGCTGCTACAGCGTCTTTTGCAGCGCCGGATGGCCGACCCGTGTGGCTTTATCAAATGGCGGCTCCTGGTGCAATTAGAGATAGCGCACCCACCCCACCCTGAATGCCTTCGCGCCCTGGTGGGCTATCAGATCCTGCAGTCCACAAAAAACTTCACAGAATGCGGCGTGTTGCCGCGTGTTGCAGCGTTAGGCAGTGGGTATAGTGCGATAGAGCGCAGCGTGCACGAATTCGTGTTTGATGCGGTGCTCGCGGCATTGAAACAAGGCGCTGACCGCATCAGGCTGGTGCTGAGCTAAAGGACGACATGAGCATGGCCACCTTTGACCCCGACGAGAAACCGACTGTGCTGTTGGTTGACGACACACCGGAAGACCTCGCGCTGATGAGCGCGCTGCTCGAGGACACGTACCGTGTCAAAGTCGCCAACCGGGGCGACAAGGCCATCAAGATCGCAACGTCGGACAACCCGCCCGACCTGATTCTGCTCGACATCATGATGCCGGAGATGGATGGCTATGAGGTGTGTCGCGAGCTCAAGTCCAGCGAGACCACCCGAGGCATCCCCGTCATTTTCCTGGCTGCCAAAATGACTATGGAAGACGAGCAAAAAGGCCTGGCGGCAGGTGCGGTGGACTACCTCATCAAGCCGGTTTTCTCCTCCCTTTTGCTGGCGCGTGTTGCGGCTCAAATTGCGCTGAAGGCCAATGCCGATTGGCGGCGTATGCGCGATGAATTCCTGCGCGACAAGAATGACTACCTTGAACAGGAAGTGACCCGGCGCACCCAGGAGGTGATGGCTGTGCTTGACGTCACCATTCTGGCCATGACATCCCTGGCAGAGACGCGTGACTCTGACACGGGAAACCATATCCGGCGTACGCAGCACTATGTGCGGGCGCTCGCCCGGCACCTTAAAACCCATGTCCGGTTTGCCAACGAACTGTCTGACGCCGCAATCGATGTGCTGTTCAAGTCAGCGCCATTGCATGACATCGGCAAGGTGGGTATTCCGGACCGTATTTTGCTCAAACCCGCACAGCTGACGCCCGAAGAGTTCGAGATCATGAAGACGCACACCACGTTGGGATGTGACGCGATAGAGCAGGCCGAGCAGATCGTTGGCACCCGTGTGGACTTTTTGCGTGTGGCCAAGGAAATCGCCCTGTCGCACCAGGAAAAGTGGGATGGCAGTGGCTACCCGCAAGGCCTGGCGGGTGACGACATTCCTTTGTCGGCACGTCTGATGGCAGTGGCCGACGTTTACGATGCCTTGATCAGCGAGCGTGTTTACAAGGCTGCCATGCCGCACGACCGGGCGGTGGGTGTTGTGTTCCAGGGGCGCGGCGCGCATTTTGATCCTGACATGGTGGATGCGTTCATTGAAATCCAGTCGGAATTTCAGGCCATTGCGCAGCGCTTCAGTGACACCGACAGCGCCCTGCAAAAAAAGATGGAGTACATGGCCAACGCCATTGCGGAAGCACCCTGACAAGCGCGCCGAATTGCCTGGGAGTCGGCCCGTCCCGCAATGCACCCCCCGCTTTGAGGGATACCCAAGCAGCCCGTACGCGCTACCCTTGCGGCCATGGCCATCCAAGACCTTACAGACCCCCTGTTTGAACGCGCCCTGATCGTCGAAGATCTGGACGAGCCACGCCAGTGGCTGATGGAGCTGCTCCCCCTGGCGCTGCCCGCCGTTCGCACAGTCGATGCCGTGGCCACTCTGGCGCAAGCCCGGGAGCGTATGCGCGGGCACGCGTACGGTCTGGCGCTGGTCGATTGGGGACTGCCGGACGGTACCAGCGAGGGTCTCATTGGCGAGCTGGTAGCCGCCCGCCCTGGCGCGGTGGTGATCGTGGCCACCATTCATGATGACGACATGCACGTGTTCCCGGCTTTGCGTGCGGGTGCCTCAGGCTACATCCTCAAATCGCAGCCGCGCGCGGTGGTGATGGCCCAGTTGCAGCGCATCGAAAAAAATGAGCCCGCACTCTCGCCGTCTATCGCCCTGCGTGTGCTGCAGCACTTCCGGGCCGGGGCGGCGCTGCCCGTGAACCAGTCTTCCCAAGGTCATGCACCGGGCCCGTCAGACGAAGGCAGTCCGGTCAAACTCACCGACCGCGAAGTGGATGTGTTGCGGCTGATCGCAAAGGGCTACAAGGCGCCCGAGGCCGCGTCGTTACTGGGCTTGAGCCACCACACGGTCAGCGGCTATGTGCGCGACATCTACCGCAAGCTGGGTATCACCTCGCGTGCCGAAGCCGCGCTGGAGGCCACTCGCCGCGGCCTGGTGAACTTATCCTGACGGTGTAAAAATCACGGTGTTCAAGATAGATTGCTATAAAATACATAGCGAACTAGGTAAGTTATACGGGGGCCATAGACTCATTTGACCATTAAACCCTCACCAGACCCACGTCAGGGCAATGCCAGGCGCAGCAAGATCCGGCAGCCCTGCGCGGGCGGGCTCAGCGATTCGATGGTCAGCTGGGCCCCAATCTGCTGGGCGCGGTAGCTCATGTTTTTCAACCCACGTGCACCAGCCCGCGGTGGCTCAGACCCGAGCCCGCGGCCATTGTCTGTCAGCTCAATTTGCAGACAGGGCGCTGCACCGCCCAGTGTGACGGTGGCGCGCATGGCCAGTTCGCTGGCCTGCGCATGCTTGACGATATTGGCCGCAGCCTCTTGCAAGATACGCATGATCTGGAACACCGCGTCACCCGGCAGCACCAGGGTGTCCAGTGCATCGTCTACATGCCATTGCAGGGCCAGGCCGGCCGCGCTCAGGCGGGCATCCCAGCGGTTGCGCCAAGTGGCCAGGGCGGGGGGCAGGTAGTGGCCGATGTCGGCACTGTCCATCAGCAGGCGCAACTCGTCCAATCCGTCTTGCAGCGACTGCGCCACTTGCCCGGTCGACAACGTACCCCGCTCCACACCGCGCAATGCCGTCATCAGCTGAGCGCCCATGCCGTCATGCATGTCACGCAAAAGGCGTTCGCGCTCATGTGCGCGAGCGGCGTCGCGGGCGCTGGCGATTTCCGTGTCACGCAGCTGGGCGTAGCTGTGGGCCAGCGCCGCAGACTTTTCATGAACGCGCGCCTCCAGTTCTTCATTGCTGCGCTCGGCCCGGTTGAGGGTGATCACCGTGTATTCACCCGAGATCAACGCAAACCCCACCAACACGGTCACAAAACCCCAGAATAGATAGGTGTCTGACGTTGGCGGCAACCCGCCCAAGGCCACCATCAGGTCATGTGCCAGGCAGGCCAGCAGCACCAGCAGGCAGGCCACCAGGGCTATGAAATGCCGCGTGGCCATGGTCTGGCGTTTGCGCAAGATCGCCACGCCGAGCCAGAAAATGATGCCCGTGCCGGTGGCCTGCGCCACACCGCGGGCTATTCCCGCGCCCTGTCCGGTCAGCCGGGCAATCGCAAACCCCGCCAGCGCCAGTATCGTCACGTTGGCCAGAATTTGCAGATGACGGCGTTTCACCGGGCGCATCCAGTTGAGCACCGCCGCCGCAATCGTGGCCGCTGCCAGCAACGCGTTGATGGGGTTCAGCATCTCAAACAGCAACGGTGAGCCCGCTACTGCTGTGTCGTAATAAACCAGCCCGCGCACCCCCCACAGCCCGCAGGCGATGGCCAGCCACAGCAAACTCAGGTTATGCCGACGCGGCAGCCACAACAGCAAGGTCAACAAGCCGATGACCAGCACGACGCCCGACGCACTTCCGGCCTGGCCCGCAACCTGGCGCATGGCCTGGGTCTGCACCGGCAGCAACAGGTTGATGGGCCCCACGCTGGCCTTGACCAGCCCGCTGGGCAAATAGGGCAGGGTTTGCAGCGTCAGGCGGATGTGGGTGGTGCCCGGTGGCACGGCAAACAATGCAGGCAGGCGACCGTTGTAAACGCCCTGGGAGAGCCGCCAGGGCACGAAGCGGTCAAACCAACCCGGCCCTGTGGCCGCCTCGCCAGGGCGCTCGCTGGCGACCTCACTGGTGCTGAGCAGGCGCAGCGGCACACCCTGAGCCTCGATGCGGTAGGGCGCACCGGCGCGAAACACCCACAGCGCCACGGCGGGAGTTTGCGCACAGGCGCTCACGTCCATGTCGTACCGGATGCGCACCGTGTCGCTGCGCAGGGCCAGCGGCAGGTTGTCAGGGACGGGCTGTGTGGTGGGCGTTGACTGTGCCAGCTCAGACACCGTGCGCACCACCTGCGTGATAGGTGTGGCCGCGGCGCAGGTTGTGCTGGCTTGCGGCGCGTCCAGGGGCCCTGCTGTTGCCTGGCATGCCAAACCCGCTGCGCTGCCAAGGCCGGCCAGACATGCCATGCGCGCTGCCAGCCTCTTCAGCTGCGCGAAAGCGCCTGTCGCGCCATGCCGCACCATGGCGCCTTATAGCGCGAAGATCTTGCCCGGATTCATGATGTTTTTAGGGTCCAGCGCGCGCTTGATGGTGCGCATCATGTCCACCGCGCCCGTGCCGGTTTCCGTCACCAGAAAATCCATCTTGTGCAGGCCCACGCCATGCTCGCCAGTGCAGGTGCCTTCCAGCCTGAGAGCACGGCTCACCAGGTCATGATTCAACTTCTCGGCGGTCACGCGCTCTTGCGGGATGTTCGGGTCCAGCAGGTAACCAAAGTGGAAATTGCCGTCGCCCACGTGGCCCACCAGAAAGTAGGGAATGCCCGACGCATCGGCCTCGGCCACAGAATCCAGCAGGCAGTCCGCCAGTTTCGAGATGGGCACGCAGGTGTCGGTGGAGATCACCTTGCAGCCGGGCTTGGACTGCACAGCCGCAAAGTAGGCGTTGTGCCGCGCCGTCCATAGCTTGGTGCGGGCTTCGGGCGTGGTGGCCCAGTCAAAGGCCTGGCCACCGAATTCGCTGGCAATCTCCTGCACCAGCTCGGCCTGCTCTTTCACGCTGTTGGGGGTGCCGTGAAATTCCATCAGCAGCATGGGGGCTTCGCTCAGGCCCAGCTTGGCGTAGGCGTTCACCATGCGCACCGTGTTGACGTCAATCAGCTCCACGCGTGCAATCGGAACCCCCAGCTGGATGATCTGGATGGTGGTGCGCACGGCCGCCTCAATGCTGGGGAAGTTGCATACCGCGGCCGAGATGGCTTCGGGCAGCGGATACAGCTTGAGCGTGATTTCGGTAATGACCCCCAGCGTGCCCTCAGAGCCCACCATCAGGCGCGTGAGGTCGTAGCCCGCGCTTGATTTTTTGGCGCGCGTGCCGGTGCGGATCACCTCGCCGCTGGCGGTGACGACTTCCAGGGCCAGCACGTTCTCGCGCATGGTGCCGTAACGCACGGCATTGGTGCCGCTGGCGCGCGTGGCGCTCATGCCCCCAATGGAAGCGTCAGCACCAGGGTCTATCGGAAAAAACAGGCCGGTGCTTTTCACCTCTTCGTTCACCTGCTTGCGGGTGACGCCGGGTTGCACTGTCACCGTCAAATCTTCGGCATTGATGGACAGCACTTTGTTCATGCGGCTTACATCAATGCTGATGCCGCCCTGCACGGCCAGCAGGTGACCTTCCAGCGATGAACCCACACCAAAGGGAATCACCGGCACACTGTGCTCGCTGGCCAGCGCCACGGCAGCGGCGACATCGGCGGTGCTTTCTGCAAACACCACGGCCGACGGCGGGGGCACGGAAAACGAGGACTCATCGCGCCCGTGCTGCTCGCGCACCACCAGCGCGGTCGACAGGTTGGCACCAAAGCGGGCCTTCAGCGCCTCCAGCATCGCGGGCGGCACGGCCCGCTGGTTGATCTCGGGCATCAGGTGTAAGGCCTGCGTGGGTGCGTTCATGGTGAGTGTCTCCTGGGTGGCGGCATCGTGGTTGATGTTTGAGCCGCGTGGAACATTTTAAGGAAAGCGCCAGCGCCGTGTGAAAAAACGGTTCAAATCAAGGCTATCGTTGCGTCTGCCCTCAAGTCGAAAGGAATTTCCGGTGAAAGTAGCTTTGGTTGGTTCTAAATATTTTGGCGCCACGGTGCTGGCGGCGTTGCTCAAGGAGGAGGGCGTGCAGATCAGTTGCGTGGTGGCGCCCGAGGCCGATGACCGGCTGGCAATTGCCGGCCGTGCAGCAGGTATCCCGGTGCATGTCATGGTCAATCCCAAAATTGTGCCGGGCGAGGCCATCGCCGAGGGCAGCGACGTGATCATTGCGGCCCACACGCATGCGCGGGTCAGTCATGAAGCGCTGGCGCGGGCGCGCCTGGGCGGCGTGGGCTATCACCCGTCGCTGCTGCCGCGCCACCGTGGCATTGCGGCGGTGGAGTGGACCATTCTGAGCGGCGACCCCATTGCTGGTGGCTCGGTCTACCATCTGGCCGACGGCTGGGACAAAGGCGCTGTGGCCGCGCAGGAGTGGTGCTTTGTTGCCAAGGACGATGACGCCCGCACGCTGTGGGAGCGCGCATTGGCGCCCATGGGCCTGCGCCTGCTGTGCAGTGTGGTGCAACATGCCCGCGCGCATGACGTGCTGCCTGCTTATGTCCAAGACGAGCGCTTTGCCACCCGCGCGCCCATGATCCGGCGCGCCGTCAAGCTCACTGAAGGTGTGGCTGACAACGCGACCCCACCGGGCACCTCGCTGGTGGTCACCGTGATTGGGCCTGACCGTCCCGGCATCGTCAGCCTGCTCTCAGACCGCGCCCAGCGTTTTGGGGCCAACTGGGGGGCCAGCCGCATGGAGCGCCTGGCGGGTGAGTTCGCTGGCATCGTGCATCTTGAAGTGCCCGCTGAGAGCGCAGACGGCCTGACCCGGGCGCTGCTTGAGCTGGACTCCACCGGTCTGCGTGTCACCGTGGCCCGCAGTGAAGGCGCGGCACCCGCTGCCACGTCTACCCCCGTGCAGCTGGAGCTGGTGGGCGAAGACCGCGTGGGCATTGTCAGCAAACTCACCGCCATACTGGCGGCGCACCATATCAGCCTGGAACACATTGACACCAAAATTGCCGCCGGCAAAAGTCATGCAGGTGGCATGGCCAAACCCACCTTCACCGTGCGTGCCCAATTGCTGGTGCCCAAGGCGGTGGCCATCGACACGCTGCGCCGCGAACTGGGCAACCTGGCGCAAGAGCTGATGCTCGACCTGAACCTGGGAGACTGACACCATGGGCCAACGACTGACTCAAATCGCCACCCGCACGGGTGACAACGGCACCACCGGGCTGGGTGACAACACGCGGGTCAGCAAAGACTCCCTGCGGGTTCATGCCATGGGCGATGTGGATGAGCTCAACTCCAGCATTGGCGTGCTGCTGTGTGAAGACATGCCCACTGGCTTGCGCGAGCTGCTGGTCGAAATACAGCACCAGCTGTTCAACCTGGGCGGCGAGCTGTCCATACCCGGGTTTGAGCTGCTCAAAGCAGAGGCTGTGCTGGCGCTGGACGACGCGTTGGCGACCCACAATGAAACCTTGCCGCGTCTTCAGGAGTTCATCCTGCCAGCGGGCACGCGGGCCGCGTCACTCGCCCATGTGTGCCGCACGGTGGCGCGCCGTGCCGAACGGGCCGTGGTCGCACTTGAAGCCCAGGAAACCCTGAAAGACACCCCCCGCCAATACCTCAACCGCCTGAGTGATTTGATGTTTGTGCTGGCCCGCGTGCTCAACCGCCACCGCAGCGACGGCTCGGTCGGCGATGACGTCTATTGGAAGAGCGCGCGGCTGGCGCAGTCTGAATCGGACGATCAGTGATCGCGTTTTGATCCGCGTTTGCTTAAAATACAATAGCAAACTATTCAATAGATTCGTGGACGTAGATGGTTTTTCTCTCCCCATCAAGCCTGAGCGAAGCCCCTGGCTTTTGAGCGCAGGCGTCGCGGCGACGGTGGCACGAA
This sequence comes from Rhodoferax sp., assembly GCA_031430225.1. GTDB lineage: Bacteria > Pseudomonadota > Gammaproteobacteria > Burkholderiales > Burkholderiaceae_C > JANYCG01. The sequence continues at coordinate 4,194 of JANPAZ010000245.1, read as the reverse complement.
TCCGGGCACAATGTCGGTGAACCAGCGAGATCGCCGATGCACAGCAGCAAAAGGAAATTCCTGACTCACGGCGGCGGCCTCATGTTGGCTGGGGCCGCGCTGGCCGTCGCCAGCCGGGATTCGCATTCGGCCGACCTGCAACGTTTGTCCATGGCCGTACCGGGGCCGGGCAACCTGCTTTTTCTACCGATCCAGTTGGCCAGCAGTCTGGGCATGGACCGACAAACGGGCGTTCAGTTCGACATCCGGTTTGTGGGTGGTAGCCCTCAGGCTTATAAAGACATGGTCGACCGCAACGTGGATTTCGCGGCCGGGGGCTTTGCAGCGTTGGCATTGCAACGCGTCAGCGGCTATCCTGTTCGAGCCATCGTCCCCTTGACCCGGGTACCGGCCTACACGCTGCTGGTGCGTAGCGACCTCAGGGGCAAGATCAGGCGCGTTGCGGATCTCAAGGGAAAGGTGGTGGGCGTCAAAGGCCATACGCCGGGTGGACGTTCAACGTCGCAGCTGTTCACAGAATACATACTGGCACGCGAAGGTGTCGCAGCAGACGCCGTTAACTATGTCTCAGTAGGCCAGTCGTTCGAAAGTCAGCAGGCCGGGCTCGCCAGTGGAGCCGTGGATGCCATCATGGGCGATGAGCCCTTCGCGACCCGGTTGACCAAACAGGGCACGGCGTTTGTCCTGCAGGACTACCATGATCTGGCCGTTGTCGGCAAATTGCTTGGCGGGCTGTTTTTGAACGGCACACTGGCCACTCGTGACGACGTGATTGCGAATCAGCCAGATATCGTCGAAAAAGTTGTGAAGTCCTTGACCCGGACCTTGGTCTGGATTGAAAAAAACTCCGCCGAGTCCATGGTGGACGCATTGCAGGGCCTAGATGCGATTGAGCGTGACACACTTCGTCAGGTGCTGAGAATCCGCAAGAACATCTATTCCCCCGACGGTCGTTTTTCTGACGGGCAGGTGGCATGCGTCAACCGTTTCTACCACGCGATGGAGGACTCGCCGGCCGCAAAAGCCTTCAACCTGACGAGTCTTGTCAATAGCCGTTGGTCGGGCCGGGCAACATAGGGCGGGCATGACACCTGAATTCCAAAACGATGATGCCGACGGCCCCCATCAGTGGGGTCTCAAGCCTCAACTGGTCAGCCGGTTTGTGGTCGTTTACCTGGCCGTTACGCTGTTGGGCAGCCTTCTGGTGCTGGGTGCCTATCGGTTGCTTCACGCGAGGGAGCAGCGGGTAGAGGCAGACACGGTCCTGACGTATGTCAAAAAAGGCTATGAGCAGCTGACTGCGGACTGGCGGCGAAACGGGGAGGAGACCAAAGCGCAGATTGACTTCATGCGTATTTTTGCCGATAGTGCCCCGGACCCTTGGGTTCGACTGCGCGCCTACTTCGCCGCAATGGAGGGCAAGGCCGGAAAGTTTGAATCCGGTGTGATTTTGGGCCGTGACGACAGGGTTGTGCTTCGATTTGGCCGGGCCCTTGACGTGCTCGCAGCCACCGACGGGGGTCGCCGCCTCTGGTACTACAGTGAAGCGCAACATTCGGTCTATGAGCCGGTGGTCACGCCGCTGTGGCTCGGAGCGCAGGGCAGAGGCACCATGGTGTTGCTGCAAGCGGTCGATACCGCCCATCTGCGCCTTCTTGCGCCGCCGGGCAGCACGGCGTATCTCGTCATTTACAACACGGTGATCACGAGTTCAAACGGGCGGATCGACGCCGGTCTGACGATTGACGCCAATTTCAGCGGTCCCATTCCCGTCGACGGGCGAAACGTTGAACAGCGCGTATTTGACCGATTTGGCGCTGAGCCAGGCGCGCCTCGCATCGTGTTGCGAACGGAGTTCAATGAGCCCGTCTCGACCGCCATGGTGATGATCCTGGCGGCCTCACTGTTGACTTTTTTGTCCTTCATGTTGTGGCTTGTCATCGGGCGATGGGTGCAGAAGCTCACGCACCGCGTGAACCGCCTGTCAGACGCAACCGGACAGTTTTCACGCGACCATCGCCTGTCGATAAAAGTCGAGCAGGCACTGGACAATGCGGTAGGCCCCGCCGATGAAATCACCGACGTCGCGCAAACCGCGCGCGACCTGATGCGAAATATCGTCGCGTTCGACGAAGAGCATTTTGCGTTTGTGCAGACACTTGACCTCCTGGAGGAGGGTGTTCTTGAGGTCGCACGGGACGGCACATTCGTGCGGGCCAGCCCCGGGTGGTCCAAATTGGCCGGTAGAGTCCACAGCCCGGGCGCAAAAATATTCGATGAAATTCACCCGGAGGATGTCAGTGCCCTGATGGGTCAGTTCTCGTATATTTTTTCTGGCACCAAAACCAATGCGACCGGGCGGTTGCGCCTGAACCGCACCGAGGCGACTGGCGACGTGTGGGCCGAATATCGCTTCGTACCGGGTGTTGTGGGGCCCGACGGCATTGTGGCGGTGCGGGGTGTTCTGCGTGACATCACCCAGAGTTACATGCTGGAGAAGCACATCAGCCACATGGCGTTGCACGATGCGCTCACGGGCCTGCCCAATCGGGTCCTGCTGGAGGACCGTTCAAAAATTGCGATCCGAATGGCCGATCGCAGCGGCCACAAGGTCGCCATCGGGTTCATTGATCTTGACCATTTCAAGGACATCAATGACCACTTCGGACACACGCTGGGCGACAAGGTGCTGGTCAGCCTGGCCGAGTCGTTGCGCCAGTGCCTTCGCTCGGGTGATACGCTTGCGCGTTGGGGTGGCGATGAATTTGTGGTGCTGCTGTCGGACGTCTCCGACATGGAGGGTGCGCGCGAAGTGGCGGGCAAACTGATCACCGCATGTGAAAAACCGATCTGGATTGACAACACCGAGTTCAACGTGACCTTCAGCATGGGCGTTGCTGTTTATCCTGATGATGCGAAGTCGACCGAGGCCCTGTTGTCGCAGGCGGACCGCGCCATGTTCTTTGCCAAAGACCTGGGACGAAACAACGTGCGGTTTTTTGCCGACGTGCTGCAGAAAGACGAGAACCGCCGCACGCTCTACATTCAGAACAGGCTGGCGGCTGCGATCAAGAATCAGCAGATACAGGTCTGGTTTCAGCCGGTCGTGACCACGGACGGGCGCAAGGTCGTGGGTTGCGAGGCGCTCGCACGCTGGCATGATGACGAATACGGCTGGATTGCACCTGCCACCTTTATTCCCATGGCCGAAAACCTGGGATTGATCGGCGAGCTTGGCTCCCAGGTCTGGCACGCTGCGCTGGCCAACCTCAAACACTGGCGCGAAGCGGGTCACGACCTGCACCTGGCTGTCAACGTGTCCCGCTGGCAGCTTTTTACGGTTGGGTTTTCTGCAGAGCTGATTGCCGATCTGGAGAACTCCGGCATCCCGCCCGCCTGTGTTGAGCTGGAAATCACCGAGAGCGTTGCCATGGAGGACACACAGCAGACCGCCAAGCGGCTTCAAGAGCTGACTGCCGCCGGGTTCAGCATTGCTATTGATGACTTTGGCACCGGTTATTCGTCGTTGTCGCAGCTGCACAACATGCCGGCGAACAAGCTCAAGATTGACATCTCATTTGTTCGCCGTATCCATGAAGTACAGGGAGCCCAACTCATAAAAGCCATTGTTCAAATGGCCAAAGCCTTTAATTTACAAACCGTGGCTGAAGGCGTTGAAGATGAAGTTACTGCCGAAAGTTTGCAGGAGATGGGCGTCAATCTGCTGCAGGGATACCACTTTGGAAAACCCATGGCAGCCGCTGAGTTTGCGCAACACTTTTTGAGAGACCTACGCGCCAAGGCTTGACCGGGCATCGTGTTGTTCGATCACGGCAATGCATCACCCAGCGCAATGCCCTCACGCCGCGGATCGGCACCGCCCACCAGCGCGGTAGCGCCGTTGACTGTTGTGCGGATCACGGTCGACACGCCGCTGGATTGCGCTGCAAACGACACGGTGTGTCCCAGGCTGCGCAGGCCCACCAAGAGCGGATCGTTCAAACCGTTGTTGCTGATGTCGATCGAAGGGTGCTCGCCACCAACGCCTGTCGTGGCGCTGTTGGCCGCACCAAAGTTCACCATCGACGTGGCCTGCTGCGCATCAAGCTTCCAGTCCACCGCGCTCACCACTGTCTTCACCACAAACTGGATGATCGCGGCGCCGCCCGGCGAGCCGGTGGCCATCAGGAAATC
>JANPAZ010000244.1:0-1813 GCA_031430225.1 Rhodoferax sp. | reverse complement strand
TTCCCGGAATTCAAGATCGGCACGGTCTGCACACCGTGCACCCATAATCCACTTGGGACCAAGGGCTGCGGTGAAGCCGGTGCGATTGGTTCGCCACCCGCGGTGATCAACGCGTTGCTCGACGCCCTCAGAGGCGTGGGCGTCAAAGACTTCGACATGCCTGCTTCGCCGAATCGCGTCTGGGAAGCGATCCAGGCCGCAAAAGCTTAAAAATCCATAAGGAGAACAAAACATGTACGCATTTACTCTGGAACGCCCCACCACATTGGCCGATGCGGCCAAATTGGCCTCGGGCGGCGGCAAGGTGCTGGCGGGGGGTCAAACCCTGCTGGCTTCGATGAAGCAGCGGCTGGCCGACCCCGGCCAACTGATTGACCTGGGCGGTATCTCGGGCCTGGCTGGCGTAAAAAAAGAAGGCAACGCGTTGGTGATTGGTGCGATGACGCGGCACCTTGATGTGGCCAATAGTGCCGATGTCAAAGCCACCATTCCCGCACTGGCGGACCTGGCTGCCCATATTGGCGACAAGCAGGTGCGCGCCATGGGCACGATGGGCGGATCTGTTGCCAACAACGACCCGGCAGCTTGCTACCCCAGCGCAGTGCTGGCGCTGGGTGCTACCGTGCACACCCCAACGCGCAAGATTGCCGCTGACGACTTCTTTCAGGGCATGTTTGCCACCGCCCTGAATGATGGCGAACTCATTACGGCCATCAGTTTCCCCGCGCCCAAGAAAGCCGCCTACCTGAAGTTCAACCAGCCTGCATCGCGCTTTGCGCTGGTGGGCGTGTTTGTGGCTCAGACCGACAGCGGCGTGCGCGTGGCAGTCACGGGCGCGGCCAACGGCGTTTTCCGCCACAAGGGCTTGGAGGATGCGTTGAACAATAGCTTCACCGTGGCCTCTGCGGCGGCTGTCAAAATTGACGCATCGGATTTGAACGCCGACATCCACGCGTCTGCGGCCTACCGCGCCAACCTGATCAGCGTGCAGACGCAGCGGGCTGTTGCGAAAATGCTGGGTTGAGTTTGGTTCTGGGTTGAGGCTGCTGGTAGCCCTGCCTGACTGGCTCCGTGTTCTCGGACACGGAGCCTTTTTAATATGACGCTTATGATTTTCTCCACTATCGACTCGCTCATTACCGCACTGGAAGACGCTGGTTATTTTGCCGACCGCAGATTGGCCACGGCGGTATTTCTCGCTTTGAAATTGCAGCGCCCGTTGTTGCTGGAGGGCGAGCCTGGTGTGGGTAAAACAGAGCTGGCCAAAGCCCTCAGCACGGCTTTGCAGCGCCAGATGTTGCGCCTTCAGTGCTACGACGGCCTGGAGCAGCGAGAAGCCCTGTACGAATGGAATTACGCGGCCCAACTTCTTCACATGCGTGCAGTTGAGCTCAAAGACCACGGCAATGGCGACATTGCCGATGTGGAGCGCGAGGTCTATCAAGACCGCTACCTGATTCGGCGTCCACTTTTGCAAGCCCTTCAGGCGCCGGCGCCTGGAGCCGTGCTGCTGATCGACGAGGTTGACCGCGCCGATGAGCCTTTTGAGGCCTTTTTGCTGGAGTACCTGGGTGAATACCAGGTCAGCATTCCCGAGATTGGCACGGTGCGCGCGGTCGTCCCGCCGGTGACGATCTTGACCAGTAACCGTACACGCGAACTCAACGACGCTGTCAAACGCCGCTGCCTTTACCACTGGCTGGACTACCCGGACCGCGAGCGCGAGCTGGCGATCATCCGCGCGCAGGTGCCCGGAGCGTCTGCAGCCCTGTCAGCCCAGGTGGCCGAGTTTGTGGGCCGTCTGCGCAGTGCG
>JANPAZ010000243.1:0-5464 GCA_031430225.1 Rhodoferax sp. | reverse complement strand
TGGAGTACTCCACAGGGAAGCTGTGTCGGTCGCGATGCCAAAACACCTCGCTGTCGATGCGGCAGGCCAACCCCTGACGAAAGGCATTGAAGATCGGGCAGTCCAAGGCTGGGTACACGCTGCCATCTGCGTGCGAATGGTGGGTCAGCTCATGCATGTTGCGCCCCAGCACATCGGCCGGTTCGTGGCCCAGCATGCGCGCGCCTGCCCGATTGATAAAGGTGCAATGCCCGTCCAGATCGATGCCAAAGATGCCCTCGCCGGTGGACTCAAGCAGCAAGGCCAATTGGTCCGGCCCGACATGCCCGGTGCTGGCACCCGGGGTCATCACAGGATTTGGAACGTTGAACGGCATAGAAAAGCAACTAGCAATGGGTGTGCCAGTTTGGTGCATGCCAGACGAATGTCGGACAAGTTGGTGCGGTCAGGGTATGAAACCACCTACCGGGTGTCGGCAGGGCGTTCAACCAGCGTTCCCGGGGGCAATTGGTCAACCTCAGAGAGCAGCTTGGCCAGGCTTCTTCCGGCGGCCTGGACCAACGTCTGGCCCTTGTCCGCCGTGGCGGCGGCGGCGTTACCCACCGCGCCCACGGGGTTGTAGTCCTGTATTTGCCAACCGAGCTTCGCGCTTTTGCCATTGCCCAGAATCTTGAACTTGTCAGCGCGATCCTGCGACGTGGACGCGAAGTTGCGCGCCTGCGCCATGTCCACATGCTTCCCATCCAGCGCCAGCATCATCGACGTCTCAACATCGCCCGCGTGAATGCCAAAGCGATGCTCTTCGTGGCTGAATTGCGTGTTCAAGTCACGGCCCTGTTCATCGAGAAGCGGCAAATTGAACCAGCTCACGCTGTACACCAGCATGTTCAGACGCGCACGCAGGTCGCGCGCGACGATATCCATCACGCTGACCTGCCCGCCGTGCGAATTGAACAGCACGAGCTTCTTGATGCCTGCTGCCGCCACGGACTCGCCGATGTCAGTCCACAACTGGATGACGGTGCTGCTTTTCAGGGTGAGCGTGCCGGGGAAGCGGTCGTGTTCGGGGCTGAATCCAACCGCCTGCGTCGGCAAAAACAGAACGCTGAGGTCTTGCGCCAGATGAGGCAATGCAGAAGCAACCACGCCGTCCACCAACACCGTGTCCACGCTCACAGGCAAATGCGGCCCATGTTGCTCGGTGGCAGCCACAGGCAGTACCGCGATGGTTCGGCCCATTTCAAGCCGCGCAAAATCGCGCGTCGACAGGTCAGCCCAAAAGCGGGAGATCGCCGGAGTGCCCTGCGGGCTGGGTAGGTTGTGCATGGTGCGTATTTTGAATCATGCGGAGTCCACCACGACACGCTGGGTTTGCCCATGGCGCTCCTGCCGCGACGCCAGAGCCTTTGCAGCCCGCATTTGCGGTGCGGCGCGCTTTGGCAAAAGCCCTTGTAGTGCTTTGGGGCTGGCACGTGCACCGCTGGCAAGGTAGTCAGCCAGCAGGGCAGCGCGAACCACGGGTGTCGCCAAATTGCGGCTGACGCTGAGGTACTCAAACATCGCGTCAACCAGCCCTTCAGGTGTCAGGCGACTGGTTTGCGCGGTGGACTGCCAAAGCCAGTCCGAGAAATCAAGAAAGGCCTGAAATGCAGACGGCCAATGAAGCAGCAGCGCCAGCGTCTGCGTGAACCGGCCGGAGTTGGCGATCAGATCCCAGTAGCGGGCGAGCCGCGTGAAGCGCTGCATGTCTGGCGCACTGACCGCCGATGTCTGTTGCACCGTGTAGGGTGGCTGGTGATCGTAGACCATGCCATATTCGGCCGTGTGGCGCGCGATGGGCGTGCCGCGAAGCCGCTTCAGAATGCCGAGCTGGATTTCATGCGGCTTCAGGGCATGCAGTCGGTCAAAACCGATGGCAAAGCTGTCCAGGGTTTCGCCGGGCAGCCCAAAAATCAAATCGGTATGCAGATGGGCATGGGATTCGTTCACCAGCCAGCGCAGATTGGCTTCTGTTTTGTCGTTGTCCTGTCGGCGCGAGATGCGTTGCTGCACTTCGACGTTGAAACTTTGAATACCCACTTCAAACTGCAATACACCTGTTGGGAACTTCGCAATCATGTCCTTGAGGCGATCCGGCAGATGATCAGGTATTACCTCGAAATGAACAAATATGGCCCCCACGCTTGCCGCTTCGCGTGTTGCGCTGCCCCCCGAGGGGGCTAATTTGCCTAGGGGCGGCCCGTCGGCAAATTGCCCATCGTGAATTTTGTCCAGAAAGAATTGGAGAATCCGCACAGAAGCATCGATCTTCAAATTGAACGTGCGGTCCACAAACTTGAAGTTGCGCGCGCCGCGCTGGTACAAGGTGTCCAGCTCGGCAAGAAACGCATCCAGATCGAACGCCCACGCAGTTTTGTCCAGCGAACTCAGGCAAAACTCGCATTTGAAGGGGCAGCCGCGCGAGGCCTCCACGTACAACAGGCGGTGTGCCAAATCTTCATCAGAATACTCTGCATAAGGCAGGGCGATCTGATCCAAAGGCGGTTGCTCGCCCGCAATAACTTTCATCAACGGCTGCGGGCCGTACAGCAGCGCGCGGCAGAGTTTGGGGAAACTCACATCCCCCCAGCCCGTGATCACGTGATCCGCCAGGCGCACGATGTCCTGCTGATCGACCTCATGGCTGACCTCGGGGCCACCCAGCACGATCTTGATGCCGGGGCGCTGCTGCTTCAACAAACGCACCACCTCGCAGGTTTGGGTCACGTTCCAGATGTAGACGCCGAAGCCGATGACTTGCGCGTTGCCTGGCACGGGCTCTCCAAGCGTCGCCAACAACGCGTCCACAACGTCCTGCGGCATGCGCGCTATGGTGAACTCCCGCAAAACGGTCTGCGCCTTCAAGTCACCCATGTTCGCCAATAGGTAGCGCAGCCCCAGCGAGGCATGGATGTACTTTGCGTTCAGCGTGGCCAGGATGATGGAGGGCATGGCAGCATTATCAAACCATGAACAAAGACCAGCTCAAGAAAACAGAAGCCAACCTCTGGCGCGCCGCAGACAGCCTGCTCGCCAAGATGGACCTGACCGTCAACGGCCTGCGCGGCACCGTCATTCAGGCCAACACGTCCCTGCGAAAGTTTGCGGCAGCAGTTGCGGTGATCGGCGCAGCCCGTGAACAAGTGGGGTTGATGACGGCGCGCGGCCCCTGTGGCGTGGTGATGCTGCCCACGCCATGCAAACATGGTTCGCATAAACCTTGGCAAAAACCTTGGCGATAGTGGTGAAAATATAAGTAAATCAATCATTTACAAAGTTTTATAACTTGGCAAAATGATGACATGTATACCGAGCCCCACCAGTTTGAGCCACTGCTGCCCGCTGATGCGCAACTGGAGCCGCTGCTGGCCAAGGCACATGACCTGGCTCGCGCTGCCACGCTGCTAGCGGGCACACGCGTGCCGTCAGAGCTGCGCACCCTGCTGCGCAGCATGAACTCCTACTACACCAACCGCATTGAGGGGCAGCACACCCGCCCGCATGAGATCGATCAGGCGCTGCGCAAAGACTTTTCCAAAGACGCCAAGCTGGCCGCCAAACAGCGCTTGGCCGTGGCGCACATCGAAGCGGAGGTAGCCTTGGAGCAACGTTATGCAGGTGGCGATGCTGCACGTGCGCTGTATTCGGCAGATGCGGTGCAGGTGACGCACCAGGCGCTTTTTGGCAGACTGCCTGCCCAAGACCTGTTCACGGACGAAGGCGAGCCTATCGTGCCGGGACAACTGCGGCAGCGTGAGGTAAAAGTGGGCCAGCACGTGGCCCCTGCTTTTGCCAGCGTGCCGGTGTTTTTGCAACGCTGGGCCAGCTTTTACGGTGGTGTGCGCAGGGGTGAGGCGGCGCTGGTGGCCATGGCCTGCGCGCACCAGCGGCTCGGTTGGGTTCACCCGTTTATCGATGGCAACGGGCGCGTGATGCGGTTGCACACGCACACCATGTTGAGCGCGCTGGGCTACACCGGTGGATTGTGGTCGCCCTTGCGGGGCTTTGCCCGCAGTACCGAGCGCTATTACGTGCTGCTGGCCGATGCAGATAGCCTGCGCCGGGGTGACCTGGATGGGCGCGGCAACCTGAGCCAGCAGGCCTTGATGGCCTGGGTGGACTATGTGCTCGATATATGCCAGGACCAGGTGAGCTTCATGGCCAGCATGCTGGACTTCCAGACCCTGATGCCCCGCCTGGAGGCGTGCCTGGTGTTTGAAGCCACGGTGGAGAAGTCTGGGGTGCGGCAGGAGTCGTTGCGAGGTTTGCACTACCTGTTTTTAAGTGGCGATGACATGGCGCGGGGCGACTTCAAGGCCATGCTGGGTATGAGCGACCGGGCTGCCACCGATGCGCTGGGGGCACTGGTGAAGCGCGGTCTGCTCAAGTCAGACTCGCCGCAAGGCAAGGTGCGTTTTGGCTTGCCGCAGCATGCGTTGCGCTTTTTGTTCCCACGGTTGTGGCCGGAGGCAGAGGCCGATGCGGTCAGTGGCACTATATGATCTGACGCCATGCCCAACTTCATCTCAGAAGACCAGATCGCGCAGGCGCTGCCGCAGCGCTTGCAACATGTGTGCGGCTTTGATGTGCTGGACTGGTACAAGACTGACCAGACGCGGCACATTGTGCGTTCGTCAGTCGCAGAAGTGCTGGATCGCGAGCTGCCTCAAGACAGTTACGACCGGGTACTGTTCCAGACCCAATGCGACAACGTGTTTCACCTGGTGCAGGACCACGCAGCGCAGGGGCGCAGGCGGGCAGCATGACCCAAGACCTTTTCCGCCAGGACGCCTACCTCACCGAATGCACGGCCACCGTGACGGCTGTGACGCCCCAAGGCATCGTGCTGGACCGCACGGTGTTCTATCCCATGGGAGGTGGGCAGGCGGGTGATGCCGGCGTTATCGTGTTGGCAGACGGCACCGAGCTGGCCATCATCGACACCCGCAAGGGCAAGGCGCCTGACGGCTCATTTAACAAAGATATCTGCCACTTGCCCCCAGAGAACGTGCTTGGTCAGCTATTGAATCAGGAGCAAGCATCCAGCACTCAGGTGATCGCCGGTGACGTGGTCACGGCCCGCATTGACTGGGCGCGGCGGCACCGACTGATGCGGTTTCACACCACGACGCACTTGCTGTGCCACCTGGTACCGCAACTGGTGAATGGCTGCTCGATCACGTCCGACTACGCGCGACTGGACTTCAATATGACGGATCCACTCGACAAGGACGTGCTCACTGCGGGTATCGCCCGCCTGGTAGCTGCCGCCCACGCCCTGACCGTGGGCGAGATCACAGACGCCGAGCTGGACGCCAACCCCGCGCTGGTGAAGAGCATGTCGGTGCAGCCTCCGCGCGGCAGTGGCAAGATCAGGACGATACGGATTGGCGCAAGCGAGCTGATTGACTTCCAGCCCTGTGGCGGCACGCATGTGGCCAACACG
>JANPAZ010000242.1:0-5984 GCA_031430225.1 Rhodoferax sp. | reverse complement strand
CACGATTTACCAGGACCTGGCAATTGCGCCCAGCATGAGCATCTGGCAAAACGTCTTCATGGGGGCCGAGCTCACGCGCTCACCTCTACCCGGGCTGCGCATTCTGGACAAGCGCGCCATGCGGCAAAAGTCTGCCGAGCTACTCAAAAGCCTGAACCAGAGCATCGCTGACGTGGATGGCAGCGTGAGCGAGCTTTCAGGCGGGCAGCGTCAGGCCGTGGCCATCAGCCGCGCGCTGCTGTGGAAGGCGCGTGTCGTCATCATGGACGAACCCACGGCGGCGTTGGGCGTGAAGGAAACCGCCGAAGTGCTAGGCTTGGTGCGCCGCTTGCGCGAGGAAAACGTGGCGGTGATCTTGATAAGCCACAGCATGGAAGACGTGGTGGCGGTGGCCGACAGGGTGGTCGTGCTCAAAGCCGGGCGCAAGGTGGCAGAGTCTTCCACGCGGGGGCTCACGCCATCGGCGTTGGCCCAGGCGGTGATGAGCGGCGCGTTTTAGTCGGCGATGTACCCGACGGTGTTCAAGTCTTTCGAGCCAGCAGCATGGCATCACCGTAACTGAAAAACCGGTACTTTTGCGCTATGGCGTGGGCATACAGCGCCATGATGTGGTCATAGCCCGCAAAGGCGCTCACCAGCATCATCAGGCTGGACTTGGGCAGGTGAAAGTTGGTCACCAGCACCTCCACCAGTTTGAAATCAAAACCGGGTGTGATGAAGATACGCGTGTCGCCGCAGGCGATCCCGCTCGAAGCCCACGACTCCAGCGTGCGAACCGTGGTGGTACCGACCGCGATGACGCGCCCACCGCGTGCACGGCAATCCGCAATGGCCTGCTGCGTGGCGGGCGGCACGCTGTACCACTCGCTGTGCATCTGATGTTCGGCCAGATTCTCGGTTTTTACGGGCTGGAACGTGCCCGCACCCACGTGCAAGGTGACTGTGGCGCGCTGCACGCCTTTTCCGTCCAGCGCAGCGAGCAAGGCTTCGTCAAAATGCAGTGCCGCAGTGGGGGCGGCCACAGCACCGGGGTTCTTGGCAAACACCGTCTGGTAGCGCGCTGCGTCTTCAGCCGAGTCTGTGTGCTCGATATACGGCGGTAGCGGCACGTGGCCATGGCGCTCCATCAGCGTCAGCGGGTCGTCACCCGCATCGTTGCTCAGCACAAACCGAAACAGTGCACCGTCTGCGTCGGGCCAGCGCCCCAGCAGTGTTGCGCACAGACCGTCTTGAGTGCCCGGTGCGCCCACCAGTGCCACCGTGGTGCCCACCTCGGGTTTTTTGCTGACCCGCATGTGCGCCGCCACCTGGTTGCCCGTCAGTACCCGCTCAATCAGCAGCTCCAGCTTGCCGCCGGTGGGTTTTTCGCCATACAGGCGGGCCTTGATCACCTTGGTGTCGTTAAACACCAGCAGGTCGCCCGCCTTGAGCAGCGTGGGCAGCTCCCGGAAGATGCGGTCAGTGGGCTGGACACCCGTGCCATCCAGCAGCCGGGAGCCGCTGCGTTCAGGGGCCGGATGCTGGGCTATCAACTCCGGTGGAAGTGTGAAATCGAAATCGCTGAGGGTGAAGTTGCGCATGGTGCTTGAGGGGTGAGGCAGAATTGTCCCATGCCGCGCAAGCCTGTCCCTGTCATCCCTGCATCGAGTTCCGCTGCGGCAAAGTCCCCCGCCCAAAAGGCGCTGGACAAGCTGGGCCTGCGCCGAGATATCGACCTGGCCCTGCACCTGCCCCTGCGCTATGAGGATGAAACCCGCATCACCCGCCTGGCCGATGCGCGCGAGGGCGACACCGTGCAGATCGAGGCCACAGTCACCAAGTCTGAAATCACGCTGCAGTCGCGCCGCCAGTTACTGGTGACGGTGGACGATGGCTCCGACACCTGCATGCTGCGCTTCTTCAGCTTTTACCCTTCGCAGCAAAAAGCGCTGGCGGTGGGAACCCGCATTCGCGTGCGCGGGGAAGTGAAGGGCGGCTTTCTGGGCTGGACCATGATGCACCCGGCTTTTCGTGCGGCGGGCGGCAACCTGCCCACGGCGCTCACTCCGGTGTACCCCACGGTGGCAGGCCTGCCGCAGCCCTATTTGCGCAAGGCCGTATTGAGTGGCCTGGTCCGCGCCGACCTCTCTGAGACGGTTCCACCAGAAGTTTTAAGCCAAACAGGCCATACCCCAGCATGGAACCTTCATAGTTCGCTATCATTTTTGCATCATCCCACGCCTGATGTGTCGTTGGCCACGCTGGAAGATCACAGCCACCCGGCATGGCAGCGGCTCAAGCTTGAGGAGTTGCTGGCGCAACAAATATCGCAACTGCAAAGCAAACGTGCGCGCGACTTGCTGCGTGCGCCCAGCCTCACGCCGGTTGCCAAGTCGTCGTTGTACCAACGCCTGCTTGCTGTTTTGCCATTTGCATTGACTGCTGCCCAGCAGCGCGTGTGCAGCGAAATTGCCCACGACATTGCGCGGCCTGTACCCATGCACCGGCTGCTCCAGGGCGACGTAGGCTCTGGCAAAACCGTGGTCGCCGCGCTGGCTGCCGCCATTTGCATCGATGCCGGGTGGCAATGCGCCTTGATGGCACCTACCGAAATTCTGGCTGAGCAGCACTTTCGCAAGCTCATCGGCTGGCTGGAGCCCTTGGGCATCAAGACCGCGTGGCTCACCGGCAGTCAGAAGACCAAAGAGCGACGTGAGATGCTGGCGTTGATTGCCAGTGGCGAGGCGGCGCTGGTGATTGGCACGCACGCCGTGATTCAGGACAAGGTGATTTTCAAAAACCTGGCCCTGGCCATCATCGACGAGCAGCACCGCTTTGGCGTCGCGCAGCGGCTGGCCCTTAGAAACAAAATGACCGTCACTGCAGCGGAACTGGATTTAGTCCAGGGACAGGGCGGAACCGGCTTTACCGGGCCGCAGGCTGTCGCCCCCGTGAGGGGGGAGGACGCTACACAAAGTGAGCAAGCCACAGGGGTGGACCCTCATCTTCTGATGATGACGGCCACCCCGATTCCGCGCACGCTTGCCATGAGCTACTACGCGGACCTGGAGGTCTCAACCATCGACGAGCTGCCACCTGGCCGCACGCCGATCGTGACCAAGGTTGTCAACGACTCGCGCCGCGATGAGGTGATCGAACGCATCCGTAGCCAGCTGGCGCAGGGGCGTCAGGTGTACTGGGTGTGCCCGCTGATCGAGGAAAGCGAAGCGCTGGATCTGAGCAACGCCACTCAAACCCATGAGGACTTGACCGTTTCACTGAATAGCCCCCACGCTCCACCGCTGCGCGGGTCGCTGCCCCCCGAGGGGGCTGCACCCGCCTTGGGGCGGCCCGGCGGCGGTGCCGGTGTCATGGTCGGCCTGCTGCATTCGCGCATGCCCCTGCCTGAGAAGAAGGCGGTGATGTCGCTCTTCACCAATGGCCAGATGGGCGTGCTGGTCAGCACCACAGTGATTGAGGTGGGCGTCGACGTGCCCAACGCGTCGCTGATGGTGATTGAGCATGCCGAGCGCTTTGGTCTGAGCCAATTGCACCAGCTGCGCGGCCGCGTGGGCCGTGGTGCCGCGGCATCGGCCTGCGTGCTGCTTTACTCAACGGGCGACGCACCACGACTTGGCGAGACGGCGCGCGCGCGCCTCAAGGCCATGGTGGAGACCAATGACGGTTTCGAGATTGCCCGGCGCGATCTTGAAATCCGTGGCCCGGGCGAGTTTCTGGGCGCACGCCAGTCGGGGGCGGCGCTGCTGCGGTTTGCAGACCTGGCCACCGACACAGCGCTGCTTGAATGGGCACGCGCCGCCGCGCCGGTGATGCTGGACAAACACCCGGCGATGGCCGAGAAGCATGTGCATCGTTGGCTGGGAGCGAAAGCGGAGTACTTGAAGGCGTAGGTGGCGGGTTTTGGCTTGAACAAAGACGTGTCAGCCACCGGAGTGACTGCATGAAACCATAGCCGCCTCGCCGTCTTGTCGGCTACCTGGCACCCATTGTTTCAGGCAGGTATCACCCGTTTCCCGAAGCAATTGTCTTCGCAACAACCCAGTGATTCTTGCCAAGCTGGCGCACACGCTGAAAGCCCTGGCGCTCGAACATGCCGAGGCGATTGTTGTAGAGGAAGGATGCGGATACCGCTCGGTTCGTCACATCCTCAGGATAACTTTCGACTGTGCCGCCGCCCAGCCGGGCGATCTCTTGCAGCGCCCCCGCCAGCGCAGCGGACGCAACACCTCTACCCCGGTAGTCCTTGTCAACAAAGAAGCAGGTGATTCGCCAGTCAGGCGGTACCTCCAGGCCCGCTTGATACACCTTCAGATGCTTGATCCGTGGCACCTCGTCAGGGGTTCCAAACTGACTCCAGCCAACGCAGCTCGGCCCGTCATAAACGAGGCAGGCGTGCGCAGTTCCCTCTCGAACCCGGCGCTGTTTGCTCTCGCGGCGGTGCGCGCCAGGCTCTTTGCCGTCGGCATGAAATGCAAGACACCAGCAGCCGCCCCACACCCCGTTGTGCTTTTCAACGAGTGCGGCAAAGTCGGCCCATGTATTGGGTGTCAATGTTTTGACGATGAAGGTGGACATGGTGAGGGGTACATGTTGTGGGGCCTGGCCTGGCGTCTGACATGAGGGGTTACGGTGCGTTCGTTACAGGCCAGCGGTAACCCAACACCGAAGACGTCGGATAAAAATGCTCACGAACTCGATCCAGCTGATTGCCCCCGAGCAAATAAATGTGCTCTTGATCGACCCGCAAGAAGAAGCCGACGTGACCCTTCCAGCCTGCTGGATCTTCTCGCGATAGAACCACGATGCAGCCGGGAACGGGCTCCGTCAAGAGCTCGCCCCATTCGAGCCACGAGCGTGCCAGAGCCGAGTTGGTGCCGACGATTCCTACCTGCGCCAACGACCAGTTGACAAACGAGGAGCACCATGAGGCCTTGTCATCGTAGCCCGCGATACCGGTGTGTTTGTGGTACTCGGTGATTCGCGGATTGCTCTGACCAGGCGGGTAGGTGCTTACACCAACTTCCGCGAACGCGACAGACATCCATGGTGAGTGGTGCATATAAGTTCTAGCGAAATGTTGTCGAGTGCACAGCCCGCTCATGGCCAGGTACCCAATGGCTCAAGAGAGGCTATACGAACTGTTTGGCTGGTTCTTAAGTATTAAATTGGCGATTGGCCCACACAAATAGTGCATGGTTAGCTATTTAAAGCATAGCAATTGGTGAATCAATTGGCCCTTCATCCTATCAACGCATCCCAATTCTCACATCCCCAAACACACTCTGCGCCTCACGCGGCAGGCCTCGCCAGTACTGCGGGCTGGCTGTCACCGTGGCGCCCAGCGCGGCGGCGGCTTCCCACGGCCAGCGCGGCTTGTACATCAGGGCTCTGGCCAGCGCGATCAGGTCGGCATCACCGGCTTGCAGAATATCTTCAGCCTGTTGCGGCTGCGTAATCAGGCCAACGGCGGTGGTTGCCATGCCAGTCGCAGCGCGTATGTGACCTGCAAACGGCACCTGGTAGCCCGGCCCGATGGCAATCTTCTGTTGCGGCGATGCGCCACCCGACGACACGTGGATGAAGTCGCAGCCCAGTGCTTTGAGGCGCAGTGCCAGCTCCGTGGTTTGCGCCAGGTCCCAGCCGCCGTCTACCCAGTCGCTAGCTGACACGCGCATGCCCACCGGGCCGTTGAACGCCGCGCGCACGGCCGCAAAAACCTCAAGCGGAAACCGCATGCGGTTATCCGGGCTGCCGCCGTACTCGTCAGTGCGCTGGTTCGCGATGGGCGACAAAAACTGGTGCAGTAAATAACCGTGCGCGCCGTGCAGCTCAATGGCTTCAATGCCAATTCGATGCGTGCGCCGGGCGGCATCCACAAACGCATCGCGCACGATTGCCATGTCCGCCAAACTCATTTCGGTTGGCGGCGCTTCATTAGGCAACTGCGGCAATGCAGAAGGCCCCAAAGGTTGCCAGCCGCCCTG
>JANPAZ010000241.1:0-1907 GCA_031430225.1 Rhodoferax sp. | reverse complement strand
GGGCTTTCTTCTCTTCTTGATAAACGGCTGTTCATGCCTTTGGCTGATAGCGGTCTCATTTCCTTGCCCGTGGGCAGGGAGGCATCCATAGCATCTCCTTCTGTTTGAAATGGGCTGACGTGGGTTGGCGTGGGTTGATGGGGCTGATTTGGGCTTCTACGGCGGCAGGTCCAGCGTCCAGGGTTCAGGGTTGCGCCTTGACCAGAACTGCACCCTTGTTCAACGGGCCGACGTTGCGGCGGTAAATTTGCAGCCAACCCCGGTCAAACAGGGGGGCAGGTTGTTTCCAGTCGGCGCGCCGGCGGCTCATTTCTTCCGCGCTAATATCCAGATTGCACACGCGCGCATCCAGATCAACGGTCACTGGGTCCCCGTTGCACACGAGTGCCAGTGGTCCGCCATCAAAAGCTTCGGGTGAGATTTCGGCGACCACCAGGCCTTTGCAAACCAGCCCGGAGAGGTGCCCGTCGGTCAGCAACGCCACCTGATCCCCCAGGCCCGCGCCATCCAGTGCAAACACCACGCGAGATGCGCCGCCACCCATGGCTGGGCCACCCCGTGCGCCCGCGCCTCGCATCACCACGACCTGGCCGGGCTTGATATCGCCCGCCTTGATGGCCGCGATGGCGGCATCGGATGTGTCAAAGCAAATCGCCGGGCCGGTGATGCGGCGCATCTTGCGCTCGGCGATGCCGGTTTTGACGATGCCGGTGTCAGGGCACATCGAGCCACGCAGTACCACAATGGCGGGGCGTGTCGCAAAGGGTCGGTCCATGGGGCGAATGGTCTGCGGGTTGACCACTTCAAACGCATCAAGTTCGGCACTCAACGTGCGTCCCGTGACTGACAGCACGCTGGTGTCCAGCAGGGGGCGCAATTGCTTAAGCACTGCACGTGCACCGCCAGCGGCTTCAAAATCTTCAATCGGTTGATCGCCAATCGGGCGGATGGCCGCGATGACGGGCACCACGGCACCGAATTGCTCGAACATGCCATACACGTCTGCATTGCATTCGGCTTCGGTTGCGACGGCCTGCAAATGTTTGATGCAATTGACCGACCCGCCCACCGCCAGCACCGCACGCACGGCATTGGCAAAGGCACCGGGCGTGAGGATGTCGCGCGGCTTCAGGTCTTCCCACACCATCTCGACGATGCGATTGCCGGCGGCGCGAACGTCGTTCATCATCTTCGGGCTCATCGCCGCTACCGGCGCGCTGCCGGGCAAAGCCATGCCCAGCGCCTCACAAACAATGTGCATGGAATTGGCCGTGCCCATGCCGGAGCACACACCGGGCGACCGAATGGCTTCACGGCTCATGCCCACGATGGTCTCCACGTCCATCGCACCAGCAACGACATGCATGGCACCGACGAAGACCTCTTCAATGTCGCAGTGATGGCCTTTGTACTCCCCACTGGCCTGGTAACCACAGGGCACAACCAGGGTCGGGATGTTCAGGCGGGCGGCGGCCATGAGCTGGCCCGGAACGGTTTTGTCGCAAGACGTGAGGCAGACCATGCCGTCCAGTTGCGCGCCTTCTACGGCGACTTCAATGTCATTGGTGATCAGGTCTCTGGCACCCAACATGTAGGCCCCACGCGCACCCGCGCCGGTGATGAAGTCGCTGGGTGCTGCGGTGCGAATCTCAAACGGCACCGCACCTGCCGCGCGTATGGCCAGCTTGATTTCAGCCGCGACTTTGTCCAGGTGGCTGTAGCAACTGGCGAGCTCGCTGCTGGAGTTGACGATGGCGATCTTTGGTTTCTCGCAGTCTTCCTCAGAAATGCCCAGTGCCTGCCACTGAGCATTGCGTACCGACCAGAGGTAGGAGCCGCGAGGAAAATTACTTCTGAGTTTGACCCCCACGCTTGTCACTTCGTGTACTGCGCTGCCCCCCGAGGGG
>JANPAZ010000240.1:0-4426 GCA_031430225.1 Rhodoferax sp. | reverse complement strand
GATGCATCTCTGCCGCCTCCGGCCAAAATGCCCGACCGCGCGCCGGACCAGGTGGTAGACGTGCCAACCCTGCCCCAGCAGGCGCTGATGTACCGCCTGTGTGCTGACCGCAACCCGCTGCATTCCGAGCCCGCAGTGGCTGTGGCTGCCGGTTTTGCGCGGCCCATTTTGCACGGGCTGTGCACCTATGTGTGGCCAGCCGCGCCATTTTGCGACACTGCTGCGACTACCAGCCTGAGCGTTTGAAGAGCCTGTTTGCACGCTTTTCTGCGCCTGTGTTTCCGGGCGAGACGATTCGCGTCGAGATGTACCGGGAAAAAACTGAAGGAAGCACAGGTGGAAGCACCGGCCACACCGCCGTGCAGTTTCGAGCCATTGCCATAGAGCGGGGCAAGGTGGTGCTGGATGCAGGCCGCGCTGAGATCGCGCTCCCCGAGCCGTCCCTAACGCGCCTGCTATCTGTCGGCCGGGGCCAGATGCTACCCACACAGGCAATGCAATGAACGACCTTCTTCAATCGGCTCTCAATCCCCAATCCATCGCCATCATCGGCGCCTCGGAAAACACCAACAAGATTGGCGGGCGCCCCATCCTGTACACGCAGCGTCAGGGCTACAAGGGGCGCCTGTACCCCATCAACCCGAGCCGCAGCGAGATTCAAGGGCTAAAAAGTTACGCGTCACTGGGCGACCTGCCAGAAGTGCCCGAGCTGGCTTTGGTCATTGTGGGCGGTGACAGTGCAGTCGCCGCCGTAGCCGAGTGCGCTGCAATGGGCGTGAAGTCGGCCATCGTGATCGCCTCGGGCTTTGGTGAAATCGGTGATGCGGGGCGTGCAGTGCAAGACGCCATGGTGCAGTGTGCGCGTGCCAGTGGGATGCGCCTGTTTGGCCCCAACAGCCAGGGTCTGGCCAACTTTGGCACAGGTGTCGTTGCCAGCTTTTCCACCATGTTCATTGAGGTCCCGCCAATGGACGGACCCATTGGCATCGTCAGTCAGAGCGGCGGCATCAGCGCGGTGCTGTACGGGCTGTTGCGGGGCCGGGGGCTGGGCGTGCGGCATGTGCACGCCACCGGCAATGAGGCAGATGCCAGCGTGGCCGACCTGGCCTGGGCCGTGGCCCATGACCCCGATGTAAAGCTGCTATTGCTCTACCTTGAGAACATTGCCAACCCCGAGCTGCTCGCGCGCACCGCAGAGTACGCGCGCTCGCGCGATCTGCCTATCGTCGCCATCAAGGCCGGACATTCGGTGAGTGGGCAGCGCGCTGCAACCTCGCACACCGGTTCGCTGGCCAATGAAGACCGTGTGGTCGATGCCTTTTTGCGCCATCACGGCATTTGCCGCGTGCGCGACCCGCACACCATGGCGCTGTCGGCAGAGGGCTATTTGAAAGGCTGGCGGCCCGAAGGCCGAAGCCTGGTGGTGATCAGCAACTCGGGTGCGAGCTGTGTGATGGCGGCAGACACGGCCGACGAATTAGGCCTGCCGATCGCAGGGCTGGCAGACACAACGCGACGCGATCTGGCAGCCCGGCTTCCCGGCTTTGCCACGACCACCAATCCCATCGACATCACGGCCGCGCTGCTGTCTAACAGCAACCTGTTCAGCGACATCTTGCCGGTGATAGCCAAAGACCCGGCGGCCGATCTGTTTTTCATCAATATTCCGGTGGCGGGCACGGGTTATGACGTGGACGCATTTGCCCGCGACACGGCGCAGTTCGCCATCACGACAGGCAAGCCGGTGGCCGTGGCGGCGTGGCAAGAAGCGGTGGCCGGAGCGTTCAAGGCGCACGGCATTGCCACGTTTTCCAATGAAGCAGAGGGCCTGGGCGCGTTGGCCCAGATTGCGACGCACACAGCACTCATGCGCAAACCGCGCAGCGTCTGGCCGGTGGAGACGCCGGCAGCTATTCCTGCGGGATCGCATCAGTTTCTGAACGAAGCGCAAAGCCTGGCGTGGCTGGCAGACGGCGGCCTTCCTGTGGTGGCACATCGCCTGTGTCGCAGCGCCGATGAAGTGCGGGCAGCGTTTGTGACCCTGGGTGCGCCGGTGGTGGTGAAGGCCTGCTCGGCGGATGTGCCGCACAAGTCCGAGCACGGGTTGGTGGCACTGAACGTTCAGACCGCAGACGAAGCTGCTTCGCTGTTCGAGGCGCAATCGGCCACCTTGGGCAAGATGGGTGCGGCACGTGACGGTGTCCTCGTGGCGGCCATGCACAAGGGGCGTTACGAGTTCATGGTGGGTGCGCGAATCGACCCCGTGTTTGGTCCGGTGGTCGTGGTGGGTGGGGGTGGCAAATATGTCGAGGCCCTTAAAGATGTGGCGTTGCTGATTCCGCCATTTGCTGCAGCCGATGTGAAACTGGCGCTGCGTGGCTTGCACATGGCCCCGTTACTGGACGGCGTGCGCGGTGAGCCCGCGCTGAATGTGGACGCGCTTGCTGCCGTGGTGGTGCGGGTGGGGCAACTCATCTCTGCGGCGAAGGGCAGCGTGGCATCGCTGGACATCAACCCTGTGCTAGTGGGCGCGATGGGTGAGGGTGCAGTTGTGGTGGATGCTTTGGTGGAGCGGGTTTTAAAAGCCTGAGGCCATAGCGTCTTGGGGCATTCCTGGGCCTGTACAGGTCGGCGCGGCACTCAGGCTCCGCGGCTGTCCCCCGGCCTTTGGCCTCCTCCTTTATGCCGCTGCGCTGAATGCCGCGTCGACCTGTGCCTGGTTGCGCTGCTATTGCTCGATCGCCGCAAAATTCCTTGTCATCTATGTCATTCGGCCAAAGCGAACTCGTTAAGATCGATTGATAGCGCTCCTACTTAGAACGAAAGCATTTTGATGACCTCACGCAAAACTTCTGAAACCCTGCGCAGCCATAAGTGGTACGGCGTCAAAGACCTGCGCTCGTTTGGTCACCACTCACGCACCGCGCAAATCGGATTTCACCGCAGCGACTACATGGGCAAGCCCATCATTGCCATCATCAACACCTGGAGCGACATTGCGTCGTGCCACAGCCACTTCAAGCAGCGTGTTGAAGAGGTCAAGCGCGGTGTGTGGCAAGCCGGGGGGTTCCCGCTGGAGATGCCGGCCATCACACTGAGCGAGGCACTGCAAAAGCCCACCACCATGCTGTACCGCAACTTGCTGGCCATGGAGGCCGAAGAATTGCTGCGGTCTTATCCTGTGGACGGCTGTGTGCTGATGGGCGGCTGTGACAAAACCACGCCTGCGTTGGTCATGGGGGCCATCTCCATGAACCTTCCTGCGATCTTCATGCCCGCTGGCCCCATGCTGCGCGGTGACTACAAGGGCCGGGTGCTGGGCAGCGGGTCTGATACCTGGAAGTATTGGGCTGAACTGCGCGCAGGCAATATCACTGAAGACGACTGGCAGGACGTGGAAAACGGCATTGCTCGCAGCCCCGGTCACTGCATGACCATGGGAACAGCCTCCACGCTGACCAGCATGGTTGAGGCGATGGGACTCACTCTCTCGGGTGCAGCCTCCATCCCCGCACCCGATTCACGGCATCAACACATGGCCACGCTCACCGGCAAGCGCATTGTGGACATGGTGTGGGAAGACCTGAAGCCGCTCGACATCCTTACACCCACCTCGTTTGACAACGCTGTGCGTACCGCGCTGGGTTTGGGCGGCTCCACCAACGCCATCGTTCATTTGATTGCCATGGCACGCCGCGCGGGGATTGACCTCACGCTCGCCCGCTTTGACGAGTTGGCCCGTAAAACTCCCATCCTGGCCAACCTGCGGCCTACCGGCACGCAATATCTGATGGAAGATTTTTTCTACGCCGGGGGCCTGCGCGCCTTCCTGGTGCAGATGGGCGACATGATCGACGGCAGCGCCAAGACCGTCAGCGGCAAAACACTGGGGGAAGACATTGCCGGAGCGCAGGTCTACAACGCCGACGTGATCCGCTCCAGAGACACCGCGCTGATGCAAAACGACGGCCTGGCCGTGCTGCACGGCAACCTTGCACCGGGCGGTGCCGTCATCAAGCCTGCCGCCATGGAGCAGCAGTTTCGCAAACACACGGGCCGCGCGGTGGTGTTCAAGGACCATGCCGATTTGCAGGCGCGCATTGATGACCCGGACCTGGACATCGATAAAGACTGTGTCATCGTGCTGCAAAGTGCCGGGCCGCAGGGTGCCCCGGGCATGCCCGAGTGGGGCCAGTTGCCGATTCCGAAAAAGTTGCTCAAAGACGGTGTGCGTGACATGGTGCGTCTCTCGGACGCGCGCATGAGCGGTACCAGCTACGGGGCCTGTGTGCTGCACATCACGCCAGAATCGCACGTGGGCGGTCCACTGGGCCTGGTGCAGACCGGTGACATGATCACGCTGGATGTCGAGGCACGCCGCATCGACATGGCAGTGAGCGACGAAGAGCTGGCCAGGCGCAAGGCG
>JANPAZ010000239.1:0-1667 GCA_031430225.1 Rhodoferax sp. | reverse complement strand
GTGGGTCTGGGTGCCTTGATTGGGTCGTCTGCAACGGCCCGGGCCTGGATTGGCCCGACGCTCGAGTTTGTGCGGCCCCTGCCCGCCTCGGCTGTGATGCCACTGGCCATCTCGATTTTTGGGCTGTCATCCAACATGGTGCTGGCCGTGGTGGGTTTTGGCGCGATGTGGCCGGTATTGCTGGCCACGGTGCACGGGCTGGCCCAGGTGCATGTGCGTCTGCGCGAAGTGTCGGCCGGTCTGCAGTTGTCGCCGCTGGACTTTGTGCGCAAGATCGGCCTGCCCAACGCCATGCCTGACATTCTCGCTGGCATGCGGCTGTCGCTCACGGTCGCGCTCATTGTGACGGTTGTCGGCGAGATGATCGCGTCTCAGCCTGGCCTGGGTCAGGCCATCTTGCTGGCCGCGCGCTCGTTTCGCGCCAGCGAGTTGTTTGCCGGTGTGGCCCTGCTGGGCGGCATTGGCTTTGTCAGCAACAGTTTGCTGGCCGTTCTGGAGCGCCGTTTTTTGGTCTGGCAACGGCCATGACCTGATTCAAATTGTGTTTATGCCTTTATTGATTGGAGCTACCCCATGCCCCGCAAATTAGTTGACCTGTCGATCTTTCTTGAAAACGATGTGCTGAGCGACCCGCCTGCCTTCGCGCCCAAGATCCAGTATTTCACGCACGAGAGCACAAGCGAGCAGATCGCCTCGTTCTTCCCCGGTCTGCAAAAGGGCGACCTGCCCGATGGCGAGGGCTGGGCCGTTGAAACCGTGGCGCTCTCCACCCACAACGGCACCCACCTGGACGCGCCCTACCACTTCCACAGCACCATGGACAAGGCGCTTGGCGACAAGAAGCCCGCCATTGCCATCCATGACGTGCCGCTGGACTGGTGCTTTCAGCCCGGCGTGAAGCTGGACTTCACGGCGCTGGCCGATGGCTACGTGGTGACCGCCGCCGATGTAGAGGCTGAACTCAAGCGCATCAACCACACGCTGAGTCCGCTTGAAATTGTGGTGATCAACACGCGTGCGGGCAAGCGCTATGGCAGTCCGGACTACGTGAGCAGTGGCTGCGGCATGGGATACGAGGCAACCATGTATTTACTGGAGCGCGGCATCCGCCTGACCGGCACCGACGCCTGGAGCTGGGACGCGCCGTTTGTGCACACGGCCGTCAAATACGGCGAGACCAAAGACGCATCGCTGATCTGGGAAGGCCACAAGGCCGGGCGCGACATTGGCTATTGCCACCTGGAAAAGCTGCATAACCTGGAGGTGCTGCCGCCCACCGGGTTTTATATCTCGTGCTTCCCGCACAAAATTCGCGGTGCATCGGCGGGCTGGACGCGCGCGGTGGCGATATTTGACGACAAACTGATATGACCGAATCCTCGTCATCGCGAGCGTAGCGCGGCGATCCATGCTCGCGCTCGACACAGGCGTGGATTGCCACGCTGCGCTCGCAATGACGAAACGGGTGCTTCGGCCACGACGGCTCCCCGAATAATTACCGCTCCTTTCGCCTCATCAGAAAGATCCTCATGAACACTCTCAACCACACCCACGACATCAAGGCCCGCGCTTGGCTGGCATCCGCCAACGAGGCAGGCTGCAACTTCCCCATTCAGAACCTGCCCTATGCGATGTTTGCCGAGAACGACAAACATGAGCATTGGCGC
>JANPAZ010000238.1:0-1730 GCA_031430225.1 Rhodoferax sp. | reverse complement strand
TGCCATGCCATTTCCAGTGCTTGAAGGGCAGTCCCTCGGTATCCTGCCGCCCGGGCAAGACGCCTCGGGCCGCAATCACCACGCGCGCCAGTATTCAATTGCCAGCCCGCGCAATGGCGAACGCGCCGGGTACAACAATGTGTCGCTCACAGTCAAACGCGTCACGCTGGATCACGATGGCCAGCCGGCCAACGGCGTGTGTTCCAACTATCTGTGCGACTTGAAGGTGGGTGACAAGGTGAGGGTGATTGGTCCGTTTGGCAGCACTTTCCTGATGCCCAACCACCCCGGATCTAACATTCTGATGATTTGCACCGGCACCGGCTCAGCCCCGATGCGCGCCATGACGGAATACCGGCGCCGTCTGAAGGGCAAGGTGGCGGGCGGCAAGCTGATGCTTTTCTTTGGTGCCCGTACTCAACAGGAATTGCCCTACTTTGGCCCGTTGATGAGTTTGCCCAAAGACTTCATTGACATCAATCTGGCCTTTTCGCGCACTGTGGGTGCGCCTAAGCGCTATGTACAGGACCTGCTGCTTGAGCGCGCGAGCGATGTGGCTTCTTTGCTTCAGGATGGCAACACTGCGGTGTATGTCTGTGGCCTCAAGTCCATGGAGACCGGCGTGGTTGCGGCCATGAAAGATGTTCTGTCCGGTGCGGGTGTGGCTTGGGACACCTGGTTGGCTGGCGCAAAGCGCGAAGGCCGCATTCACTTCGAGACTTATTAGGCGCGATTCACCTGCCTAAAGCCCGTGGGATACAACGCTCACGGGCTTTTTTTGTGGATGGCTCTTGTACTATGGGGGGTATATCTTATATACTCCCATAAGTA
The DNA here is from genome assembly GCA_031430225.1 of Rhodoferax sp. Classification (GTDB taxonomy): domain Bacteria; phylum Pseudomonadota; class Gammaproteobacteria; order Burkholderiales; family Burkholderiaceae_C; genus JANYCG01. The sequence goes on along the minus strand of JANPAZ010000238.1, from coordinate 899 downwards.
TCTTGGAGCTGTCGATGAAATTGAGTGTCTCAACCGCCTTGCGCAATCCTGTTCGTCTCGCCTTGTTGTGGGCGATTTCTGTGGTCGTCTCTATGGCCGTTGCACAAACCGGCGTTCAGGTTCCAACCGCACGCGTTGAAGTCAGGGCGGTTGGCACTGGGTTTGAGCTGGATGGCGTCGTTCAGCCCGTCAAGCAAAGCACCATTTCTGCGCAGGCCAGCGGCCGTATTGCCCTCTTGGCGGTCAAGGCCGGTGAACGGGTGAAGGTGTCAGCTTTTGGCCACCATTGACGACAGGGAAACCCAGACTGGCGTGCAGCGCAGTCAGGCACAGTTGGCTCAGGCTCAAGCCGAGTTGCGTAACGCCCAAGCCAACTTTGACCGCACGCGGGATTTGCAGGCTAAAGGTTTTGTGAGCGCCGCCGCACTGGATACGGCCGACTCCCAACTCAAGGGTGCTTTGGCCGGGCGTGATCAGGCAGGCGCAGGGATCCGTCAATCGGCCCTTGCACAAGGCTTTACGCGGGTCACGGCCCCGTTTGACGCCTGGGTGCTCCAGACGCACGCAGAAGCGGGCGATCTGGCCGTTCCTGGCAAGCCGCTTTTGACGCTTTACGCCCCATGGCCTTTGCGGGCCGTTGTTCAAGTGCCCGTATCCCGCGCGGGCGTGGCTGGCTCGGCGGGCGGCATCGAAATACTTTTACAAGGCGCCTCTAACGACACCAAGGTGCCGCAATGGGTGAGGCCCGTGTCGAGCAGCACCGTACCGACGGCTGATCCTGTCTCGCAAACTATTGAATGGCGTCTTGAATTGTCGGCCGAGGCTGCAAAAGCGTTGCTGCCGGGTCAGCAAGTGCGTGTGCGTTTTACCGGTGGCGAAGCGACCCGGATGGTGGTGCC
>JANPAZ010000237.1:0-25790 GCA_031430225.1 Rhodoferax sp. | reverse complement strand
CTGTTTGAGGTGGACCAATGAACGCGGTGTCAATTACAACAACGACGACGACAACTAACCACACCAGTACTTCGGCTCGACTGATGATGATGCTCACCCCGAAATACGCCTGCCCGTCTCAAAGTTGCGAAAGTCGACTGGTTGACAGTTGCAGCGCGGCCTGAAAAGCGGATCACCCTTAACGCCTGTAAAGCGCACACAACCGCACCAGCCGCTGCGCATGCACCGGCTTCACCTGACCCCAGTCAAACCGCCACTCCCAATACCCTTCCCCCATACCGGGCAGGTTCATGCGGCTTCTGCCATCCAGCCCCAGCACGTCCTGCATGGGGTGAATGGCGGTGTCGGCCACGCTGGCGCAGGCGGCCGTTATGAGTTGCCAGTGAATATCCAACTCGTCATGCGGTGCCAGGCCCAGGTAGTCCCGCACATGCGGGCGTTCTGAGTCTGAGGCTTCAAGCCACCAGCCCTTTGATGTGTTGTTGTCGTGCGTGCCGGTGTAGACGACGGTGTTGGCATCGAAGTTGTGGGGCAGGTAAGTGTTGTCGTTTCCGCCGCCAAACGCGAAGTGCAGGATGCGCATGCCGGGCAGGTCGAACTGGCGGCGCAGGGTGGTGACTTCGGGGGTCAGTAGGCCCAGGTCTTCCGCAATGATGGGAAGGTCGCCCAGTTGGGCGCGAATGGCGTGGAACAGCGCGGCACCGGGGCCAGCCAGCCAGCGGCCTTGGGTGGCAGTGGGTTCGCTGGCGGGGATTTCCCAGTAGTCGGCGAAGCCGCGAAAGTGGTCGATGCGCACTATGTCCACCAGTTCGAATGTGCGACGTACGCGCTGCACCCACCAGGCGTAGCCCTCCATGGCGTGGGTGCGCCAGCGGTACAGCGGGTTGCCCCAGCGCTGGCCTGTGGGGCTGAAGTAGTCGGGCGGCACACCGGCCACGACCAGCGGGCGGCCTTGCGCGTCCAGCTCAAACAGCTCGGGGCGCGCCCATACTTCGGCGCTCTGGTAGGCGATGAAAATGGGCGCGTCGCCCACGATGCGAATGCCGCGCTGGTTAGCGTAGGTTTTGAGCTTTTGCCACTGCCTGAAGAAGCTCCATTGACAGAAGGCCCAGAAGGCGACTTGAGGTGCGAATTGATCACGAGCGGCCTGCAGAGCCAGCGGCTCTCTCTGTGCCAACGGGGCGGGCCAGTCACTCCACTCGCACCACTGGTGGGCATCGGCCAGGGTCATGAACAGGGTGTAATCATCCAGCCAGTCTGCCTGGGCGCTTTTGAATGTAGCGAGGTCAGCGCGCTCACCACTTGATGCCGTCGCTGCAAAGCGTTGCGCGGCCTTTTGCAGCCGGGCCATGCGCCATGGCACCACTGCGCTAAAGTTCACGCGCTCGTTGGAGAACGATTCATCGGGGGCCAGATCGGACGCATCCAGCCAGCCACGCTGATGCAGCTCCTGCAAGTCGATCAACAACAGGTTGCCCGCAAAGGCCGAGCTGCTCATATAGGGCGAGTTGCCCGGCCCAACGCCGCCCAGTGGCAAGATTTGCCAGAGCTTTTGCCCAGCATTGGCCAGCCAGTCGATGAAATGAAAGGCTGATTCACCCAGATCGCCCGACCCGTGGGGACCGGGCAGGCTGGTGGGGTGCAGCAGGATGCCGCTAACGCGAGGTAGCTTCATATTTCGCGATCTAGCTTCATTTCAAAGCCCCTTCACGGTCACACCCGCCGCCGCCAGCAACACCATGCTGTGTGCCAGCACCGTGTAAGGCACTTCGCCCTGGCCATGCCAGCTCGCCAAGCCGCGCGGGTGCGATGTGTCCAGCACGGCCTGCCACACGCCCGCGGGCAGCATGAATGGGCAGTCAGCGTGCTCGGGGTTGATGAGCAGCAGCAGCGGGGCTTTGGCACCACCGGGTTTGCCGATCAAACAACCCATGACGTGAGACGCCGGGTCGCGCCACGCATCGCCCTGCAAGGGGCTGCCGTCGGCTTGCAGCCAGGCCAGGTCGTGAAGACCCAATGGGTCAGTGAGACCGCTGTACCAATGGTTGCCAAAGGGCAGTGTCTGCTGGCGCAGGGTTAGTACGCGGGATGTGAACGCGATCAGGTCTTGGTCGGCAACAGCCCAGTCGATCCAGGTCGTGTCGTTGTCCTGGCAATAGGGGTTGTTGTTGCCACGCTGGCTGTGGCCCAGCTCGTCGCCAGCGCACAGCATGGGCGTGCCCTGTGCCAGTAACGTGGTGGCCAGCAAGGCGCGTTGCATGCGGCCGCGCAGCCGGTTCACATCGTCATCATCCGTCGGGCCTTCCACCCCACAGTTGAAGCTCAGGTTGTGGCCATGGCCGTCGCGGTTATCTTCACCATTGGCCTGGTTGTGTCGCTGGTTGTAGCTGACCAGGTCGCGCAGCGTGAAGCCATCGTGTGACACCACATAGTTGACCGATTCGCTGGGTGCCCGCTGGCGCGCCTGGTACAGGTCGGACGAACCGCACAGCCGCAACGCAAAGTCGCCCCGTGTGTTGGTGGGGGTACCAGCGTGAACCCAGAAGCTGCGCATGGCATCACGAAAGTGGTCATTCCATTCAAGCCAGCCACGCGGGAACTCGCCCACCTGGTAACCGCCGGGACCAATGTCCCATGGTTCGGCAATCATCTTCACGCGGGACAGCAACGGGTCTTGCGCCACGGCGGTAAAAAATGCGCCGTCGCGGCTGAAGCCGTGATCACCCCGGCCCAGCACCGGGGCCAGGTCAAACCGGAAGCCGTCCACATGCATGCTGCTTGCCCAGTAGCGCAAGCTGTCCATCACCAGTTGAAGCACGCGTGGCTGGCGAATGTCCAGCGTGTTGCCACAGCCACTGTGGTTCTCGTAGTGAGACCGTGATTCGGGCTGCATACGGTAGTAGCTGGCGTTGTCCAGGCCGCGGAAACTGAGTGTGGGTCCAGTCTCGTCCGACTCAGCCGTGTGGTTGAACACCACGTCCAGCATCACCTCGATACCGGAGCGGTGCAGGGTCTTGACCATGGCGCGGAACTCATCGCGGGGCGTCACTCCATTCGCCCTGCTCGCAAAGCGAGGGTCAGCACAAAAAAAGCCCAATGTGTTGTAGCCCCAGTAGTTGCTCAGGCCCAGCTTGACCAGCCGTTCCTCGCTCACTGAAAAATGCACTGGCAGCAGGGTGACCGACGTGACGCCCAATTGCTTCATGTGGGCAATGGACGCTTCGTGAGCCAGCCCCGCATACGTGCCACGCAAGGCCGGAGGAACGTGCGCATTGTGTTGCGAGAAGCTTTTGACGTGAACCTCATACAGAACGGTGCCGGCGAGTGGTATGAGTGGCGCGTGGTCTTCTTCCCAGTCGAAGGCGTCATCCATGAACCCGGTCACCACACGTGCCTTCAGCGCTGACGCAGAGTTGTCGTGGCTATCGGGATGCATAGGTAGTTTGCGGTCGCTGCCAAAATGCGCGTCACGCCATCCAAACGTGCCGACGATTTCACGGGCATAGGGGTCAAGCAACAACTTGGCGGCATTGAAGCGATGGCCCCGGTCTGGGCGCCAGGGGCCATGTGCGCGAAGACCATAGACCAAGCCTGGCTGGGCATCAGGCAGGTAGCCGTGCCACACATCACTGGTGTGGACGGGAAGGGTGTAGCGGGCGGTCTCATGCGTGCCGGTTTCGTCAAACACGCACAACACCATGGCTTGTGCATGCACAGAGAACACGGCGAAGTTGATGCCCTTGCCATCCCAGTGCGCACCCATGGGCCAGGGCTGGCCCGCCTGCATGCGCGCTGGTGGTTTCAAGGCGTCCATTCGAGCATCACGGTGGCTAGCGGGGGCAGGTCGAGCAACACTGAAAACGGTTTTCCATGGCACGCCAGGGGTTGTGCCGTGGCAAGCCCCAGCGGCGTGCCCACATTGCTGCCGCCATAGTGAATCGAATCCGTATTCAGCCGCTCGCGGTACGCGCCGGGTTGCGGTACGCCCACGCGATATCCGGTGTGAATACTGGGGGTGAAATTGCACACCACCACGATGAAGCTGCGGGCATCGTTGCCGTGACGTATAAAGCTGATAACAGACCGATTGGCATCGTGGTGGTCGATCCATTCAAAACCCGCCGGAACAAAATCCAGACTGTGCAGCGCAGGCATGTTGCAGTAGAGGTGGTTGAGGTCGCGCACCAGGCGTTGCACGCCCTGGTGCAATGGCGCATCACGCCCATCCTTCAGCAAATGCCAGTCCAGGCTCTGATCATGGTTCCACTCCCGCACCTGACCAAACTCGCAGCCCATGAACAGCAGTTTCTTGCCTGGGTGGGCAAACATGAAACCCAAGTATGCCCGCAGATTGGCAAATTTCTGCCAGGTGTCGCCCGGCATCTTGTTCAGCAGCGAGCCTTTGCCGTGCACCACTTCATCATGGGAAATTGGCAGCACAAAATTCTCATCAAACGCATAAACCAGCCCGAACGTCATTTCGCTGTGATGATGCTTGCGGTGAATGGGGTCACGTGCCATGTAGGCCAGCGTGTCGTGCATCCAGCCCATGTTCCACTTGTAATGAAAGCCCAAACCACCCGCGTAAGTGGGGCGCGACACACCGGGAAATGCGGTGGACTCCTCGGCCAGCGTCACCGCCTGGGGCCGCTCGCTCCCCACCACTTCGTTCAGCCGCTTCAGGAAGGCAATGGTCTCCAGGTTCTCGCGCCCACCATGCACATTGGGCAGCCATTCACCGACCTCGCGGCTGTAGTCCCGGTACAGCATCGAGGCCACGGCATCCACCCGCAGGCCATCCACGCCAAAGCGCTCCAGCCAGTACAACGCGTTGCCGATCAGGAAGTTGCGCACTTCGGTGCGGCCCAGGTTGTAGATGAGCGTGTTCCAGTCGTTGTGAAACCCTTCGCGCGGATCGGCATATTCGTACAGATGCGTGCCATCAAAGTTGCCCAGGCCATGCGCGTCCGTGGGGAAGTGCGCTGGCACCCAGTCCAGCATCAGGCCAATCCCCTCGGCGTGGCAGCGTGCCACAAAACGGGCAAACCCCTGTGGGTCGCCAAATCGCGATGTAGGCGAATAAAGCCCGATGGGCTGGTACCCCCATGAGCCATCAAACGGATGCTCGCTGATGGGCAGCAACTCCAGGTGGGTGAAGCCCATGTCTTTGGCATAAGGGACCAGGGTGTCGGCCAATTCATCCCAATTGAGCCACCGCCCGGCACCGTTGCTGGTGCCGTCCGCAATACGCCGCCACGAGCCCAGGTGCACTTCGTAAATGCTCAGAGGTGCGTCCAGCGCGTTGGCGGCCTGGCGCTGGGCTGAGGGCGCAATTACCGGTGGAAGGGGAGCGACCACGCTGGCCGTGGCGGGTCGCAATTCTGACTGCCGTGCATATGGGTCAGCACGGGCGGGTAGCAGCGAGCCATTGCGCGCCCAAACCTCAAATTTGTAAAGCGCTCCTTCTGCCACTTGCGGCACAAACAGCTCCCACACCCCACACTCAATTCGCAGGCGCATGGGGTGCCGTTGACCATTCCAATGGTTGAAGTCGCCCACCACGCTCACGCGCGATGCGTTGGGTGCCCACACGGCAAAGCGGGTTCCCGCAACGCCGTCCAGCGTGAAGGGATGCGCACCCAGCACTTCGTAGGGGCGCAGATGCGTGCCCTCGGCCAGCAGCCACACGTCCAGCTCAGTCAGTAAAGGCAAGGCCTGAGGGGCTTCGCCATTAGAGGCCATTAAGGAGATCTTCTTCGTCATCGAGAGGCCGCTGGCCGTGGCGAACCATGGCGATTTGCCCGCAGGATGGATTGCCGCGCTTCGCTCGCAATGACTGGCATATTTGTAGCGTCCGGTTGTTCAAGCCTCAATATGCCAGATTTGCCGGGCGTATTCGCGGATGGTCCGGTCAGATGAAAAAACACCCATACCGGCGACGTTGACGATGGCCTTGTGGCACCAGTTGGCAGGCGAGCGATACAGCTCATCAACCTGAGTCTGCGTTTTAACATACGACTCGTAGTCGGCCAACAGCATGTAATGGTCGCCGCCCCACAGCAGCGAATCGACCAGCGGACGGTAGCGGCCCGGTTCATCCGGCGAAAACTGTCCTCCGGCCACGGCGTCGAGCACAGCTTTGAGCGTCGGTGTGCTCTCATAAATACGGATGGGCTGATAACCAGTCTGGCGCAGCGCACGGACCTCGGGCGTTTTCAGGCCGAAGATAAAGATGTTGTCATCGCCCACGTTTTGCCGGATCTCAATGTTGGCGCCGTCGTCTGTGCCAATGGTTAGCGCGCCATTGATCGCAAGCTTCATGTTGCCGGTGCCCGAAGCCTCGGTACCGGCCGTCGAGATCTGCTCTGACAGGTCTGCCCCCGGCATGATGATCTCGGCGACCGACACGCCGTAGTTGGGAATGAACACCAGCTTCAGTTTGTCACCCACGCGCGGGTCGTTGTTGATCACGCTGCCCACGTCATGAATCAACCGGATGATGGACTTGGCCGTGTGGTAGCTGGACGCAGCCTTGCCTGCAAAGATGACAGTACGGGGCACCCAGTGGGCGTCAGGGTTGGCCAGAATGGCCTGATAGCGCGTGACCACATGCAGCACATTGAGAAATTGGCGCTTGTACTCGTGGATGCGTTTGACCTGAACGTCAAACAGGCTGTCCGGGCTGACCTTGACACCGGTCGTGCGCTCGATGTAGATGGCCAGGCGGACTTTGTTGGCGCGTTTGACAGCCATGAACTTCGCTGTGAACGAGGCATCACGGCCGAGTGGCTTCAACTGCTTCAGTTTGTCAAGATCAAGCCGCCACGACGTGCCCAGTGTGTCGTCCAGCAGTGCCGTCAACCCCGGGTTGGCCTGTGACAACCAGCGGCGCGGGGTTACACCATTGGTCATATTGGTGAACCGATCTGGCCAGATGTTGGCAAAGTCGGCAAAGATGGTTTGTACCAGCAGTTCGGAGTGCAGTGCCGACACGCCGTTGACCTTGTGGCTGCCCACGATAGACAAATGCGCCATGCGCACACGGCGCTCGCCGTGCTCGTCAATCAGCGAGAGGCGGGCCAGAAAGTCGTGGTCATTGGGGCGATGCCGGGCTGCCATATCCAGAAATTCCTTGTTGATACGGAAGATGATCTCCAGGTGGCGCGGCAACACGTGCTGCATCAAGCCGACTGGCCAGGTCTCCAGCGCTTCGGGCATCAACGTGTGGTTGGTGTACGAGAAGGTTTTGCAGCACAGTGCCCAGGCACTTTCCCAAGACATGGCGTGGTCGTCACACAGCACCCGCATCAGCTCTGCCACGCCAATCGCAGGGTGGGTGTCGTTGAGGTGGATGGCCACTTTGTCGGCCAGATTGGCCAGCGTGGGGTATTCGGTGAGGTGCCTCGAGACCAAATCCTGGATGGACGCTGCAACGAAGAAGTATTCCTGCTTCAGGCGCAACTCACGCCCTGCAGGTGTGCTGTCGTTGGGGTACAGCACCCAGGAGATGTTTTCATATTCATTTTTGGCGCTCGCCGCACGCGCGTAGTCGCCTGTGTTGAACGCGCCCAGATCAATGTGGGCTGGCGCTACCGCTTTCCACAGGCGCAAGGTGCTTACCTTGTCGGTGCCATGGCCGGGGATGACCATGTCGTAGGCCTTGGCGGCCACTGCGCCGGCGGGTCGCCAGACGGCTTTGCCGTCCAGGTGCTCCACCCAGCCGCCAAAGCGCACCGGGTAGGTGATGTCGGCGCGGGGAAATTCCCAGGGGGTGCCGTCCTGCAGCCAGGGGTCGGGGTATTCGGTTTGGCAGCCGCCCTGAATGTCCTGCGCGAACATGCCGTATTCATAGCGAATGCCATACCCGAACGATGGCAGGCCGACGGTTGCCATGGAGTCCAGAAAGCAGGCTGCCAGTCGGCCCAGGCCGCCATTGCCCAACGCTGCGTCTGGTTCGCGGGCCTCAACGTCTTCCAGTGTCTGGGCATGCAGCGCCAACCCTTGGGCAGCGCTGCCCGTGAGGCTAAGGGCAGCCAAAGCGTTGGACAGCGTGCGGCCCATCAGGAACTCCATCGACAGGTAAACCACCCGACGAGCCTTGGCCGCACGGTCGCGTGCCTGGGTTTCAACCCAGCGTCGCGACAACTGCTCTCGTGCCACCTGGGACACAGCCAGCATCAGGTCGGTGGTGGAGGCATCCGCCGACGCAACCCCCACCGTGCTCAGCAGGTTTTCTTCAATCTGGGCGGCCAGGGCGTGTTTTGCTATGGGTATGTTCGAGTTCACGAGGGCATCCTTTGAGAAGCTTCGGGGTGAGGGTTTTGGGCTATCAGAGCCATGCCAAAAACCGTGCAAGTATTGGGCCAACCGCGAAATCGATGTGATTTTCGCACGGGGTCAGACCGGTATTAAGATGACACAGACGCCTCAAATGGCCCCAAAACAGGAAACCCCATGAAACCCGATGAGCTTGCGCTAAGTTTTGATTTGCCCAAACGCACTGTCGCCCTGGTGCTGGCGGGCGGGCGGGGAAGCCGTTTGATGAACCTGACCGACCGGCGAGCCAAGCCTGCGGTGTACTTTGGTGGCAAGTTCCGGATCATTGATTTTGCCTTGTCAAATTGCCTGAATTCGGGCATTCGACGCATTGGGGTCATCACGCAGTACAAGTCCCACAGTCTGTTGCGCCACCTGCAGCGCGGCTGGGCTTTTTTGAAAAGCGAGATGAATGAGTTTGTGGATTTGCTACCGGCCCAGCAGCGCACCGACGACGAGAGCTGGTACCGGGGCACGGCTGATGCGGTGTACCAAAACCAGGACATTCTGGCCAGCTACCGGTCAGTGGACTATGTGGTGGTGCTGGCAGGGGACCACATTTACAAGATGAATTACGCCATCATGCTGGCCGACCACGTGGCCAAAGGCCGTGATTGCACCGTGGGCTGCATCGCAGTGCCCCGCGCCGAGGCCTCGGCCTTTGGGGTGATGGCAGTAGACAGCAAATACTTGATCACCGAGTTTGTGGAAAAACCAGCCGACCCGCCCGCCATGCCGGGCCATCCCGACAAGTCGCTGGCCAGTATGGGTATCTATGTGTTCAATGCACGTTTTTTGTACAAGGAACTGGAGCGCGACATGGCGGACCCCGAGTCCAGCCATGACTTTGGCAAGGACATCATTCCCCGTGCTGTGCGCAACGGCAATGCCGCAGCGCACCCTTTTGAGCTGAGCGCCGTGGGCACCAAGCACAACGAAGTTCCCTACTGGCGCGACGTCGGAACGATAGACGCCTATTGGGATGCCAACATTGACCTCACGGCGACAGACCCGCTGTTGAACCTTTACGACACGCGCTGGCCCATCTGGACCTACCAGGAGCAATTGCCGCCCGCCAAATTTGTACACAACGTGGATGACCGCCGCGGCATGGCCATAGAGTCCACTGTGTCGGGTGGCTGCATCGTGTCGGGTAGCGTTTTTCGGTCGTTGTTGTTCTCAAGCGTGCGCGTCCATTCTTTTTCCAGTGTGAACTGGTCTGTGCTGTTGCCTGGCGTGCAGGTCGGACGCGGCGCCCGTTTGACCCGGGTTGTGGTTGATCGCGGCTGCATCATTCCGGATGGCCTGGTGATTGGGGAAGACCCGGTGATGGACGCAGCACGTTTCCATCGCAGTGCCAATGGCATCACCTTGGTGACGAATGACATGCTCTCCAAAATTTCCTCATGAAAGTGTTGCATGCGGCAGCTGAAGTATTTCCCCTGGTCAAAACGGGTGGGCTTGCGGACGTTCTAGGCGCGTTGCCTCAAGCGCTGATCGAGACCGGGGTCGACGTTCGCCTGGTCTTGCCGGGGTTGCCCGCCATCAGGCGCGGTGTCGAGCGCCAGTTGCTGGTATGCGAGCTCGGGGCCATGTTTGGTGCTGGTAAGGTATCCCTGTGGCAGGGCTACATGCCCGCGACCGGTGTCCCGGTCTATGTGATCGATGCGCCTTATCTGTATCAACGCAGTGGCAACCCGTATCTGGCGGCGGATGGCAGCGAGTGGGGGGACAACCTTCAGCGCTTCGCCCTGCTGGGGTGGGTAGCCGCCCACCTGGCGGCCGGAGAACTGGATGCCAACTGGTGCCCTGACGTTCTGCATATGCACGACTGGCATGCGGCCATGGCCTGCGCCTATGTGTCTGCCAATCCGGTATCGACGGTTGCAACTGTATTCACCGTGCACAACCTCGCTTATCAGGGCTTGTTCGACGAGGGCGATTACGCCATGCTGGGCTTGCCGTCACGGTTGTTGACGCCGGATGGGCTGGAGTATCACGGCCAGGTGTCTTTTATGAAGGCGGGTTTGACCTTCGCGCATCGTGTCACGACCGTCAGCCCGAGTTACGCCACCGAGATCGCCACAGCGGAGTTTGGTTGCGGGCTGGATGGCGTGATTCGTGCACGCGGCCCCGATGTCTCAGGCATCTTGAATGGCGTGGATGGTGCCATCTGGAACCCGTCCACCGACGCGGGCATTGCAACCCAGTATTCATCATCGGCAATCGCAGGCAAAGCGCGATGCAAAGAGGCCCTGCAAAAGCGGCTGGGTCTCAAGGTCGACGCAAAGGCAACCCTGTTTGGTGTGGTCAGCCGGTTGACATCGCAAAAAGGGCTGGACCTGGTGCTTGCGGCCTTGCCCGCCTTGCTGGCTGAGGGTGCACAACTTGCGGTCCAGGGCACGGGCGATGTTGATCTGGAGGCCCGCTTCACGGCCGCGGCGCAAGCGCATTCGGGGCGGGTCGCGGTTCGCATAGGTTACGACGAGGCATTGGCCCACGACATGATTGCCGGGGCCGATGCCGTGGTCGTACCCTCGCGATTCGAACCGTGCGGGTTGACTCAACTCTATGCACTGCGCTATGGCACGGTTCCGGTTGTGCGGCGGGTGGGTGGGTTGGCAGATACCGTCATGGATGCAACGCCTGAGGCCCTGGTCCGCGACGAAGCGACGGGCTTCATGTTTGGCCCGGCCACGCCAGAGGCACTTTCAGTGGCTTTGAAAGACGCCGTCAAAGCCCATGCGCATCCCAAAACGTGGCGAAAAATCATGTTGCGCGGCATGGCACAGCGCTTTACCTGGGGCGAGGCGGCTCTGCAATATGTGGCCTTGTATGGCGAAGCCGTTGCGGCGGCCAGAGTAATGCCTTGAACGGTGACGAATACAATCGGCGCACTCTGAAAACCAGAGCCCGACGGCGCTGATTCGATGCGGGTAAGACTCTTATAGGACACTCCAAAATGCAAGTGGCATCTTCTATCTTCAAGGCCTACGACATCCGTGGCATTGTGCCGTCTACAGTGACCGATGCCGTCGCGGAAGGCATCGGAAAAGCCTTTGGCACCATCGCGCGGCTGGAGGGTGAAACCTCGGTGGCTGTGGGGCGGGACGGTCGGCTGAGCGGGCCCTCCTTGAGCACGGCCCTGGTGCGTGGGCTGTTGTCTTCAGGGTTGGACGTTGTGGATGTGGGCATGGTGACCACGCCCATGCTGTACTTTGCAGCCAACACGCTTTGCACCAGCGGCATCCAGGTCACGGGCAGCCACAACCCCAAGGACTACAACGGGTTCAAGATGGTGATGCGTGGGCGCGCCATCTATGGCGAGGAAATTCAGGCCATCCAGCGCATGATGGAAGCCGAGAGCTGGCTGGAGCAATCGCCCGGCAGAGTGACAAATGTCAATGTGTTGGCGGCGTACCGCGACCGTATCGTGGGTGACATCAAGTTGGCCCGTCCCCTGAAAATAGTCGTTGATTCCGGCAATGGCATAGCGGGCGCATCAGCCCCGGCCATATTACGTGCCATTGGCTGCGAGGTGATTGAGCTGTTCAGCGAGGTCGATGGCAATTTCCCCAACCACCATCCCGATCCGAGCAAGCCCGAGAATTTGCGTGACTTGATCGCGGCCCTGAAGGCGAGCGATGCCGAGCTCGGCCTCGCCTTCGATGGTGATGGTGACCGCCTTGGCATTGTGACCAAGCAGGGCAACAACATTTACCCCGATCGCCAGATGGTTCTGTTTGCACGTGACGTGCTCAGCCGCGTGCCCGGCGGACAAATTGTTTACGACGTCAAGTGTTCCCAGCGCCTGGCCCCGGCTATTGAAGCCGCAGGCGGCAAACCGGTGATGTTCAAGACCGGGCATTCCCTCATCAAGGCCAAGATGAAAGAGATTGACTCCCCGCTGGGTGGCGAGATGAGTGGCCACATCTTCTTCAAAGAGCGCTGGTTCGGGTTTGATGATGGCACCTACGCCGGTTGCCGTCTGCTCGAAATTGTGAGCAAGTCACCTGACGCCAATGCCGTGCTGGATGCCCTGCCCACGAGTTTTTCCACCCCTGAGATGAACGTGCGTGTCGCAGAGGGCGAAGCGCCCGGCCTGGTGGCACAAGCTGTGGCTTTGGCCCGGTTTGGGCCAGAGGCGAAGATCAACACCATCGATGGCCTGCGCGTGGATTGGCCAGACGGTTTTGGCCTGATTCGCTCTTCCAACACCACCCCTGTGCTGGTGTTGCGGTTTGAGGGGCATACCAGTGAGGCGCTGCACCGCATAGAGGCTGACATGCTGGCACTGCTGCGCCAGGTCAAGCCCGACGCCAAGTTTGAGGCGGCGGCGCATTGAGTGTTGCCGTTGGGTGCAGGGTCAGTTGATGAAGATTTTGATTGTCAAACTGTCCTCATTGGGTGACGTTATCCAGACGATACCGGTGGTGCACGATCTGACGAAGGCGTTTCCTGGCGTGATCGTCGATTGGGTCGTCGAAGAAGCCTTTGCCTCTCTGGTGGCGCGCGTCAGCGGTGTGCGCCGTGTCTTGCCAATGGGCGAACGACGCTGGCGCAAATCCCGCTGGCACATAGGTACCCGGCAGGAGCGTGCAGCCTTTCTGGCGGAACTCCGTCAGGAAGCCTACGACGTAGTCATTGATTTTCAGGGGCTTATCAAGTCTGCGTTGGTTGCCAGAAATGCGCGGCTGGCACCCCACGGTTTTCGTGCCACGTATGCAAACGCGAGCGAAGCGTGCAGTTACGAGTGGCCGGTGCGCTGGCTGCTTGATCGCCTGGTGCCTATGCCCAGGCGCATTCACGCGGTGGCGCGCTACCGGGCATTGGCTGCGGGCGCGCTGGCGTACCAACCGGCAGCGGTGCCTGTGTATGACTGGCTCCCGAGCCAGGAAAACCCAGCCCAGGCTTCCGACGCGCCTACGGTTGTGCTGGCCCACGGAACAACCCGGCCTGACAACGAATGGCCTGAGGCCTGCTGGATCGATTTGGGTCAACGGCTCGTGGCGCAGGGCTATCGCATCGTTTTACCGCAGGCAGGCCCGAAGGAGATGGCACTTGCCCATCGGCTGGCTGCCGCCCTGGGGCCGCAAGCTGAGGTGTGGCCCAAACTGACCCTGGCGCAAGTGCTTGAGCGCATGGGCAGTGCCGCTGGGGTGGTGGGCGTTGATTCGGGCTTAAGCCACATGGCGGTGGGCTTAGGTCTTGCGCATGTGCAGATCTTTAGCCAGCCCCGCGCCTGGCGCGCAGGTCCAGTTGGGCAGTTGCATCAAATTGCTGTGGGAGGAGACGCTGCACCCGATGTCAATACGGTCTGGCAGGCATGGTTGCAGGTGGTGGCAGCCAAGGCGCACGCGTTGTGACGGTGGCCGCGTGATCCGGGCGCTTTATTCCGCACTGATGTGGCTGGCCCAGCCGTTGCTGCGTCGCAAGCTCAACCGACGGGGGCGGGTGGAGCCCGGCTACCTGGTTGCCATGGACGATCGCTTTGGCCGCTATACAGGTCCTGCGCCTCAGTTTGCCGGGGCCTATATCTGGATCCACGCGGTATCTCTCGGTGAAACCCGTGCGGCCGCCGTGTTGATTGCGCGCTTGCGCGAACGCTGGCCAGATATGCGCCTGCTGTTGACCCATGGCACAGCCACGGGCCGCGCCGACGGTGCAACGCTGTTGCGTGAGGGTGACGTGCAAGTTTGGCAGCCCTGGGACACGCCCGGCAATGTGAGGCGCTTTTTTCAGCAGTTCCGGCCCCGAATCGGGATTCTCATGGAAACCGAGGTCTGGCCCAACATGGCGGCCATTTGTCAGCAATACGGCCTGCCTTTGGTGCTTGCCAATGCGCGCATGAGCGAGAAGTCTCTGCGGCAAAGCCAGCATCTGGCATGGTTGTCGAAACCGGCCTACCGCTCGCTGGCGGCAGTTTGGGCGCAAACGGATGAGGATGCCAGACGCTTGCGCACCTTGGATTCACCAGTGCGCGGCGTGCTGGGCAATATCAAGTTTGACGCCACGCCAGACGCGTCCCTGCTCGAACGCGGACGGGCATGGCGTCAATCCATGGCACGGCCTGTGGTGATGTTCGCCAGCTCGCGCGAGGGCGAGGAAGACCTTTTACTCGAGTATTTAGACAAAAACAGGGCGCAGGCCCGCGTAGAACGTCCAGGGTTTGCTATTAATAATATAGCGCATGAAGTTCAATGGCTGATTGTTCCACGGCACCCGCAGCGGTTTGACGACGTGGCTGCGCTCATCGCCCGGCATGGTTTTGCAATCTCGCGCCGCAGCGGTTGGCGCGATGCCGGGCCAGTGGCAGAGGCCACGCAACCTGCCATCTGGTTGGGCGATACCCTGGGTGAAATGTCTCTGTATTACGGCATGGCCGACGTCGTTTTGCTGGGCGGCAGCTTTGAGCCATTGGGTGGGCAAAACCTGATAGAAGCCGCGGCCTGTGGCTGCCCCGTCATCATGGGGCCGCATACGTTTAATTTTGCACAAGCGTCAGAGCTGGCGCAAGCGGCTGGCGCTGCCCGTCGCGTGGCAGACATCGGGCAGGCGGTAGATGCCGCGCGCGCACTGGTCAACGACGCAGCTTCACTGGCTGCACAGCGAGGCTCCACTGCGTCATTTGCAACCGCGCACCGTGGTGCGGTTGACCGCACCGTTGCCGCAATTTCAGAATTACTTGGCCAGCAGTGAGTTGACACCCTGCAGGTCGTCAGGTTTGAGCGTGCCGTTGGCCTGGCGCAGCTTCAGGCCATTGACCAGCACGTCATAGCGGGCCTTGGCCAGATCGCGCTTGGTCTGGAACAACTGGCTTTGGGCGTTGAGCACGTCGATATTGATGCGAACCCCCACCTGGTAGCCCAGCTTGTTGGCATCCAGCGCACTCTGGCTCGATGCTTCAGCGGCCTGAAGGGCCTTGACCTGTCCCAGCAGCGAGTCCACACCGAAGTAAGCTGTGCGGGTGCCTTGTGCCACCGCGCGTTTGGCTCCTTCCAGGTCATTGCGGGCCTTGTCTTCGAGCGACAGGGTTTCCCTGATTCGGTTCTGGATGGCATAGCCGGCAAACAGTGGCCAGTTGAAATTCACCCCAACCGACGCGGTACTGACGTTGGATCCCACTGCGGAGGTGCTGCTGCCATCCTGATTGCGCAGCAAGGTGTAACTGCCCACCAAATCGAGGGTTGGCTTTTCACCAGCCCGAGCCCGGGCGGTCTCAAGCACGGCTACGTCCAAGGCAGTTTGTGCCTGGCGGATGCTCGGGTGATTGTCCACAGACTGCTGAACCCAAGCTTCCACATTCGATGGCGCGGGCGCCGTGAGAACGAGTGGAAGGGACAGCGCTTTGGGTTGCGCGCCACTCTTTCCAACCAGTTGGTCCAGTGCAACTTTCTTGACCCGCAGGTCATTTTCTGCCGCCAGTTGCTGGGCGATGACCAGGTCAAAGCGGGCCTGCGCTTCGCGTGTGTCGGTGATGGTCGACGTGCCGACTTCAAAATTTCGCTTGGCTGAGGCCAGTTGTTCAGCCACGGCCGCCTTTTGCGCCAGGACGAACGTGAGGCTGTCCTGTGACGCAAGCACTTCGAAATAGGCCTGGCTCACCCTCACAATCAGGTCCTGATCCGCCGCCAGCAACTGGGCTTGCGCCAGTTCAAGCACTTTCATGCCTTGCTCATACTGGGCAGAGTTCGCTGGCCGGAACAAGGGCTGTGAAGCGCTCAGCGTCGCATTCTGGGTTCCGTACCCGCGGTCTGTCGAGGGCCCAAAGCTGGGCGTCACCGAAATGTTGGATTGCGACATGCCAGCGCCCAACCCCACAGTAGGCAGGTTGAGGGCCTTGGCCTGGTCGGCCTTGAACTGATTGGCCTCATATTGCGACTTGGCGGACTGGTAGGACGCATCAAACGCACGCGCCGATTCGTACAGTTCGACCAGGCTCTGGGCGTGAACCGGCAGGGCGGTGGCGGCAAAGATGGCAAGGAGGGAAGCGGACAGCGTCAGTTTTTTCATAGGCGTCTTTTGTGCGTGCGGGGCCAATTATGGGACGAAACTTGTTCTAGTAGCGGGCGATGGTCGGGTCAAGTTCAGCCGACCAGGCATTGATGCCACCTGCGATATTGGCCACATGGGCAAATCCACGGCTTTGAAGAAAGGATGCCACCTGCATGCTGCGCCCACCGTGATGGCACAGGCAGGCGATGGGCTGGTTGGGGTCGAGCTCAGACAGCCGAACCGGGATGATGCCCATAGGAATCGTCACCAGCTCAAAGCCATCGGGCGTGACGCTGGCGACAGCCAACTCGGCTGGCTCCCGTACGTCCAGCACCACAGGCTGGCCATGGGCCTCATGAGCGGAAAACCAGGCGTCCAGACCAGCAGGGCGTACTTGTGAAATCATTCAGTGCAGACGTTATAAGGGTCAGAATGTAAAGCGCGAAGGTGCAGGGAAGTTCTGCAGGCGCGGTGCCACTGTGTCCCAGGGGTGGGTCGTGGTGTAACCGGTCTCTGTGACCCGCGTTACAAACGTGGCCCGCATCATGGGCTCGTCGCCCACAATGGCGGCCAGTCGCCCGCCAACTTTCAATTGTGCCAGCAGGGATTGGGGTACTTCAGCCACTGAACCGCTCATGACGATCACGTCAAAGGGGCCTTCAACGGGTGCACCTTTTGATCCGTCCGCATGGCGGACTTCAGCGTTATGCACGCCAGCCCTTTGCAGATTACTTCGCGCCTGTTTTGCCAGCTCAGCGTCAATCTCCAGTGAAATCACGCGTTGGGCGCGATGCGCCAGCAATGCCGCCATAAAGCCCGAGCCGGCGCCAATTTCAAGCACCTTTTCGTGTTTTTGCACAGCGACGTCCTGCAACATGCGGGCTTCTACCCGGGGTGCCAGCATACAGTGGCCCAGGCGCATGGCCTCGTCGACTGGTGCGCTCAAAGGTATTTCCATATCGACAAAGGCCAGCGCCTTGTGTGCCAGAGGAACAAAATCCTCGCGCTTGACGACCGACAGCAAATGCAGGACGCTGGTGTCCAGCACGTCCCACGGGCGTATTTGCTGCTCGATCATGTTGAAGCGGGCTTGCTCGAGATTCATTTTTATGTACTCCAGGGGGTATATTAACCGATGCTGTCAAATTTTACCCGCCGACGCTACCGTAAGGGGGCTGCCTCAGGTTTCTGAGTTTGTGCCTTGTCGGCCCTGAACAACTGTTTGAACCAGTTCGCCAGGTCGTCCATGTAGCAATACACCACCGGCACGACCACCAGGGTCAAGAGCGACGAGGTGATCACGCCGCCAATCACTGCCTGCCCCATGGGCGCGCGTTGTTCCGAGCCCTCGCTCAAGGCAAAGGCGAGCGGCACCATGCCGAAAATCATGGCCAATGTGGTCATCAGGATGGGCCGCAATCGCACCTTGGCAGCCATGAGCAGGGCGGCGCTACGTTCCATGCCATCTTCCCGCAGGCGAATCGCAAAGTCGACGAGCAAAATGGCGTTCTTGGTCACCAGACCCATCAGCATGACGATGCCAATGACCGAAAACATCGACAAGGTAGAGCGAAACATCATCAGGGCGAGCACAACGCCAATCAGTGTCAGGGGCAGCGCCGTCATCAAGGCCAGTGGCTGCAAAAAACTCTTGAACTGACTGGCCAGAATCATGTAGATGAACACAATCGCCAGTGCAAGTGCCGACAACGCGTAGCCAAAAGACTCCTGCATGCTCTTGGTGCTGCCACCAAACTGGTAGCTGTAGCCCGGTGGCCATTTGATGCCGTCAAGCGCTTTTCGAATATCGGCGGACACCTCCCCCCCCGAACGCTGATAAGTGTTGCCACTCATCGAAACTTCCCGCGCCAGGTCGCGGCGATTGATCTGGTTGGGCCCGGTCGATTCACGCACGCTAGCGACCTGGTTCAAGCGAATGACGCGGGGGCTGCCGTCGGCATTGGCGCCCACCACAAAGGGCAAGCGCTCGAGGTCTTGTGGCGTGTCGCGGGCAGTGGGTGCCAGCCGCACTTTGATGTCATAGGTCTGGTCATCGCTGGCGCGCCAGTTGCCAACCGTCAAACCTGCCACCAGGGTACGCAGCGGCCCGGCAATCTGGGCAATGCCCAGCCCCATATCGGATGCTGCGTCACGCTTGATGTCCACTTCAATGGTCGGTTTGTCAGGCTTCACGCTGGAGTCAATGTCAACCAGTCCGGGGATGAGTTCCATGCGCTGGCGGGCCTGCAAAGACAGCCGCTCCAGTTCTTTGAGGTCAGGCCCTTTGAGCGAGAACTCCACCCCCTTGCTGCCACCCACAGAACCCGGCGGGCCGATGTGCGTCGCGGTGACGCCGGGTACCTGGCGCAAGCGCACGCGCAACCGGTTAGAGAGCTCATCCACGCTGATCTTGCGGTCCTTACGGTCTACCAGGCGAATAAAAGTTGACGCGTAGATCTTGCCCTGCGCGTTACCGGTGTTGATGGTGGTCAGCGTGTAGCGAACCTCGGGAAATTCACGCACGATGGCTTCTACCTGTTTCGCTTTGGCCTCCGTGACCTCAAGCGAAGAGCCTACCGGCGTGTAATAGCTGACGGTGGTTTCCGAGAAATCTGCCTTGGGTACAAACTCGGTGCCCAGCAAAGGCACCATGAAGAGTGCCACCACAAAAGTTGCGAGTGCCAGCGCCAGCGTCTTGAGCTTGTGTTTCAAACTCCAACTCAAAATACGCTGGTAGACGTCAGCCAGGCGCTCGGTACCTGTGTCAAACCAGCCGGTAACACGTCCGATGGTCTTGTCATACAGCGTGACTGGCGCACCGTGCTTGCCATGGGCTTCGATGCTGGGATCGTGCCAGATGCTGGACATCATGGGGTCCAGGGTAAAGCTCACAAACATCGAAATCAGCACCGCTGCCACGATGGTGAGGCCAAATTCGTGAAAGAACTTGCCCACAATGCCACTCATGAAGCCAATGGGCAAAAACACCGCCACGATGGACAACGTGGTTGCAAACACGGCCAGGCCAATTTCTTCTGTGCCGTCCAGCGACGCCTGATAGGGTGTCTTGCCCATTTGCACATGGCGCACGATGTTTTCACGCACCACAATCGCGTCGTCAATCAGCAGACCCACACACAGACTCAACGCCATCAGCGTGATCATGTTGATGGTGAAGCCAAACATGTACATGAACAGAAAAGTGCCAATCAACGCGATTGGCAACGTCAGCCCGGTGATAACGGTCGAGCGCCACGAGTTCAGAAACAAAAACACAATCAAGATGGTGAGCAACGCGCCCTCAATCAACGTGCGGCGTACGTTGTCAACCGACACCTTGATGGCGCGAGCCGTGTCGTTGATGGGCTCAAGACGCAAGCCGGGCGGAAGTTGCGGCGTGATTTCAGCGACGGCCTTTTTCAACCCGCCCACTACGTCAATCGTGTTCTCGTCCTGAGACTTTTGCACGGTCATCAGCAGGGTACGCTGACCGTTGTAGAGCGCCAGGCTGTCAATTTCCTGTCCGCCATCGCTGATACGGGCCAGTTGCCCCAGTGTGACGGCCGTGCCAGATTTGCGCGCCACAATGATTTTGGCAAAATCTTCCGGGCGTTGAATGCGCGCATCCACCTGGATCACCCGCTCTTGTGTGAGCGACCGTATAGCCCCAATGGGCAGGCTCTGGTTTTCATTGCGCACGGCCGTGGTGATCTGCTCAGCGGTGATACCGTAAGACTCCAGCGCCTGCGGATTCATGTAGATATTGATCTCGCGTTTGGAGCCGCCCACCAGATTCACGGCGCCCACGCCCCGCACGTTTTGCAGACGCTTTTTGAGCACCTGATCGGCCCAATTGGTCAGCTCAACATCCGAGAGGGGTTTCGCTGTTTTCAGGTCGGGGACAACAGCCAAGGACCAGATGGCATTGCTGGACGGGTCAAATCTGGAGACTTTCGGCTCTTTCACTTCCGCCCTGAAGTCGGCCTTGATTGCGGCCACTTTCTCGCGCACGTCGTCGGCCGCCTTCCGGCCATTGACCTCCAGGTTGAACTCAATGATGACGACCGACTGTCCCTCGTAGCTGCGTGAGGTGAGTGCGCTGATGCCCGCAATCGAATTGACGGTTTCTTCGACCTTTTTGGTGACTTCGCTTTCTACAATTTCGGGCGAGGCGCCCGGGTATTCAGTGGCAACTACCACCACCGGAAAGTCGATGTTGGGGAACTGGTCTACCTGTAGCCGCTGGTAGCTGAAGCCGCCCAACACCACAAAGGCCAGCATCACCATCGTGGCGAAAACCGGGTTTTTGAGACTGACTCTGGTAAACCACATAGCCGTTACCGAGCCGCGGCAGCGTTTGCTGATGCGTTTGCCGCAGGGGCCGACACGACGGACGCAGCAGACGCAGCAGACGCAACATCGACCGGTACGCTGGCAGCGGGAGCCGTGAATTTGACAGGAGTACCTGCGCGCAGGGCACCCACAGCGCCTCGGGTGACTGTGGCGTTTTCCGCCACACCAGTGATGGCCACCATGGCCTCTCCATCGGCATCCCCACGAACGCCCAACTCGACGGGTCGATGCACGATCTGCCCATTTTCAATGGCTTGCACATAAGGCACCGGTTTGTCGGTGCGCACTGACTTCAAAGGCACGGCCAGCGAAGACCGCTGCCCCGTCCCTAAAACGCCCTGCGCAAACAGACCCTGACGCAATCCGGCCGGGTTGTTGATGGTCAGGTAGGTCAGCACGCCGCGGCTGCCCGCCTGCGCGCTGGGGTTGACGCGTGCGACACGGCCTGTCACGGGCTGGTTACTGCCTTCGATCTGGAGTACGGCCGTTTGCCCTACCTGAACGTTGACCGAGTCGGCTGCGCTCAGCGTGGCCTCCAACTCGATTCGGCTCAGGTCAACGACTTCGATCACGCGCGCGTCAATGGCCACGCGCTCGCCCGGTTGTGCCAGGCGTTGCGAAACCAGCCCCGAAATGGGGCTGCGCAGCACCGTATCTTCCATTGACTTCTTCGCGACTTCAACGGCGGCCACCACGGCCTTGTAATTGGCTTGCGCTGACACCAGGTTGCTTGACGAGGTGTCAAGCGCGGTCTTTGAAATGAAGCCCTGGTCGACCAGCGCGCGGTTGTTGTCAAACTGGCGTTGCGCGATGTCAATTTGCGCTTTGGCCGAATCGGCCTGCTCCTGCGCCTGTTTCATGCGAGACGCATATTCAGTGGGGTCAACCCGCGCCACGACTTGGCCGGCCTTGACGAAATCACCCTCTCGTACTGTGAGGTCCCGCAATTCGCCGGCAACACGTGCTTTGATCACTGCAGAGTTCACGGCCTTGAGCGCACCCGAGACAGCCAGGCCCTGGGCCAGGGCGCGGGTTTTAACTTGCACGACATCGGTTGCTGCCAGCTCAATGGCAGTCTGCACCTGGGCGGCGGCCTGCGCCACAGTGGCAGCCTGCTGCGCTTTGCGGGCGGTCAAGGCGCGCGTCACGCCGAACGCCATCAGCGCTATTGCCAGAGCGGCAACCGCCCATTTCATCCATCGCTTTGTCATCCGGCAGGTCCTTTTGGAGGTGGGGTTTGTTTTGGTATGGATACCGGGGAACTGGAGCGGACAGAGTCCGGCTTGCCCAGACCGTTCAGAATGATGTCGGCCTGTGAGGCCAGAAATTCTTCGGGTACAAGATGTGCGTTTTCACTGTTCGCAGCACCCAGTGAATGTTTCCAGATGGTCAAAAACAGCAGCGGCGCCAGGACGGCGTAAACCGCATGATCCATGTTCATCACGCGAAACTCGCCACGGTCCACACCGCGCTGCAAAATGCGCCGGATCAATTCATTGCCCGGGGCGATCACTTCGTGGTGGTAAAAGGCAGACAGTTCGGGGAAATTTCCCGCCTCGCTCATCATCAGCTTGCTGATGCCGGAGGCTTTGGTGTCGCCCACGCGGGTCCACCAGCCAAACATGAATTTGCGCAGCATGTCTGGCGCGCTGCCGCCAAGGGCATCTAGTTCCGCCGTCCATTTGGGGAAACGGTCTGAAATGCTGTCGCGCACCACCGCTTTGAACAGCTCTTCTTTGCTCGAGAAATACAGGAATAGAGTGCCCTTGGACACGCCCGCGCGCTGAGCCACCTCTTCGGCACGTGTGCCTGCAAAGCCTTTTTCGACAAATAGATCGAGCGCAGCGGCCAGCAACTCACCCGGGCGCGCGTCTTTACGACGCTCACGCTTGTGTGCGGCAGACTTTTCTGCGGGACAAAACAACTTGGGCAGGATCATTTAAATTAATGACTGGTTGGTTAGTAATGTAACAAGGCGACAAGGCTACGTCAAGCAATGTCCGACGGACCGTGTCCGGATTGCGACCCTGCGCGCGGGCTTAGGAGTCTGGTTAACGTGTTCTTCAAAAATCCTTTAAATGTCCTATTGACAGAACATTAGGACTGTTCGTACGATGCGTTTATGCCGCAATCGATGCCCATGACCAAATACCACCAGATCTATCTGGTGTTGCGGGAGCAGTTGCATGAGGGCAGGTTTGCGCAGGGGCTACCGGGCGAGCTGGCGTTGATGCAGGAATTCGCTGTGGCGCGCGTGACGGTGCGCCGCGCGCTGGAGCAACTTGCCGCAGAAGGTCTTATCTCTCGGGAGCCTGGAAGAGGCACCCGGGCGCTGGATGTCAGCGCCTCCAATTCTGCCGCTTACGCAGAGAGCGGGCAGCGTGCCCAACTCACAGGCTTGCTTGAAAACCTGGTCAGCATGGGCTTGCGAACCTCAGTCAGCGTCCTTGAGGTTGATACCGTAACTGCCTCGTCTCCCGTGGCTGCCGCACTGGGATTGGCCGTCGGCGATCCGGTGCAAAAAGCGGTTCGGGTACGCAGCACCAAAGAAGGTCCTTTGTCTCACATCACGACTTGGGTACCTGGGGACATCGGGCGTAAATTCGGACGCCGTGAGTTGGCGCGCAAACCCATCCTGATGCTGATGGAGGAGTCCGGCGTGAAAGTCGGGCGGGCGCAGCAAACCATTTCGGCCAAATTGGCCGACGTGATGGTGGCGAGGCATCTGGACGTGGCCGTGGGCTCCGCACTGCTGGCCGTACGCCGCCTGATCTATGACGACCAGGAACGTCCCATACAGTGGTTACACGGCCTCTACCGCCCTGACCGGTACGAATACCAAATGCAGTTGTCCCGCGTTGGCAGCATCGATGCCAAGGTGTGGGTCAACAAGGATTTGTCAGCTCAGTTCAATTGATCAGTCTGCTTCATTTACCAAAGGAAAAATCATGAGTACACGTCGCCAATTCGTCGCCAACTCTGCTGCCGCAGCCTCGGCACTTGCCTTTCCGCTGGTCGCGGGGGCGCAACCCAAAACAGTCAAGATCGGTGTGCTGCACCCGGTCACCGGGGCACTGGCTTATTCGGGCCAGCAATGCCGTGAAGGCGCGCTGATGGCCATTGAGGACATCAACAAGGCGGGGGGCATCAAGTCGTTGGGCGGGGCAAAGATTGAGGCCTTGCTGGGCGACGCGCAGTCAACGCCGCAAGCCGGCACGGCCGAGATAGAGAAGATGAATGAGGCAGGTGTGTCGGCGGTGGTGGGCGCGTTTGCCTCTGCTATCTGCCTGGCCACGACCCAGGCCGCCGCCAAATACAACCTGCCTCACGTGGTTGATGTCGGCGTGGCCGACCAGATCGTTGAACGTGGCCTCAAAAACACATTTCGCTTTGGCCCTGGCTACAGGAAGTGTGCCGAGGTGGCCGTTGCCAACCTGCACGTGCTCAACACAGCCGCTGGCAAGCCGGCACGCACCGTGATGATCATTCATGAAGAATCACTGTTCGGCACCGGGACCGCCAACCTGTTGGCGCGCGAACTGCCCGGCTATGGCTACGAGGTGAAGGAAATCATCAAGCACGCCAACCCCACGCGCGACTTCAACAATATCGTGTTGCGCATGAAGGCGGTCAACCCGGACATCGTGATCCCGGCCAACTACTACAACGAGTACGCGTTGCTGGTGCGTACCATGCAGCAGCAAAAGGTGACCCCAAAAGCAATTTACTCGGTGTTGGGCGGTGCGGCCTCCAGCTATAAGTTCGTGAAGGAGTTCCCCGAGGCCGCCAACGGCATCATCGACTGCAACCACTGGTTCAATCCCAAAGACAAGCGTGCCGCCGAGCTGAAAAAGCGCGTCGAAGCCAAAGGCCTGTTTTTTAGCTATGAAGTGTTCATGACCTACACCTCGATGCGGTTGTTGGCCGACGCCATTGATCGCGCCAAGTCGACCGACCGTGCTGCCATCATTGACGCGCTGGAGAAGAGCGCCTTTGCTGACCACATCATGCCGTACGGCACGACCAAATTTGTCAACGGCCAGAACATGGGTGCGCAGCCATTGATGACACAGGTGAGCAAGGGCGACATCAAGGTGATTGTGCCGCGCGACTATCGAGAAATAGACCCTATCTTTCCTTTGAAAACGTAAGTCTTCAAGGATGATGTTTGACATCGGGATTCTCTTCCCGTCACTTCTCAACGGCCTGACCACGGGGGCGGTGTATGCGCTGATTGCACTCGGGCTGACGCTGATTTATGGCGTGTTGCACATCATCAACTTTGCGCATGGCGCGGCACTGATGATGGCGCTGTATGCCGTCTACTTCCTGAAGGAGCGTTGGGGGATTGACCCGTATTTGGCGTTGCCCTTGGTGGTGCCGGGCATGTTTGTGCTGGGCTACGGCATGCAGCGCCTCGTGATCAACCGGGCCAGCCACGGCAAAGACGAAAACATTCTTCTGGTCACCCTGGGCCTGTCAATCGTCATGGAAAACCTGGCGCTTCTTTTCTTCAAGTCCGACACGCGCAGCATCGACACGGCTTACACCTTGACCACTATTCCCATCAACGTCGGTTTTGCGCAGGCCATGATTTCACTGCCCAAGCTGGTGGCCTTTGGGGGTGCCCTGGTGACTTCTGCGGTGTTGATTCTGATTGTGGGCCGCACCGATCTGGGCCGCGCCATTCGGGCCGTGGCCAAGGAAAAGCACGGTGCCAAGCTCATGGGCATTGATGTGGACCACGTCTACGCCATGAGCTTCGGTATTGGCCTGGCGTGTCTGGGCGCGGCAGCTTGCTTCTTGCTGCCCGCCTATTACGTGAACCCGCAAGTGGGTAATGGCTTTGTGCTGGTCGCCTTCACCATTGTGGTGTTGGGTGGCATGGGCAGTTTCTTGGGTGCGTTGCTGGGTGGCTTGCTGATTGGCGTGGTGGAGTCGCTGGGCGGCCTGTACCTGGGTGAGTCGCTCGGCCAGATTGGCATCTTCCTGATTTTCATTGCGGTATTGTTGTTTCGCCCGCAGGGCATGTTTGGGGCCAAGGCATGACCCGCCCGGCATCGAGTGGCATGACGGCTCTTCAAAAAGAGGTGCTGCGGATCGCGATCTTCGGTGTGGGCATGGCC
>JANPAZ010000236.1:0-4573 GCA_031430225.1 Rhodoferax sp. | reverse complement strand
CGATTGATGATGGTGTTTTGCGCTGTTTACAGCGATGGGCTTTAGCTTGCCGCCTATGCGCCACGAATGTCATGTGAGCGCGAAGGCTCAGGAGAAATAGCATGACAGAGAGTTCCTATTCGAGTTTCCTTGATACACGTGCCCCACCGGGATATGCCCTACGCCGTACGGTCGCAAGCGCATTGACTGCGGCAAGCCGGGTTCTTGCGCACATGGCCTCCCGCCTGGATGTGGTCGAGGTGCGCGCCGCAAGTGCGGTTGTCGCTGAGTTGGCCGCCAGCCCATCAATCGAGTTCTATGCTGAAGCCGGGGCACCTGAAGGGGCCCTGTATGCAAACGGCCTGTTGATAGGCTATTTGCCGGTGGCACGCCTTTGATGACCATCGGCGCGGGACAACGGTGCTGCACAACAGTTTTTGGAATGCACACCGTCGGGATGGATTCATCGGGCCTGTGGTACCGGGCTTCAGATCTCTCGTCGGTCAACTGTCTACGTCGACGCGATTGCGCCCGTTGCGCTTTGCACGGAACAAGGCCAGATCGGCACGTTTGACGAGTTCATCTGGCCCCCACTCGGAGCCGGGCATGAGGACCGCAACGCCAATTGAGGCGGTCAGATAGCCATCGCCAGCGCCCAAATTGGGCAGGGCCAGCCCCAAGACGGCGGCGCGAACCTTCTCGGCGCATTGAGCCGCGTCATGGGGATGCGTGTTCATCAGGATGATCGCAAACTCCTCGCCCCCGTACCGACACCCCACATCCTGCCCTTTGCGCATGGAGACAGACATGGCCTGTGCCACCCGTCGCAAGTATTCATCGCCGGTCGGATGGCCGTAGCGGTCATTGACCGCTTTGAAGTGATCGACGTCAATGACCATCAGAGCCAGTGGGCATGTGAGTCGTTTGGCCATGGCCTCCATCCGAATCAACTCACGATCAAAATAACGGCGGTTTCCCAATTGCGTTAACGGGTCCAATTCTGACAATCGCTTGTAGGCGTCGCGAATGGACTCCAGTTCCCGGTTGGCGGCCAAAAGCGAATCGGTTCTTTCCCGAACGGCTGTCTCCAGCGCCTGATTCGATTCCAGCAAGTCCCGGTTTCTCAGGCGCGAGGACACGAGTGAGGCATACACACTCTCAAACCACATGAGAGCCGCATTCCAGCCCGTTGACCAAATCGAATGGTGCACCCGCAAGTGCATCAACTCACTGACCGGGCCATATCCGGTTAAAGGTGCATAGGCACGTACCTTGAGGCGGTACTCCCCCACTGGCAGTGAGTTGAAGCTGACCACGGGCCGGTCCTGCCAGGGCGACCAGTGGTCATCAAATCCGACGAGCTGAAATTGGTAGCGCACGGAAGCTGAGTCTACAAACCAGGCGGCGAAAGCGCGCAGTTGAAGCGACCACCGCCCCGGTCGCACGAGCAAGCCAGCGTCGCTGGCGGTGGGTTGCACGCCCTTCCAGGTGATGCCCGCGAGTTTGCAGGTGGGCGGGGCATAGTGCCGCAGCAAATCGAGATTCACGCTGACCAGTCCGTTTGTCAGTCCGCAAAGGAACTGTCCCAAGGCGTCCCGCACCAAAGCGCGATTGTTGGTAAATTCCCAATCGCGATGAGGTAATAGCGCCATCACATGGTGAGTGACCTGCGCGGTGACCATATCCAGAATTCGAAGTCCGTCCGAGGTGCCGATGGCAACGGTGCGGGCATCGACCCAGACCGCTGCCCAGCCCGCCACCGGCGGGAAGTCAGCTACGGTGCGAAATTGCCCATCTGTGTCCCGCAAAATCACCATCGAATCCTGCAATATGACGTGGTCGCCAGCCGGGCCCTGGACGATGGCGTAGGTGTTGCCATCTGGTCGTAGCGGCGTCGGGTGGACCGCATGCATTCCACCTTCAGGGCTCCAGCGCCACAGCCCGCGCCCCAATGTGGCCACCCACAATGAACCCGTGTTGTCCACGTGCAGGGCATAGATGTACCCAAGCGCGGCGTCATCGCCCAATTGGATCCGGCAAACGCCGTCACGAATGCTCACCAAGCCACGAAGCGTGCCCAC
The DNA here is from genome assembly GCA_031430225.1 of Rhodoferax sp. GTDB lineage: Bacteria > Pseudomonadota > Gammaproteobacteria > Burkholderiales > Burkholderiaceae_C > JANYCG01. The sequence goes on along the minus strand of JANPAZ010000236.1, from coordinate 2,513 downwards.
CCACAGGTTGCCGTCATGACGCAACAACACCCTGTTCGGCGCACTCAACACGGGGTCCTGCGGGTACATTAAAGTGAAGGGCTCGTCCGCTTTGGCGTAGAAAAGCCCAGCCTGTGTTGCGGCCCAAAGGCCGTCGCCATCTTCCAGGCTGTCCCAGACGATGGTGTCGGGAAGACCTTGCCGCCGGTGAATTACAGTTGGTGGACGCCCCGACTGCAGTGCCACACGGCAAAAAACCTGATCGCCACCCACGGTGAAAGTGTCCTGATTGACCGGTTTGATGGCGAACACGCCGCCAGGACCCCCAAGATCGATACGCCGTATCGCGTGGCGCAAGCAACTGACCTTGGCTATTCCACTGTTGTTGGTGGCCACCCAAAGGTTCCCCAGATCGTCAATGAGGAGGTCATTGACTGCACTTTCCAACTGGAAATTTTCCAGGATGGGGTAACCCGAATGCGTCGTCGAGTAGGCCACCAGTTGCCGCCCGAATGCCGCCCAATAAAGGCCCTCCCCAACCGCAATGGCAGTGACATTCGGCGACGCGGCCGGCCAACCCAAGTGGATCGTGTGTTGTGGGCGCGCGTCGTCCACGATGTACAAGCCGGAATCCGTGCCCACCACAAGGTCGTCGCCAAACCCCTTCGCAATTCGGGTCATTCGGCGTCCCGCGAGGGCCTCACACCTTTAAGGCCACGACGTGATGCCATCTGATTCGACCAGACCCATTCCCGCGCTTGCCGCAACTATTCTGGTGGGTGACAGTGACGCGATGTCATTGACAAACCCCACATCGGCCTTGAAGGTGATTTGCAGGCCGGCGTCGGTCGGGGCCATTTCCAAGCGCACCAATCCCAGTGCGGTGCCCGCCCAGACGTGATGATTGGCAATGGCAATGCTCTGGCACAGGCCAAACGACCAGGTTTGCAATGCCGGGTCCACCTGTGGCGCACCATCGCTGTCCAGCCGCTGCAGCCCAAGGTCGGAACCTACCCAGACTTGCCCTGATGCGTCAATGGCAAGGCAACGCAGCCCATTGCAGGTCAGTCCCGTGTGCAGGCCCCACCTGTCAATGGTGCTGCCATCAAAACGAGCCAGTCCGACCGGGCTGGCGACCCACAGGCGCGATTGCCGGTCACGTGCGACGCGGTGTGCCTGGTTGCTGCCAAGACCCTGTGAAGTGTCCAGCAAATAGATAGGCGTACTGGGGGCAAGCATGAAATGGGTCGTGGCTACATCTGTACCGGGGTGGCGCATGTTGGCAGTCAGACGGGTTGGCTTGACGGGCTCACAGGTGAGCTTAGGAAATTAGGACAGGATTGTAATTGTCGCAAGGGTTTTTGAGGCGAAATACTCGCCGTTGGGAACGATCTCGAATCGACCTGCTGACGCCAACCCGCGTCGGCTTGGTTTTATCGAACAGGCTTTCCACCCGATCGATCGTCAGATCTGCCGTGCAGTTCGAACACTCAGCGCAGGGTTGCGTCTGACGCTGTCAAAAATGATCGGGCTGACGGATTGGAACTGGATCGGGCTCGCCGCTTCAGGTTCTGGGGTTTGTTGAAGTTCACTGACTTTCAACTCAATCCAGCTTGAGATTGACAGCCTTGATCACCTTGCCCCAACTGGCCAGATCCGCACTGATCTGCGCCCCGAATTCTTCCGGCGTGTTGGCCACAGGTTCCAGCGCATCAGCCGTCAGCCGCGCCTGGAAGTCCGGGCGATTGATGATGGTGTTTTGCGCTGTTTACAGCGATGGGCTTTAGCTTGCCGCCTATGCGCCACGAATGTCATGTGAGCGCGAAGGCTCAGGAGAAATAACATGACAGAAAGTTTGTATTCGAGTCACCTGTCCGTCGGTACGGGCATTGGTGTCTCAACCCGGTATCCAGTTCGCCTTGCCCTTGCAGAGGTGCTGCGTGCTGCCAGTAGAACCCTGGCCCACATGGCTAGCCGTTTGAGCGCGGCAGAAGTGAGTCGTGACGGTGCGGCCATATCGAGCGACAGCATCAGCCCGCTCATCGAGTTTTACGCGGAAGCGGGCGCTGCAGAAGACGCCTTGTTCGCCGACGGAAAATTGGTTGGCTACCTTCCAGTGTCGCGTCCGTAGGTATGGGGCCTGAAGCCTGGCGCTGCGTTTGGCCGCGTCAACTTTCACCCGAAGGCAGCTTGCAGCGCTGGTACTCCAGCCTGTAAGTCGCCTGGTCGATCCCGTGTATGCCATTGCACTCGCGCAGTTCAGTGGTCACCTGCACGGCGCAGGCCTCTGCTGCGTCGACCGAAATGGCTTCAATCAAGAGGATCCAGCTTGGAATAGCCGTGGGTTCGTTGCGCGCTTTTTTTTCTACTGTTTCGACCCGGCTGCCTGCCTCGTCCGCCCGGCACAAATGTGCCCCGACGATGCCGGCCATGTCACAGGCGCGAGGCAGGGTTTCTTGCCGGAGCAGTCGGGTGACCTCGGCCTCTGCGCCGGGTTCAACGGCGAACCGCACAGTCAGCATCACGGCCCCTTG
>JANPAZ010000235.1:0-8167 GCA_031430225.1 Rhodoferax sp. | reverse complement strand
TCAACAAAAGGAAAACATCTTGAAGCTGTCCTTGAACCCCGATATCAATGGCTTGTGGCCCGCACTGCTGCTGCCGGTAAACCCCGACGGCACACTGCACACGCCGCGCACCGTTGCGCATGCCAAGCGAATGCTGGCCGCCGGCTGCGATGGTGTGACGCTTTTTGGCACCACCGGCGAAGGCCCCGCCTTCACCGCGGTGGAGCGCAAGGAGTTGCTGGAGTCCATGCTGGGCCAGGGTATTCGCGCAGACCAGATCATCGTCACCACCACGGCGCTGGCGCTGGGTGAAGCGATTGAGCTGGGCCGCCATGCCTCTCGCCTTGGCGTGCACCGCCAGATGGTCATGCCCCCGTTTTTCTTCAACCAGCCGCGCGATGCCGGCATCATTGAGGCCGTGTCTCAGGTGGTGCGGGGCATTGGCGATGATGGCCTCAAACTGCTGCTGTACCACTTCCCGGCCATGAGCACGTCCGGCTTCTCGCACTCGGCAATCGCCGAACTGGTGCGCCGCCATCCCGGTCAGGTCATGGGCGTCAAGGACAGCGGTGGCGACCTGGCGCACTCTTTGGCGCTGGCCAAGGCGTTCCCCCAGTTGTCCATCCTGGTGGGTTCCGAGCCACACATTGCACCGACCATGCTTGCAGGCGGCAGTGGGTCAGTCAACGGCCTGGGCAACATTGCACCAGGCCTGATGCGCCGCGTCATTGATGCACCGGCCAGTGTTTCTGCGGACGACGTGAAATTGATGATGTCGTTGCTGGCCCTGCTGGGTGTGATGCCCGGTATGCCGTTTGTGGGCGTCTACAAGATGATGCTGGCCGAGCAGACCGGCGACGATTTCTGGCTTACCATGCGTGCGCCACTGAGCCCACTAGATAACGCAGAGACGAAAGCCGTGCGTGAAGGGTATCGTGCCATTGGCGCGCTGCTCAAGTTCATTTAATTACTACCGGAGACATCACCATGACACATGCTTCAAACCTCAGCCGCCGCACCTTGCTTGGCGCCACCGCCGCACTGGGAGCCATGGCTTTGCCCGCCATGGCGCAGACCAAAACCGTGCTGCGCATCTCCACACCCGCTGTGCCGGACGACTGGCACGCCAAGATGTGGACCGTGATGAAAGACGAACTCGACAAATCAGCCCCCGGACAGTTTGACACCCAGATCAACCTCAATGCCTCGCTTTTCAAACAGGGTACCGAGCCCGCAGCGATGGCCCGCGGCAACCTGGAACTGACGTCCATGTCAGCTTTCGACATTGCCAAAATCGTCCCCGAATTTGCGATTTTGACCACCGGCTATGTCATTCGCGACCCGGACCACCTGATGAAAGTCCTGACTGGCCCAATAGGCGAAGAGCTGTACAAGATGGTCAGCGAAAAAATGGACATCACCGTACTCGCGCCCCTGTACCTGGGGACACGCCAGCTCAATTTGCGTGAAGTCCGAAACGTGCGGACACCCGCAGATCTGAAGGGCGTCAAATTGCGCATGCCGGCGTCCAAGGAGTGGCTGTTTCTTGGGGAGGCCTTGGGCGTCACCCCCACACCGCTGGCGTTTGGCGAGGTTTACCTCGGGCTGAAAACGGGCACCATTGACGGTCAGGACAATCCCCTGCCGACCGTGAAGAGTGCCAAGTTTTACGAGGTGACCAAACAAATCACACTGACCAACCACCTGGTCGACGGCATTTTCATCAGCATCTCCAACAAGATGTGGAACGCGTTGAGCGCTGATCAGAAGGTCAAGGTCAAAGCTGCGGCGCAGGCCGCCGCCCGCTACAACAACGACAACCGCATCACCGATGAAAAGCAGATGGTGGACTTCTTCAAGTCACAAGGCCTGACGGTCACCACGCCTGACCTGGACGCTTTCCGCAAGACGGTGCAGACGGCCTATGTGAATTCTGATTACGCCAAAGTCTGGCCCAAGGGCATGCTCGAACGCATCAACAACACGCGTTGATCGGTCGGGTTGTGTTTCGCTGGCTCCGTACAGCCGCCCAGACGGTGGGCGGCTTGTTATTCTTCACGCTGTTTTGCGTGTTCGTTATTCAGATCACGGCGCGGTTTGGCTTTGACAAGCCCTTGCCGTGGTCGGACGAACTGGCCGTCATCCTTTATGTGTGGGTGATTCTGTGGGCTTCGGCTTTTATCGTTCCTGAGCGTGAACAGGTGGTGTTCGACCTGATCTGGAACAGTGTCGGCCGCAGCTCACGCAAAATCATGCGTATCGTTGGCAATCTTTTGATTGGCGGGCTGGCGCTGTGCGGCATTCCGGGCAGCTGGGACTACGTGCGGTTTATGTCGCGTGAAGGCACGTCGGTGCTGGGCGTGTCGTTCATGTGGGTTTTCATGCCGTTTGTGTTTTTGCTGGTTGCGCTGGTGGTTCGCAGTGCGATTGCCATCTGGAAGGCCTTCAAAGGCGAAGGCCTTGAAGCCGAGTTGCATATTCAATGACCCGGGTGAAGTTCTCATGAGTTTTTATCTATGACGTTGGCCCTGGGTATTCTGGTTCTCGTGATGGTGGCTGGCATGCTGCTGCGCATGCCCATCGGTTTTTCCATGCTGGCCTCAGGCATTGCTTACCTGCTGGTCAAAAAGCAGGACGTGGGCCTGGTGGCGGAGCAGGTGGGTAACGGCCTGTTCAACAGCTATGTGCTGCTGGCGGTGCCCATGTTTGTCTTTGCGGCCAACATCATGAATGCCGGCACGGTGAGCGAACGCATTTTTGACTTCTGTCGCATTCTGGTGGGCCGCATGCGCGGTGGGCTCGCCCAGGTTGACATTCTGGTCAGCGTGATCTTCTCGGGCATGAGCGGCAGCGCCATTGCTGATGCGGCCGGGCCGGGCCTGGTCACCATCAAGCAAATGCTGAAAAAGCCGGAATATTCGCGAGGCTTTGCCGGCGCCGTGGTGGTGGCCAGCGCCACACTGGGGCCAATCATCCCGCCCAGCATACCCATGATCATTTACGCGCTGGTCTCGGGCGCTTCGGTGGGGGCGCTGTTTCTGGGCGGCGTCGTACCCGGTTTCATGATGGCCTTCCTGATGATGGTGGTGGTGCACTTCATCGCCGTCAAGCGCAACATGCCGCGTGAGGCACCGATTCCCCTGCGTGAATGGCCCCATATCATCTACCGGGGTGCGCTGCCCTTGTCCATGCCCATTGTGCTGTTGGGTGGCATTTACTCGGGTGCCTTCACGCCGACCGAAGCGGCCGCCGTGGCGGCGCTGCATGCGCTGATTCTGGCCGGTGTGGTGTACCGCGCGCTCACATGGCGAACGTTTTGGGGCGTGGTGATGGAATCCACACGCGGCAGCGCGGTGATCACCATTATTCTGGCCGGCTCCTTCATGCTCAATTACGCCTTTACCGCCGAGGGCTTGCCCCAGGCCATGGCGCTTTGGGTAGAGAACATGCACTTGTCGCAGCTCAAGTTCCTTTTGCTGGTCAACGTGATGTTTCTGGTGCTGGGGTGTTTTCTGGATGTGTCGGTTTTGCTGCTGGTTTTTGTGCCCATGCTGCTGCCCGCTGCCAAGCTGCTCGGTGTAGACCTGGTTCATTTTGGCGTGCTGGTGGTGCTGAACATGATGATCGGGCTGATTCACCCGCCCTTTGGCATGCTGCTGTTTGTGACCAAGGCGCTCACGGGCATACCCATTGGCGAGATGATGAAAGAGGGCTGGCCATTCCTGGTGATGCTGTTACTGCTGCTATTGGCCATGACGGTGTTTCCGCAGATCGTGCTGTGGCTGCCGCAGACCATGGGCTATGGGGTGAAATAGCGACCCACTTGCAGCCTTTTTTCCATTTGCTTTGTTTTTATAGCAAACTATCCAATAAATACTTGGGCCGTTGCCCGACTTCTTTACAAATTTACCAGAGAGTTCCCATGACCAGCCCTATGTACACCCGCTCCGTCCCCGTCTTCGCGCAAATGCTGACGGCGCTGAAATCCATACTGCAACAGGCAGACGCCCACGTCACGGCCAAGTCCATTGCGCCTGATGCTTTACTGCAGGCGCGCCTGTTTCCCGATATGTTTCCCCTGTTGCAGCAGGTCCAGATTGCAGCCGACTTTGCGCGCGGTATTTCGGCCCGGCTGGCGGGGGTTGACGTCCCGGTTTATGACGGTAAAGAACGCAGCTTTGCCGACCTGGACGCGTTGCTGTCTCAAACCCTCGCGTATCTGAACAGTGTCAATGCCGACCAGTTCACAGGCAGTGAGTCCAAAGAAATCGTATTGCGCCCCGGCACGCCCAAAGAGAAAAAGTTGACCGGCGAGGCCTACCTTTCAAACTACGGGCTGCCCCAATTTTTCTTTCATGTGACCACCGCCTACGCGCTTTTACGACACAACGGGCTTGCCATCGGGAAGCGTGATTACATGGGCGCGTATTAAAAGAAAAGCGACACATTTGCCTGCGCGCATTGAGCCAGCAGCGAAGGAGCTTGTTCCATCATGTCGCCTCTCTTGGCGTTTGCCATTGCAGCTGTCGTTCTGGCGGTCACACCCGGCCCGGGCATTGCCTATGTGATTGCGCGCACCGTTGCAGGGGGGCGCAAAGAAGGTTTGGCGTCGTGTTTGGGCACGGGCGTTGGCGGCATGCTTCACGTACTGGCAGCCGCGCTGGGCATATCCCTGCTCATTGCCCAGTCTGCGCTCACCTTTAGTCTGGTCAAATATATAGGGGCCGCCTACCTCATTTATCTTGGCACGCGAATGCTGCTTCGCAAGCGTCATGAATTTGAAGCTGCCAGCGTTTCACCCCAGGGTGTGCGGCCTGCTTTTTTCGAGGGCATCGTGGTTGAAACCTTGAACGTGAAAACCGCACTTTTTTTCCTGGCCTTTCTTCCGCAATTCGTGGCGCCGGGGGAGCAAGTTATTCCCCAGCTTGTCTTGCTGGGAAGTATTTGCGTCACCCTCAACACGGCTGTAGATGTAGTTGCCGTTTTCGCTGCGGATCGGCTTCTGCAGTCAAAGGCTGCCCGCGCTACCCGCGCCCGCTTGCTCACCAAAGTGTCAGGCGTGACCATGATCGGGTTGGGTGCCTATCTTGCCATGGCAAGTCGGAAGGTCTAGCCGAATTGAAGCTTTGACACGCCATAGGATCAACGTCTGGTTCGCTTCAAATATAGTAGCAAACTATTGAATGGATACGTGGGCCTATGGCCAGTCTAACCTGTTTTTCCTGAGCGACTACGCTTTTGCAACAGTTGGCGACAACTCACATTAATGACTTTCAGCTCGGCCAGCGTTTCGTCTATGCGCGCACGCTTTTGTTCCAGTTCTTCAATCGCAGCGTCGGTGCGTTGAATGACGTAGTTGAGCTGCTGCACGCGGCCCTCGCCCTGGTCGCCATACAAGTCCAGATAGCGTTTGATCTCTGACAGCGGCGAGCCGATGGCTTTGGCGCGAAGGATCAGCGCCAGCCGCGCCCGGTCGCGTCGGGTGTAGACCCGCGCACCGCTGATTCGCCGGGGAGCCAGCAAGCCTTTGTCTTCGTAAAACCGCAAGGCCCGTAAGGTGATGCCAAACTCCTTGCAGAGTTCGGTGATGCCAAACAGTTCGTTGCTTGTCTCGTCGCGATGCGAGTCGACAAACGCCTGCGCTTTAGACGACACGCTGCAGTCGCATGGCCACGCTCATGTCACCCGACACCTTCAGCTTGCCGCTCATGAAGCCGGTCACCGGGTCGAGATCTCCCGCCAGCATGGCAGCGAGGTCGCCCAGCGATATGCCCACAGTGCAATCTGCAACTTGGTCTGCATTGCTCACACTGTTGGGGGTGGACTTGCCGTCGATGAATATCAACCCATCAGCACCGCAATCAAATTTCACCGTGGCATTGAGGCCGCTGTCGGCACCTACCTTGGCGCGAATCGCCTTTGTACAAGTTTCGAGGGTCATGAATTGGTTGGTCCTTGTGATTGAACGTGGATCAAAGGGGAGGGCACGCGGTGAAGCGGGCTCGCGTATCTGGCTCTGGCGCGAATGCTAGCAGCGCGTATTCCCTTGCGGCACCGTGAAAACACCTATGCGGTAGATGGTTGACGTTAACGTCACCCTCGCGTTTAATTTGCGACACCACTGAGGTCTTTTTCCATGCCTGTTCTGCGTTCCAAAATCAATGCCCGCTCTGATGCCTTTGCAGCCAACGCCCAGCGCATGTTGGGGCTACTGGCAGAAGTTCAGCGGCTCGAGAAAATTGTCATTGCCGAGTCCGAGTCCAAGCGCGCCAAGTTTGAAGAACGCGGCCAGCTATTGCCGCGCGAGCGGGTGGCGCGCTTGCTGGATCGGGGCTCGCCCTTCCTGGAGTTGAGCCGCCTGGCCGGGCTCAACATGCACGACGACGACGGCAAAAAATCAGTCATGGGGGGAGGCTCCATCGTCGGCATTGGTGTGGTGGCGGGCAGGCGCTGCATGATCACAGCCAACGACAGCGCAGTGAAGGGCGGTACCACAGCGCCCATGGGCCTGCGCAAGGCGCTGCGGGCGCAAGACATTGCCCGCGAGAACAAATTGCCGCTGATTTACCTGATTGAAAGCGGCGGGGCCAACCTGATGTACCAGAGCGAGATCTTTGTGGAAGGCGGGCGCACCTTTGCCAACCAGGCGCGCATGTCAGCAGCAGGTCTGCCTCAGGTGGCTGTAGTGCATGGTTCTTCTACCGCAGGCGGCGCCTACCATGCGGGCCTCTCAGACTATGTGATTCTGGTCCGGGGGCGCTCAAAAATCTTTCTGGCAGGGCCTCCGCTGGTCAAGGCCGCCATTGGGGAAGACAGTGACGAAGAGGAATTGGGCGGCGCCCAAACCCATGCCACCATAACGGGACTGGGAGAGTATCTGTGCGAGGACGACGCCCACGCCGTGGCAACCGCACGTGAAGTCATGGACAAGCTGAAGTGGGGCGTGGTGGGCCCTGCAGAGCCCGTCGTTGCCCCTTTGTTTGATGAGCAGGAACTGATGGGTCTGGTGCCCGCCGATGACCGGGAGCCCTATGACGTGCGTGAGGTCATCGCCCGTCTTGTAGATGGCTCCGACTTTCTGGAATTCAAACCCGGGTACGGGTCCGAGATGATGTGCGGCCATGCCCGAATGCACGGACAACTGGTGGGCATTCTGGGCAATAACGGGCCGATTCAACCCAATGGCTCTACCAAGGCGGCGCAGTTCATTCAGCTTTGTGACCAAACTGGGACTCCCCTGGTTTTTTTGCAGAACACCACGGGCTACATGGTGGGTGTGGTGGCTGAGCGCGCGGGCGCTGTAAAGCATGGCTCAAAAATGATTCAAGCCGTTGCCAATGCGCGGGTGCCCAAGTTCACTGTCGTTTTGGGCGGGTCATTTGGCGCGGGCAACTATGGCATGTGTGGGCGCGGATTTGATCCGCGCTTTATTTTTGCCTGGCCCACAGCGCGTACCGCAGTGATGGGCGGCGCCCAGATTGCCAAGGTGATGGACATCGTGAACCGCAGCAAGCTCGAGCGGCTGGGTCAGCCCGTCAACGAGGAGGGGCTGCAAGCCATGTCCGACGGCATGCGTGCCCGGGTTGACAAGGAATCAACGGCCTTGTTCGGCACCGCGCGCCTGTGGGACGACGGCATCATTGATCCGCGAGACACGCGGCGCATTCTGGGCCTTTGCCTTGCAATGGCCGCCGAGGCTGACCTTCGCACATTGCATCCCAATACCTTTGGCGTTGCGCGGATGTAGCTTTCGCACGGGCATGATCGGGCACTTTCATCACAGACAGCGGGTGACACCATGAGCTTTTCAAAAATACTGATTGCCAACCGTGGCGAAATTGCCTGCCGCATCGTTCGCACCGCGCGCGAGCTAGGCTACCAAACCGTGGCCGTTTTCAGCGATGCCGACCGCGCGTCGCCCCATGTACGTCTGGCCGACGAGGCCGTGCATATCGGTCCATCCCCTGCGGCAGAGTCGTATTTGTTGGTCGATGCACTGCTGGCGGCGGTGCGCAAAACAGGTGCAGACGCTGTCCACCCCGGCTATGGTTTCTTGAGTGAAAACGCGGGCTTTGCGCAAGCGTGCCTTGACGCCGGGCTTGTCTTTATCGGGCCACCACCGTCGGCTATCGAGGCCATGGGCGACAAGGCACTGGCCAAGCGCCGCATGCTGGAGGCGGGTGTACCC
>JANPAZ010000234.1:0-2085 GCA_031430225.1 Rhodoferax sp. | reverse complement strand
GAAGCCCAGTTCTCGTCCCATTCGGCCATTATTGCCAGAAATTTGCACCAGCGTGATTGGACGCATCGCTCAGGCCACGGCGCTCGAAGCGAACAACGCGTCGATCTGCGAATCGGTGTATGCCAGACCCGCCAGCAACTCGCGTGTGTGTTGGCCCATGCGCGGCGGCTGCAACCGCACACCCAGGCGCTGGCCGGCCATGGTGAAGGGAAAGAGGGTAGTCTTGGCGGTTTGCCCGGCTTTGGCGCCGTCAGTCAGGGTGACGTCGGCCAAGCCGCCGGTGGCGATCAGGTGTTCATCGTCGTACAACTCTTCGGGTTTGCGAATCGGCGCAAACGGCAAGGCGTTGTCCTCGAAGATGGCCGACAAATCGGCCGCGCTGCGATAGGCCAGGCGCTCCCGCAAAACCGGCAACAACTCGGCCCGCAACGCGACCCGCGCGTTGTTGGAGCCATACCGCGGGTCGGCCTTGAGGTCGTCGAAACCGAGCACCTTGCAAAACACATCCCACTGTGCATCACTCACCGCCGAGAGGAAAATCTGCTCGCCATCTTTGACCGTGAAGACGTCGTACACCGCCCAGGCCGAAATGCGGTCGGGCATGGGCGCCGCAGCATGCCCGGTGATGGCGTATTGCAGCATGTGCTGGCCCACGAGAAACACGTTGTTTTCAAACAGCGCGCTTTGCACCTCCTGGCCACGCCCGGTGATGCCGCGCTGGATCAAGGCGCCGAGCGCGCCAATGGCGCCAAACATGCCGCCCATGATGTCGTTCACACTGGTGCCCGCGCGCAGCGGGTCGCCCGGGCGGCCAGTCATGTAGGCCAGTCCTCCCATCATCTGCACGACTTCATCCAGCGCCACGCGGTGTTCATAAGGCCCCGGCAAAAAACCCTTGTGGCTGACGTAAATGATGCGCGGGTTGACCTTCGACAGCGCGGCAAAGTCCAACCCATATTTGCCCATGGCGCCAGGTTTGAAATTTTCCAGCACCACGTCGGCACTGGCCGAGAGTTTTCGGGCTGCTTCGGCGCCGTCTTTCGAGCGCAAATCAATCGCAATGCTCTTCTTGTTGCGGTTGAACATGGGAAAAAAGCCTGCGCCAGACCCCAGCAGTAGCCGCGTGCGGTCGCCGTCAATCGGCTCCACCTTGATGACTTCGGCACCCATGTCGGCCAAAACCATGCCGCACGTAGGGCCCATGACCATGTGGGTGAATTCGACGACCCTTAAACCCGTTAGTGGGAGACTTGCCCCCACACTCGTCGCTTCGCGTACTGCGCTGCCCCCCGGGGGGGCCGTGCCTTGCTTGGGGCGGCCCGGCGCTGCGGCGGCCCCCACACTTGTCGCGGCGCTCATGTGGCCAGCCCGGCGCGACGCATAGTCCTGGGCAGCCCAGCGCGCCACAGCGTGCCGTGCAGTGTCTCGCCCTGCAGCCAAAGCGCCACTTTTTTGCGCAGCGCCATCAATGCATCAAAGTCGATACCGGTGTCCATACCCATGCTGGCAAACATGTAGGCCAGGTCTTCAATTGCGACGTTGCCGCTGGCACCCGGCGCGTGCGGACAACCACCGATGCCGGCCAAGCAAGCGTCAAAGCGCGTGATGCCTGCCTGCAGCGCTGCATAGACGTTGGCCACGCCCATGCCTCGGGTGTCGTGGAAGTGACCACAGTTGAGCTTATCGCCAGCGACGGGCAGGGTCAGCGCATAAAGGTCGCGCACCATGCCTGGGTCCGCATAGCCTACGGTATCGGCCAGGCCGACGTGGTCTACCCCGGCGTCAAGCACTGCCTTGATGAGGCGAACGACGTCAGACGGCTCCACACGATCCTGCAAGGTGCAGCCAAAGGCCGTACTCATGCCGACTTCAATCAGGGTCTTCGATCCAGACGCATCGCGCGCAGCCACGATGCTGGCAATGTCAGCCACCACCTCGTCCGGCGCGCGGCGCATGTTGGCCAGGCTGTGGGCATGGCTGACAGACAGCGGCAGCAGCATCAGGTCGGCCTCGCATTCCATGGCACGTTGAGCACCCTTGAGGTTGGGCACCAGCACCGAAACCGTCAGGCCTGGCAGCGTCTTG
>JANPAZ010000233.1:0-1844 GCA_031430225.1 Rhodoferax sp. | reverse complement strand
AGCGTCAGAATGACCTCGCTTGCAATCGTCAGTTGAAAGGTGGCGCTCTGGCTTGGGCTGGCCGTGGTGGTGCCGCGCACGGTGACACTGGCCACGGTGCTGCCCGCGCTGAAGAGGCCGGTTGCGCTGATGCTGCATGTGCCGCAAGCGCCTTCTATCGCCCAGGTGGCGCTGACGGGCAGATTGTTCAAAAAGGCAGTGAGCTGAGTTGAGGTGCCGGGTGCGATACGCGGGCTGCCACTGACACCAATCCTGAAACCGGTCGTTGCGCTTACCGTGATGGATGCGGTGGCCTTGCTGGTCGGATCGGCTGCGGATGTTGCCACGATCTGGTAAACACCCGGCGTGGCCGGTGCGGTGTAGGTGGCGTTGGCCACCCCCGTGGCCAGCACGCTGCCATTGGCCACACCCCCGGTGACACTGAAGTTGGCCGCACTGTTGGCGCTGAAGTCCACCGTGCCACCAGCGGCAACAGTGATGCTGGCAGGATTGATGGTGAGGTTGGTAACCGGTGCTACGGGCACCACAGGCGTCACTGGCACGACGGGAACCACGGGTGCAGGCACCGCAGGGCTGCTACCCGACCCACCGCCACAGGCACTGATTGCCAGCACCAGGAAACCGACAACAAGGTGACGAATCAAGCGACGGATCGACAGCATGGAAACCTCCTGATTACCCGCATGGCAGGCGACGGATAGGAAACTCAACCGCAACGACCGAAGTATGGCACGCCTCACCTAAAACAGGGCACTTTCATAGCGTAAAAGTGAAGTTGTCGATCAGCGCGCCCGGCGTGCGCGAGCCGCCCAAGGCGCGCTGGTAATACGTGTCAACCGCAGGGTCGATGGCTGTGTGCGTGGTGAGCGCCAGCAGCTTGACTCCCAACGCCTCGTACAGGCTCTCGTCCCAGCGCATGTCTTTGATGGGGCCCACGATCTCGCCCTTGTCCACCCAAAAGCAGGCGTAACGCGTCATGCCCGTCACCCGGGCTGATACCGGGTCGCTCCAGTTCAGGTAATGCAGGTTTGACAAATACAGGCCGGTGCCCAGCGCTTTCAGGATGTCTTTTTCTTGCAGGGTGCCGGGGGCGACGTCCAGTGCACGCGGCCCCTCGGATTCATTTGCACCGTTGGCCGTGAGGCCATATTCGCGGCTGGTGCGCGAACTCACCAGCAAGCTGGCCAGCTCACCCTGCGCGATCAACGCAATGCTTTGGGCCGACACTTCACCCACGCTGTTGAAGCGTGGCGTCAGGCCCAGGCCAAAGTTCTCGGTCACATGCAGCTGCGGCGACAGCTTGCACTCCTTGTCGGCCAACTTCTTGAACGGGCTGCGCCCTTGCTTCCACGCCGACGCTGAGAGCGCGTTCCAGCCCATCATGCCCACCAGGTCCGATACCGCACGCGGCGCCAGATAGGTGCGGTACTGCCCCGGCGCCACGCTTTGCAAGGGTTTGTCCATCAAAACCAGCATGTGCTTGCTGTGGGCGAGGTTGGCCGCCCACTCGGCCGGCTCCCAGCGGGTGCCCGCATAGCTGCCTTTGACAGCGCGAGAGCCGTTGTACAGCGAGTAATCCATGAAGAAAGTTTGCGTGGCAAACCAGTGCCGCTGGCCTTGTGAATTGCAGTTGGCGCGCACGATGCTGCCCGCCGCATAAAAGCCCGCCATGTCGCAGCCCGCTGCCGGGCCAACCACGGCATCCACCACGGCATCGGCGGGCAACAAAGCACCGCGAAATGTCTCGTCGCTGCTGCCATTGTTTTGCACCGGCACCTGGTGCGGGTCGGGTGGCAGCACAGCCAGCTCGGCACGGCATTGCGCCAGTAGCTGCAGCATGGCCG
>JANPAZ010000232.1:0-13286 GCA_031430225.1 Rhodoferax sp. | reverse complement strand
GCCAGGCCGCAGGTGTTGCGCGGCCCCTGGTGCACCGCCAGCAACAGGGATTCGGACTTGTCATTGAGTAACTCGGTATCCGTCAGCGTGCCAGGCGTCACGACACGGACTACCTTGCGCTCGACCGGGCCTTTGCCGCCCACTTCGCCCACCTGCTCGCAGATGGCAACCGACTCCCCCAGTTTGATAAGCCGGGCCAGATACCCCTCCACCGAGTGAAACGGTACACCGGCCATCACCACGGGTTGGCCGGCAGACTGGCCACGCCGGGTTAGCGTGATGTCCAGCAGGCGCGCTGCTTTTTCTGCGTCGTCATAGAAAAGTTCATAGAAATCCCCCATGCGGTACAACAGCAGCGTGTCAGGAAACCCTGCCTTGAGGCCGAGGTACTGGGTCATCATGGGCGTGTGACGTTCGTCGCTTGCTAAAGCTGGCGAATTGAGGGCACGGGGTGGGCTGGAGTCAGTCAAGGGTTGAGGCAAGAGGTTTGCGGGTTCGGGTTGGCGGAGGCTAACACTAGCTTTCAAAGCTGCCAGTTGCTGGGATGATACGCACTGGACCGGGTCTTCAATTCGACCGCCCGTGCTGTAGGCTGTTGAGAATCGAAGGTAAAGTCAACGGGATTTGTAAAAACGGAACATGAGTAGGAAATAGTGTGACCAGCAAACTGATGGCCCTGCTGCTGATTGAAAGCGACCCCGCCAAGGCTGGCGAGGTGCGGCAGGTGCTCGCGCGCGACCAGCCAGACTGGCGCTTGTCGGTGGCTGGCAGCGTTGCCGAGGCGGTGCCGCTGCTTCGTTCTGGTGTGTTTGACATTATTTTGCTCCGTTACAGGTTGGCCGATGGCGATGCCTTTGACCTGCTGGCAGATTTGTCCAGCAAGGCGGTGATGTTGCTGGTGGACGAGGGCCAGGAAGGTGCTGCCGCTTTAGGCATGCGCTATGGTTTTGGCGACTATCTGGTGGACGGTGTTGACCCGGTGTCGGGGGCCCACTTTCTGGACAAATTGGCTCAGCGCGTTCAGTCGGTGTGTGGCCGGTATGACGCGATCCGTTCCATGCGGGAGGATCAGCAGCGCTTTGAGCTTGCGATTGACGGCTATGGGCTGGTGCCTTGGGATCGAAACATCGTTCTGGGAAGTTTCGACGGCAGCGAACGTGCTGCAGTGATGCTCGGGTACACGCACGTCGAAGCCGAATGGAGCGTGCCGCGCTGGCGCGAGCTGACCCATCCTGACGACCTCGCCCGAGTGCAGACCGCCAGTGAGGCTTACCTGTCGGGCAAAACACCCTTTTACGAGTGCGAATACCGGCTGCAGCACAAAGACGGACATTGGGTCTGGGTGCACAGCCGTGCCCGAGCGGTGGAATGGGATGCGACTGGCAGGCCGGTTCGCCTGGTGGGTGCGTTTCTGGACATCACCAGCAGCCGGGCTGCGCGTGAGGCTTCGCAGCGGCGCAACCTTTTGTTGCAGTCCATCAGCCGTGCACAGGCCAGCTTTATCGCCAGTTCCAGTAACTCGTCGGCGTTTGAAGGTGTGCTGAAAGATGTGCTGGGCGTGACGTCAAGCGAATACGGATTTGTGGGTGAAGTCCTGTACGACCTCGAGCAGCAGCCGTTCCTGCGGATCCACGCCCTGACCGATATTTCATGGGATGCAGCGTCGCGACAGACTTACGCTCTGAGTGCCACGACGGGCATCGAGTTTCGCAACACGCGCAGCCTGTTTGGTGCGGCTCTGCTCACTGGCAAGCCGGTGATTTCCAGTGACCCGAACCATGATCCGCGAAGCGGCGGCAGGCCACCGGGGCATCCTGCCATGAATTCATTTTTGGGCGTGCCTATTCACAACGGTGGCACCATGGTGGCAATGCTTGCATTGGCCAACGCGCCGGGTGGATACACCCAGATGGACGTGGATTTTTTGGAGCCGCTGTGCCAGACTATCGGGCAATTGGTGCGGGCCAGGCGCACCGAAACCGCACGCCTTGAAGCGATTCAGGCGTTGGAGCGCACCAGCGAAGAGCTGGCGCAGAAAACCAAAGCGCTGGAGACGACCCTGGACAGCATGGATCAAGGCATTGCTACCATTGACGTCAATGGACGTCTGGGAGTTTATAACCAGCGCTGGCTCCAAATGCTCGATTTACCTGCGGCTTTTGTTGCCGCACATCCGACCCTGCCGGAGATCGCTGCGTTTCAAAATGAGCGGGGCGATTTTGGCTTTGAGCTTGATCTTGTTGATGCAAACGCGCGGAACTATGTGGCCCAACGTGGGACTCGCCTGAACGCGCCCGACAAATATCTACGCCGAACCAAAGACGGTCGTTTCATTGCCATCGCGACGCGAAAAGTCGGCAACGGGAGCATCGTACGTACCTATGCAGACGTCACTTCGGAGCAAAAGATCAATCTGGAGTTGCAGGAGCGCCTGGGTTTTATCGAAAAAATCACAAGCCGCGCGCCGGGGGTGATTGTGCAGTTCCGGGTGCGCCCTGATGGCGTGCAGAGCTTTCCCTATGCCAGCGCAGGTTTTCGTGACATCTTTGGCGTTGACCCTGATAAGGTCATTGAAGATGCCTCTTGTCTCGCACCCTTGCACCATCCGGATGACCTCAGGAACCTGATGGCCGCAACACGTGAATCGGCATTGAACCTCACATCCTGGCGGCACGAATACCGCCTGAAATTTCCCGATGGCACCATCAAGTGGCTTCTGTGCGACGCCGTGCCCGAGCGTGAACCCGACGGGGCGGTGTTGTGGTGTGGATTCATCACTGACATCACGGCTCGGAAGTCCAGCGAACAGCAGATTGAAAAGCTGGCGTTTTACGACGACCTTACCGGGCTGGCCAACCGCAGGTTGTTGATCGAGCGTCTGCAATCTGCCATGCGCTTAAGCGCCCGACGCAAGCTGGCCGGCGCGCTTTTGTTTATTGATCTCGACAACTTCAAAGACTTGAATGACACCCAGGGCCATGACGTGGGCGATGTCCTGCTGGAAAAGGTCGCGCAGCGGCTGGTGAGTTGCGTGCGGGGCGTTGACACCGTGGCCCGGCTCGGGGGTGATGAATTCGTGGTTTTGCTGGCCGATCTGGCGCCAACCGGTGATGAAGCGGCAGCGCAGGCTGAGCGCGTAGGGCGGAAAATTCTCGTGACGTTGAACCAGCCCTATGAGTTTGCTGGCATTGCCCATCACAGCACGCCAAGCATTGGCGTGGCGATGTTCCAGGACACTATTCAGTCCGTTGAAGAACTGCTCAAACGCGCTGATCTTGCGATGTACCAGGCCAAAGCCGCCGGGCGAAATTCGCTTTGCTTTTTTGAGCCGGCGATGCAGGCCGTGGTCACACAACGCGCTGAGCTGGAGGTCGAATTGCGTCAGGGGCTGCTGCGCAATGAGCTGATGGTCTACTACCAGCCAGTGGTAGATTCCAGTGGACGGATGATGGGCGCTGAGGCACTGGCGCGCTGGCAGCATCCGCGCCGTGGCGTTGTTTCCCCCGGAGAATTTATTCCATTGGCTGAGCGCACTGGCTTGATCTTGCCTCTGGGTCAATGGGTACTTGAAACTGTGTGCCGACAGCTCGTTCGCTGGAGCGCGGCACCCGCAAGCAGCGCACTGACCATAGCGGTCAATGTCAGTGCGCGTCAATTTCGACATCCCGACTTCGTGAACCAGGTCAAGAGCCTTTTGCAGATGACCGGGGCCAATCCGAATCTTCTGAAGCTGGAGCTGACCGAGAGCATGTTGCTTAATGATGTGCAAGACGTGATCGATAAGATGGGTGAATTCAAAGCGATGGGGTTGAACTTCTCGCTGGACGATTTTGGAACTGGCTATTCATCGCTCTCCTACCTGAAGCGTCTGCCGTTCGCACAGCTCAAAATTGACCAGTCGTTTGTGCGTGATGTGTTGACCGACCCGAACGACGCGGCCATCGCCCGTACGATCCTGACTCTAGCCCGAAGCCTCGATCTCGATGTCGTCGCCGAGGGCGTCGAGACTGAGGCGCAGCGCGACTTCCTGATGCAAAACGGTTGTGAGGCGTTTCAGGGCTATCTGTTTGGGCGCCCTGTGCCCGTTGAAGACTTAAAACTGGTGTGAAGCGCATGCAAGCCCGTGATAATCTTCGTGAACAGAGACGCCGATGACACTGCCAAACGCACCGTTCAATGCACACAGCCAGCCCGGCATGGAGCTGTTTTTCGCGGTTTTCCACAAGAATCCGGAAGCTATCGGCCTTGCGCGCGCCAGTGACGGCCTGTTGGTCGACGTTAATTTTGCCTGGTGCATGCTGACCGGCTATTCCCGCGAAGAGGCCATTGGCAAGACGACGCGGGAGTTGGGCTTGTGGGAAAAGCCTGAGGTACGTGACCAGATGGTGGATGGGCTGTCGGACACTTCGGAGGGTGTGGCGATCGAGGCAGTACTGATTGCCAAAGAGGGCACGCGCCGCATGATCCGCCTGACGGCCACACGGTTTGTTCTGGAAGGTGAGAACCACCTTTTGGGCTATATCCGCGATGTGACCGGCGAGAACGACTCTGCATCTGCCTTGCGTGGCAAGCTGGAATTCATTCACAAACTCACCAGCCAGGTACCCGGCCTGATTTTTCAGTTTCGGATGCGGCCTGACGGCAGCTCGCATTTTCCGTTTGCCACGGGCCAGATCCGGCAGATTTTTGGCATCAACCCCGAAGATGTCGTCGACGATGCGAGCAAGGCGTTTTCAAAGGTTCATCCCGAGGATTTGGTGAGATTGCAGCGTGGCATTGTCGAGTCGGGCCAAGACCTGAAGCGCTGGCGTGAAGAATTCCGGGTGCAGTTGGAGGATGGCAGCCAGCGCTGGATGCTGAGTGACAGTATGCCGGAGCGCCAGGAGGATGGGTCTGTGGTGTGGCATGGCTTCATCATGGATGTCTCGGAGCAACGCAGCGAGCGTGTGGAATTGCAAAAGGCTCGTGAGTTGATGACCCAGAAGGCTGCAGCCCTTTCCATTGCGCTGGACAACATGTCTCAGGGCATCGTGATGATGGACGCGAGTCATCGTGTCAACTTGCACAACAAGCGGTATTTCGAACTGCTCAGTCTGCCAGAGTCGTTATTTGAATCGCAGCCAATGGGTGGTGACCTCATCCGCTATCAGGCGAAACGCGGTGACTTCGGCAATAATTTTGATCGGCTTGAGCCGGTTGTAAAGGCCTTCATCGTTGATGGCTTCCTCCCGGAAGGCGGCGTTGACCGCATGCTGTACAGGACGCCGAAAGGGCTGTCGCTGGAAATCAAGGCGACGCCCTTGTCCGAAGGGGGCATGGTGATAACGTTTTCAGACGTGACTCATTTCATCGAAGCCCAGGGCGCCCTGCATGAGAGCGAGTCGCGCTTTCGAAGCTTGACCGCACTGTCTTCCGACTGGTATTGGGAGCAGGACGAAAACTTCAAATTTGTCCGCATAGACGGGCACGATGTTTCCCAGACAATTGCACTGGGAATGACGCGCTGGGAGGCGGGCGACCGGGGTTTGACGGAGGCGCAATGGGCAGAGCACAAGCGCGTATTGCAGGCGCACCAGACCTTTCGAGATTTCGAAATGCAGAACTTGCAGGGCAACGGCCAGATGGTGTGGTCGTCCATCAGTGGTGTGCCCATATTTGACGCGCACGGGGTCTTTCGTGGCTACCGGGGTATCGGCCGTGACATCACCGGGCAAAAGCGCATCGAAGATGAAAGCCAGCGCCTGGCGTTCTACGACACGCTCACAGGCTTGCCCAATCGGCGTCTGCTGCTGGACCGGCTGTCCAAATCACTCGTCGTAGGCGTACGCACCCATCAAAGAGGAGCGCTGCTGTTCATCGACCTGGACAACTTCAAAGACCTCAATGACACGCAGGGCCATGACGTGGGCGACAAGTTGCTGGAGATGGTGGCCAACCGGCTCGTGACCTGTATTCGCCAGGGCGACACCGTCGCGCGTTTTGGGGGTGACGAATTCGTGGTCATGCTTGAAGGCCTGAGCTCCGGTGTGGGCGGGGCGGTGGCTCAGGTCAAAGTGGTGGGCCAAAAAATCCTGGAGTCACTCAACCGGCCTTTTGACTTGATGGGCAAGGAGCACTACAGCACGCCCAGCATTGGTATCGCCTTGTTTGGTGGCCAGACCCAAACGGTTGAAGAGTTGCTCAAACGCGCTGACCTGGCCATGTACCAAGCCAAAGCGGCCGGTCGAAACACCATGCGGTTTTTCGACCCCGACATGCAGGCTGCAGTGGCCGAGCGTGCTGCCGTGGAAGTGGACCTGCGTCATGGGCTGGAACATGGTGAGCTGGTTTTGTATTACCAGCCGATCGTGAATCAGGCCAATGCCATGACAGGCGTGGAGGCACTGGTGCGCTGGCACCACCCGCGCCGGGGCATGGTGTCCCCGATAGATTTCATACCGGTGGCCGAGCAGACCGGGTTAATTTTGCCCCTGGGTCAATGGGTACTTAGAACGGCCTGTGAGCAACTCGTCAAATGGAGCCGGAGCCACCAAACGCGGGGCTTGAGCGTCTCGGTGAACATCAGTGCCCGGGAATTTCGTCAACCCGAGTTCACCGGCCAGCTGCTGGAGATACTGAAAACCACCACCGCCAATCCCAATCAACTCAAGCTTGAGCTGACTGAGAGCCTTCTGCTGAGTGATATGCGGGAGGCCGTCCGCAAAATGGACTTGTTGCGTGCGGTTGGCGTGAGTTTTTCGCTGGACGATTTCGGCACGGGGTATTCATCATTGTCCTATCTCAAACGCTTGCCGCTGGACCAGTTGAAGATTGACCAGTCGTTTGTGCGCGATGTGCTGTCTGATCCCAACGATGCTGCAATTGCACGCACGGTGATCGCATTGGCCCATAGTCTGGGGTTGACGGTCGTAGCCGAAGGTGTTGAAACCGCGGGGCAGCGGGATTTTCTGATCCTCAATGGTTGCGAATCGTACCAAGGCTATCTTTTTGGTCGTCCCGTTCCACCCGAGGAACTCAATTTTGATTCAATTGCGTCTGGCTTCGCCTCGACTGTGCCGCACAGCCTATGAGGGACACGTCTTGCGGAGTGCTTTAGGTCGGCGCCGGGGCGCGCTGAACGGAGAGTTTGTCGGCGACGCCAGCAAACTTGCTGTACTTGCCCAGCAGCGCCACCATCTGACCGTAGATTTTGGGGCTGCCGGCCAGGCATTCCTTGTGATCCAGGAAATCGGCCTCGCCCGTGAAATTGCCCACCAGACCACCGGCTTCGGTGACCAGCAATGAGCCGGCCGCCATGTCCCAGGGTTGCAGACCCGCTTCAAAGAAACCTTCGGTAAAACCGGCGGCCACATAGGCAAGATCCAACGCCGCTGCACCAGGGCGACGCAAGCCTGCACAACGCGGCATGATTTCGGCCATCATGGCCAGATATGTCTTGAAATCGTCGCCAGGGCGAAACGGGAAGCCGGTGGAAATCAGGCTTTCCTGCATGCGGGTGCGCTTGGAAACCCGCAGGCGGCGGTCGTTCATGTAGGCTCCACGGCCTTTGGTGGCAGTGAAGAGGTCGTTGCGTGTGGGGTCGTAAATCACAGCTTGCTCAATCTTGCCCTTCACCGCGAGGGCAATGCTTACGCAATACACCGGTAGTCCGTGAATGAAGTTGGTGGTGCCGTCCAGAGGGTCAATGATCCAGACAAAATCGGAGTCTTTGGCCCCGTGTTCCCCACCGGACTCCTCAGCCAGAATGCCGTGTCCCGGGTAAGCGGTGAGCAGTGTTTCAATGATGATTTGCTCTGCGGCCTGATCCACCTCAGTGACGAAGTCATTGACCTGCTTTTGCGACACGCGAACCGACTCTACGTCGAGTGCCGCGCGGTTAATGATGTTGCCAGCGGCGCGTGCGGCCTTGATGGCCACGTTGATCATGGGGTGCAGATTGGGGGAGGCCATAAATTTTTCTTAAGAACGGGCTGGGGTACCCAACGATGCAGGCAGCGACAATGACATTATTTTACCTGCCTCCCGAAAACACCATGCCTTTGGCCGCGCAAACCCGTTTCATCCTCATCAATACCAGCCACGCCGGCAACGTCGGCGCAGCAGCGCGTGCGATGAAAACCATGGGGTTTGATGACCTCGTGCTGGTGGCACCACGTTGGCCCAACGTGTTGCGTCGCGAGGAGACCATCCAGCGGGCCAGCGGCGCGCTGGACGTTCTGGACAAGGCGCGTATTGTTGCCACGCTGGATGAGGCCCTGGACGGTATGACGCACCTGTGCGCCACAGCGATGACTCCACGCGACTTTGGCCCGCCAACGTCCGCGCCGCGTGAACACTTTGAGGCGCTATTAAAAATAGAGCAAACTAATCAATATCTATGTGGGCCTGATGCCGCTTTGATAACTAATGTTGGGCCAGATGCCCAGCGGGCAGCTCCCGGCGCTGCCCTGGGCATGGGTTTCCTGTTTGGTTCCGAGCGGTTTGGCATGGTCAATGAAGACGTTTACCGCTGCCATGTCTGCCTGAGCATTCCCAGCAACCCGAAGTTTGGTTCGCTTAACATTGGCGCGGCTTTGCAGGTGATCGCCTATGAGTGGCGGCTGGCACTGGGCGGGTTCGATGAGCCGGTTGCAGCGCATGCGGCCTCTGCGACGTCGTTAAATGCTGACACGCCAGCCGACGCTCGCCAGGTTGCAGGCCTTCTGGCGCATTGGCAGGAATCACTGACTGCCATGGGCTTTCTTGATCCGGCAGCGCCCAAAAAACTCATGCCCCGGCTTAACCAGATGTTCAACCGGGCCGGTGTCACGCAGGAAGAAATCCACATTCTGCGCGGCATTGCCAAGATGATGACCCAGCAGGCAGGGCGGGCAAAAACCGTGCGGGAAGAGCCAGTTGAAGCAGCCGGGCAAGCAAAGGGCTAGACTCGCAGCCTCTGGACCGATACACCATGTTTTCACGCCTGCACTCTGACATTCAATGCATTCTCGACCGCGACCCGGCTGCCCGCAGCACCTGGGAGGTGCTCACGTGTTACCCGGGGCTTCACGCGCTGGTCCTGCACCGACGCGCTCACTGGTTCTGGAACAACGGGTTCAAGTGGCTGGGGCGTTTTGTGTCGATGCTCGCGCGTTGGCTGACCGGCATTGAGATCCATCCGGGTGCCAAGATTGGCGAACGTGTTTTCTTTGACCATGCCATGGGCGTGGTGGTGGGCGAGACCGCTGAAATTGGCGACGGCTGCACCATTTATCAGGGTGTCACCCTTGGCGGAACATCCCTTTACAAAGGGACCAAGCGGCATCCCACTCTGGGCAAGGACGTTGTGGTGAGCGCAGGCGCCAAAGTGCTGGGCGGTTTTATGGTGGGAGACGGGGCCAAGATCGGTTCCAACGCCGTCGTGATCAAGCCCGTGCCTGCGGGCGCGACTGCCGTGGGCATACCCGCCCGAATCATTCCGTCAAAGACCGGCGAAAGTGCGGATCTGGCTGCGCCCGAGCCCAAGTTCACCGCCTACGGCATCACACAGGAAGATGACCCTGTGAGTCAGGCGCTTAAAGGCCTGATTGACTCGGCTTCCGGCCAGGAGCACCAGATCGCGCTGCTTTGGCAAGCCATTGAGAAGCTTTCGGCCAATCGGGCGGCCACCGATTGCGTGCCATGCGATGCAGCGCGAAGCGAAGTCTTCGAAGCTGACAAACTCAGCCAGCTGGTCGGGAAGTAGGCCGCGTTCCCTGTTGATGGCCGGGGCCAACTCCGGCAGACCAAACACGCGATGGAGGCATTTATGCTGAAACAACACTATTTGGCAGGCGCCGCCCTCTTGCTGGTCGTACTGGCCGGCTGCGGTAAAGACCCCGACGGCGTGAGTGGCGCATCAGTGGACGCGACTGCCGCGACGATGAAGGCAAACGCACGATTTGCGCAAGAGTTGAAGCTTGATGACCCGGTTGATTTTGAAGATGCCAAGCGGGGATTCATTGCCAAGCCCACTGGCAAGATTCTGGCAGCCGACGGCACAGTTCTGAAGGACTTTGACGTCTATACCTTCCTCGCTGACAAGGCGGCCGACACCGTCAACCCCAGCCTTTGGCGGCACGCCCAGTTGAACGCGAACATCGGGCTCTTCAAGGTGATGGAAGGCGTCTACCAGCTTCGCGGCTTTGACATCGCCAACATGACCTTGATCGAGGGCAAGACCGGCTGGATTGTGGTGGACCCGTTGACCGCCGCAGAGTCTTCGCGCGTAGCGCTTGCATTCGCCCGGCAACACCTGGGTAACAAGCCGGTCTCGGCCATCATCTTTACCCACGCGCACATTGACCATTTTGGAGGCGTTTTGGGCGTGACCACGGCCAAGGAGGCCGCCGACCTCAAGCTGCCCATCATTGCGCCCGAGGGCTTCATGGAAGAAGCCTCCAGCGAAAACGTCATGGTCGGCATCGGAATGGGCCGGCGTTCGATGTACCAGTTTGGCAAGAATCTGCCTCGTTCGGCAAAAGGCAATGTCGATACCGGCTTGGGCAAGGACGTGGTGTACGGGTTGTCGGCCATTCTTGCCCCCACTGTTTTGATTGACAAACCCGCACAGGCGCTGGATGTTGACGGTGTCAAGTTTGTGTTTCATAACGTTCCCAATGCCGAATGCCCGGCCGAGCTGAGCTTCAGCATCCCCGACAAAAAACTCTACGACGGTGCCGAAAATCTGGCGCAAACCATGCATAACCTGCTGCCGATTCGCGGCGCCAAAGTGCGCGACTCACTGCGCTGGTCAACCTACATGGAGCAGGCACTGGACCATGTGCAGGACGCTGACGTCTACATCGCCTCACACAACTGGCCGATATGGGGCAATGCCCGTATTAAAGAATTCATCACCAAGCATCGCGATGTCTACAAGTACACGCACGATCAGACGGTACGCCTGATCAATGCGGGCTACACCCAACGGGAAATTGCCGATAGGGTCAAGCTCCCCAAGTCACTGGCGCAATACTTGGGTACGCGTGGCTATTACGGTGACCTGCGCCACAACGTGAAGGCGGTTTATCAGTTCTATCTGGGGTGGTATGACGGCAACCCGGCCCATCTGAATCCGCTGCCCCCACAAGAATCTGCCAAGCGCTATCTGGAGTTGATTGGCGGTGCCGACAAAGCCGTTGCAGCCGCACAAGCCGCGTATGAGAGGGGCGACTACCGCTGGGCCGCCGAATTGCTGAATCACGCCGTCTTGGGTGATGCTGCCAACAAGAGCGCCAAAGAACTGCTGGCCAAAACGTACGACCAGATGGGCTATGCGTCCGAGGCATCCACCTGGCGCAACAGCTACCTGACCGGCGCCATGGAGTTGCGCAATGGTCCGCCCACCAAGGGCATCGCCAAAGCCACCATCATCGAAATGCTCAAGCAAACACCGGTGGAGCGCTTTCTGGAGGCCATGGCGGGTGGCCTGGACGGCCCGGCAGCCGAAGGCAAGGACTTCAAGATCAATCTGGTACTCACCGATCTCAAGGAATCTTACGTTTTGTGGATCGAGAATTCGGTGCTGCATTTCAAAAAGGCGCCGGTGGCTACCGACGCCAATGCGACGCTGACGCTCACCAAGGATATTTTTGTCAAGATGATCGCTGGCACAGCGGGCATCAAGGACACGCTGATGAGTGACGACCTGAAGGTTGACGGCAGCAAGATCGATCTGGTTCGCTTCTTCAGCCTGATCGAGAAGTCATCCGGTGTCTTCCCCATCGTCACGCGCTAGATGTTGATCCTTACTGTCGGGACTGCTGGTGTGCCAAACTCGCCCTGCGAGCCTTTCAGAAATACCAATTACCAAGACAGTCATGCCAAACAATTCCACAAACTCGGAGCCTTCAACGTCCAGTATCAGCAGCGTCTTCGACAGTCAGGCCGCCACTGCGTTGCGGCTGCGCAGTTCCACCGCTGCGCAAAGAGTCGAAAAATTGCGTCGCTTGCGAGATGCCGTTCTGGCCCGCACAGAGGATATTTACTCTGCAGCCTACGCCGATTTTCGAAAACCCCAGGGTGAAGTCGATCTGGCAGAAATCCTGCCGGTGTGCGCTGAGGCCAACGACGCCATTGCGCACCTCAAAAAATGGATGAAACCGACGCGGGTCTGGCCTACGCTGCTCACAATGGGCACTCGCAGCCATGTGCAATACATGCCGCGCGGGCGCTGCCTCATCATTTCTCCCTGGAACTACCCGGTCAATCTGACTTTCGGGCCGTTGGTTTCGGCGATTGCCGCGGGTAACACCGCCATCATCAAACCGTCCGAGATGACACCCCATCTGTCCGGAGTGATGACCCGTATCGTGCGTGAGACCTTCGACACGAGCGAAGTCGCGATCTTCGAGGGCGAGGCTGACGTGGCGCAGACCCTGCTGGATTTGCCTTTCGACCACATCTTTTTTACCGGCAGCCCGGCTATCGGCAAGCGCGTGATGGCAGCGGCCGCCCAACACCTGGCCAGCGTCACGCTGGAACTCGGTGGCAAGAGCCCGACGATTGTGGATGCGGGCGCCAACATTGCGCTGGCCGCGCAAAACGTCATGTGGGCCAAGTTTGCCAATGCCGGGCAAACCTGCATTGCGCCCGACTACGTGTACGTGCACGAAAGCGTCAAGGATGAATGGGTTGCCAGTTGCAAGGCGATCATCGAGAAAGCCTACGGCAAATCGTTTGACGAGCAACAGCTCAGCCCGCACCTGGCCCACATCGTGAATGACCGCCACACGGCACGGGTGAAGGGCCTGCTTGACGACGCAAGCGCCCGTGGCGCCCGCGTCTTGTTCGGGGGAGGCGTCTCGGAGCCTGCCTGTTTTGTGGCGCCCACATTGCTGGACTCGGTGCCCGCAGACGCACGCATCATGGAGGAAGAAATCTTTGGCCCTTTGCTGCCGGTGATACCTTTTTCCGATCTCGACAGCGTCATTGCCAATATCAACGCGGCACCCAAACCGTTGGCCTTGTATATCTACAGTGGTGATGACGAACACATCCAGCGGGTGCTGCAACAGACTGCATCTGGCGGTGCCTGTGTGAATCATTCCCTGGTGCACTTCCTGCACGGGCGCCTGCCGTTTGGTGGTGTCAACAACTCGGGCCTGGGCAATGCCCACGGTCATTACGGTTTCAAGGCGTTCAGCCACGAAAAAGCTGTGGTGCGATCGCAGTTTTCATTGGCGGCGACCTTGTTTTCAGCCGGTGAAGTGCCGCCTTATGTGCGCAAGTTCATGAAGTCGGCGTTCAAATGGATCTGATCTAAC
>JANPAZ010000231.1:0-2914 GCA_031430225.1 Rhodoferax sp. | reverse complement strand
CTGGCAATGCGGGTGATAAGGGTGACGATGCTGCGGGGCACGACACCGCCCCCGCGCTGGTCGATGCGCTCGGCGCTTTAGGCTGGTGGGCCCTGCAATTCACACCCAGAGTGGCGTTGGTGGACGGTGTGGTGTTGATGGAGGTGTCTGCCAGCGAGCGCCTGTTTGGAGGCCGAAAACAGCTTCTTGAAAGAATTTATGAAGAAAAAGGGCCAGTGGCCCACGTATCCAGGGCACGGGCAGCTACTTCTTTAATAGCACTTGCCCGCCTCCAAATTCCCCGCACTGCACCACGCCAGCCCGATGAACTGCCGCTGGCCACACTGGCGGCCGCCCAACCGCACCTGCCCACGCTGGCCCGCATTGGCTGCACCACCTGGGGCCAGCTGCGCGCATTGCCGCGTGGCGGTCTGGTGCGGCGTTTTGGCGCGGGGCTGGTAGACGCGCTGGACCGCGCCTATGGCAAAAAGCCCGAGCTTTACCCCTGGCTGGCGTTGCCCGAAGTCTTTTTTGCCAAACTTGAACTCACCGCGCGCATCGACAATGCCCCGGCCCTGATGTTTGGCGCGCGCCGCCTGCTGGCCCAACTACATGTGTGGTTGCTGCTTCGACAGCGCGGCATTCTGGCGCTGGCGCTGGGCTGGGAGCTCGATGCCCGCAAACAAGACGAGTCCCAAGGCCAGCTCACCGTGCGCACCGCTGAGCCCACGCTGGACATGGCCCACGTGCAGCGCCTGCTGGCCGAGAATCTGGCGCGCGTCACGCTGCACGCACCGGCTTTGTACCTGCACTTGCGATCACTTGAAACCGCGGCGCTGCCGGGTACCACCACCAGTTTGTTGCCCGACGATGTGCGCGTGGGTGACAGCCTGCACCACCTGCTGGAGCGCCTGAGCGCCCGCCTGGGCGCAGACCACGTGCTGCGCGCCGTGCCCTGTGCCGACCACCGGCCCGAGCGCATGCAAATGTGGCAGGCAGCAATCGGTACTGCTGCTTCAGCTTCGAATGAAATTGCTACTACTTCAGTAGCTAACTATGCCGGTTCCATCTGGGCCAGTGGTCAAATTGACCAGCAAAAAATAGCCAAAACGACTTCGAAACCCGTTTCTACATCGCTCACAAAACCAGACGCTCTGTACCCCACCTGGCTGATCACGCCACCCCTGAAGCTGCCCGTGCACAACGGCCTGCCGCAGTGTGCCGATGACGGTGGCCCGCTCACCCTGCTGGCGGGCCCGCAGCGGGTGGAGGCCGGGTGGTGGAGCGGTCAAGAAGGAACTGCATCACCCTGCGCCCTGCGTGACTACTTTCTGGCGCGCAGCGAGCAGATGGGGCTGCTGTGGGTTTACCAGGAAAGGCTAGGCGGGAAGGGTCGCGCCCAGCGCAAGACGGGTGCAGTAATGGGGGCGGGAGCAGACTGGTATTTGCATGGGCTGTTTGCGTGACACGGCACGCTTGGCTTGCTTTGCTCTACGATGCCACCTGACACCCGTTCAACCTCTGGAGCCCCCGCATGAGCCATAACCACACTCCCCACACTTCCCATGACCTCCCGCCCGACTGGAAGACCGAGGGCGTGCGCGTCATCGCGGCCAATCAGCTGGATGGCAATGTGCCGTCCACACCTGGCATGGACCGCAAGGCCGCGATCAATTTCGCCCGGGTCGGTGCGCAAAAGCTGTGGGCGGGTACGGTCACCATCCATGCCAATGCCAAGACCGGCGCCCACCACCACGGGCCGCTGGAGAGCGTGATCTACGTGGTGCGCGGGCGGGCGCGCATGCGCTGGGGCGACAAGCTGGAGTTCACCGCCGAAGCCGGGCCGGGCGACTTTATTTATGTGCCGCCGTTTGTGCCGCATCAGGAAATCAACGCCAGCCCCACGGAGACGCTGGAGTGCGTGCTGTGCCGCAGCGACGGCCAGGCCGTAGCGATCAACCTGGACATTGAACCGGTAGAGAAGCCCGAGCAGGTGCTGTGGGTGGACCCGACGCATCCGACGGGTGGGGTCGCTTAGTTCAAACCATCTGAATCGGGCCCGGGTAAGTGGCCACCAGGCGATCCGAGGTGAGCAGCATGATGCCCTCTGCGGTGGCTTGTGCGACCAGCATGCGGTCAAACGGGTCTTTATGTAACGCGGGCAAGTTTTCCAGAAAAACGGCATGGGCGCTGGAAACGGGCAACTCCTGGTAGCCGTTGTCCAGCAGACCCCGCCTGAACAGGCGAACATCTACCTTGAAGTCGTCGCGTCCCAGTCCGGTTTTGATGGCAACCTCCCAGAGGCTGGCAGCGCTAAAAAGTAACTCATGGTTGGGGTTATTGAAAACGGCCAGGGCTTGGGCAGAAAGCCGCTCAGGCGCGTTTGCGGCCCAAAGCAGCAGATGCGTATCGAGCAGGTATTTCAATCTACTCGGCCTTCAAACAGATGCGAAATGGCATCGTCACCCATGCGGTCAAAGTCATCAGGCACCTTCATCATGCCTATCATGAAGCCCAACCGATTCGCGGGCAACCCATTGTCAGGCGCAAGCGCCGAAACCTTGACCAAGGGCTTGCCGGCCTTGGCGATGATGAAGGGCTCCCCCTTGCGAGCGCTGTCGATGAGGCGGGACAAGTGGGTTTTGGCTTGGTGGATATTGACGGTTTGCATTGCTTTAAATTTGAACTAAGTAAATCAACTAAGTCTGTGAACTAAGTTTTATCATAAAGACTTAAAAGGTTCGTAGCAAGATGGTTTGAAATATACTGTAATTTTAAACAGTATAAATGTAAATGGGTTGATCTGTATGGCCTGCAGCCTGATTTCCAACCTCGTGCCAGATGCCCCCGCCTACGCCGAGCTGCATTGCCTCACCAACTTCAGCTTCCAGCGCGGTGCCTCGCACGCGGAAGAACTGGTAGCGCGCGCCCATGC
>JANPAZ010000230.1:0-5900 GCA_031430225.1 Rhodoferax sp. | reverse complement strand
AATCAAATCAGCCCTGGGCAGCATCGTGTTCGCCGCGGCCAGCCTGGCCAGCGCCCAACAAACCGTACCCATTTTTGGCCTGGTTGAACTCAGTGGCACCGGGGCCACGTCGGGCAGCAATTTCGACAACGGCATCAAGCTCGCGGTCAAGGAGATCAATGCAGCCGGTGGCATATTGGGCCGCAAGATCAATTACGTATCAATGGACACGCAGTCCAACCCGGGCGTTGCCAAAGCGCTGGCACAAAAATCCATTGACCAAAATGCCTACGTCGTGATGGGCCCGGTGTTCTCGGGCTCCATCATGGTCAGCATGGCGGAAACCCGGCGCGCCGAGATTCCGAACTTCACCGGGGGTGAAGCCGCTGCCATCACGCAGCAGGGCAACCCGTATGTGTTCCGCACGTCGTTCACCCAGACCACGGCCATGCCCAAAGTGGCCAGCTACATCAACGACACGCTCAAGGCCAAGTCCGTTGACATTATTTATGTCAACAATGATTTCGGCAAAGGTGGCCTGGACATGATCAAAAAAGAGCTTGAGGCCCGTGGCATCAAGGTGCCCAACACCATCTCCACCGACGCGGGGCAAGTCGATTTCAGTGCGGCCGTGCTGAAGGCCAAGGGCTCTGGCAGCGACGCCGTGTTTGTCTACAGCAACGAAGAGGAATCTGCCCGCGCCCTGCGCGAGTTGCGCAAGCAGGGCTACGCCAAACCCATCATTGGAGAGACCGTGCTCACCAGCCAGAAAGTGGTGGAGCTCGCCGGCGAAGCCGCCAATGGTGCCATTGCCCACGTGGGTCTCACCGCTGATGCGCCCCAACCGCTCATCAAAAAATTCAGCGATGCGTTTCAGGCCGAATACAAGTCCAAGTCCGACCACAATGGCCTCAAAGGCTACAGCGGCATGTATGTTGTGAAAGCTGTGACCGAAAAAATCGGCAAGTTTGACTCCAAGGCATTTGCTGCGGCCATGAAAGGTATTTCCTTATCTGTGAAAGACCACCCCGGTATCCTGATGGACGTGAGTTTTGACACCCACGGCGACCTGGACCGGGAAAGCTACATGACCAAAGTAGAGAATGGCAAGCAGGTCATCAGTGCCATCTTGCCGCCTGTGAACAAGAAATAAGGATCCTTCCTAAAAATGAGTGACAAAACTTACGGCCTGGCCGGTGTCATGGGCTGGCCCGTGGCGCACTCGCGTTCGCCAAAAATCCACAACTACTGGATTGACAAACACGGCCTGAATGGCGCCTACGTGCTGCTGCCCGTGGCACCCGGAACACTGGAGATTGCGGTGCCCGGTCTTGCGGCTCTGGGTTTTAGGGGCTGCAACATCACCCTGCCTCATAAAGTGGATGCCATGGCCTTGATGCATGAGGTCGACCCGATGGCCAGACGCATGGGTGCCATGAACACCATCGTGGTCCAGAAAGACGGTTCACTCAAGGGTTTCAACAACGATGGCTTTGGCTATATCCAGAGCCTGCTCGACGCAAAGCCCGACTGGCGGGCCGACGCGGGGCCGGTCACGGTACTGGGCGCGGGCGGAGCCGCGCGCGCGGTGGTACTCAGCCTGGCCGACCGGGGTGCCAAAGAGATCCGCCTGATCAACCGCACGTTCGAGAAAGCCGAAGCGCTGGCAAAGGAATTTGGTGGCCCCATCAAGGCCTATCACTGGGAAGATCGCCATACGGCGCTTGCCGACGTCGCCCTGCTCGTGAATACGACCAGTCAGGGAATGCATGGTCAGGAGGCACTCGATTTGAGCCTGAACGCACTGCCCACGCATGCGCTGGTATCAGACGTGATCTACGTACCGCTGGAGACCCCGTTGCTGGCCGCAGCGCGCCAACGCGGTAACGCCACTGTGAATGGCCTGGGCATGCTGCTCAACCAGGCCCGGCCAGCATTCCATGCGTGGTTTGGGGTGATGCCCGAGGTCACACCCGAGCTGCGCCGCATGGTGGAAGCCACGCTTTGATACGGTCGTCAAGACCGGCCTTGGACGCATCGATCCATACGACGCCCAAGGTTGACAGCCACTGCCATATCCTTGACCCGCACCGCTTCCCCTATGCGGCTGACGTAGCTTACCGCCCCGCCGGCCAGGAGACCGGCTCTGCCGACTACTTCTCCCACGTGCTGGATGCCTATGGCGTGCAGCACGCGCTGCTGGTTGGCCCCAACTCTGGCTACGGCACCGACAACCGCTGCATGCTCGACGCGATTGCGCGCAGCCAGGGCCGCTTCAAGGGCATTGCCGTAGTGCCAAACGACGAGAGTTCTGACCGGTTGTTGGCGCTCAAAACCCAAGGCATTGTGGGCATTGCCTTCAATTTTGCGTTGCATGGGTTAGACCATTACCGCGATATTCCTCCCCTGCTGGCCAGATTGGCCGAACTGGAAATGTTTGTGCAAGTGCAAGTGGACGGTGAGCAGATGCACATCCTTGCCCCTTTACTGACCGATTGCGGAGCCCAACTGCTCATCGACCATTGCGGCCGGCCGGATGCCTCTGCCGGCCTGGGTGGCAAGGGTTTTGCGGCGGTGCTCGAGATGGCCCAAACCCGGCGCGCGACGGTCAAACTGTCCGGGTTTTCAAAATTCTCCGTGCAGGCCTTTCCGTTTGCGGACACACGCCCCTACGTCAACGCCTTGCTGCAAGCCTACGGGCCAGACCACTGCATCTGGGCTTCAGACTGGCCGTTCCTGAAAGCACCCGACC
This sequence comes from Rhodoferax sp., assembly GCA_031430225.1. Classification (GTDB taxonomy): domain Bacteria; phylum Pseudomonadota; class Gammaproteobacteria; order Burkholderiales; family Burkholderiaceae_C; genus JANYCG01. The sequence goes on along the minus strand of JANPAZ010000230.1, from coordinate 3,169 downwards.
GCCTAGATTACGGCGCGCTGTTGCAACAGTTTGCACAGACCATTCCCAATCTGGCTGACCGGCAAATAATTCTGTGGGACACACCGCAGCGCCTGTTCGGGTTTCAGAACAGCGGGTTTGCGGGCAGCTGAACCTGTTCAAACTTCGGCACTACCATAGGCCATGGCCTCGTCACTGCGTTTGTTCGTCCTTCTTGCCTGTGTGCTGATGACTCTGCACGGAGGCGCTTTGGCGCAGCCTGATGCACTGGGTCGCATCCAGGCCCTTCAGCGGCTTGCCGAAAAAGACAACCTTCAGGCTTTGAACCAGCTCCTGGCCATGGGGCTGGTACTGGGTCCTGAGACACCTTATAGGGTGCGGCGAGAGCACCTGACCGCGGTGATGGACCTTCAGGCCGACGCTGCCCGTGTGGCCGGAGCGCAAGCGCGCACAGCCGACCTGCTGAAGCTTGCAAGCGAGCAAATGGATGACGTGGGCATTGTGCTGGCGACATCAAAAGCGGCCGGTCTGATGACCCTGTCGGGCCAGACAGAACCCGCCATTGCCCAGCTCATGGGGATCGAACAACGTGCCGTGAAAACTGGCGATGCATGGGCTCTGTGGCAGTTCTATCTGGAGCTCGGCAAAGTTCAGTTGATCGTGGGCCGATTTGAGGCATCGCTGCAAAGTACCCTGAAAAGTCTGCAATTTGCCAAAGCGCGTACTGTGCATGCCCGGACCTCGGAGCTGCGCTCGCTCAACCTGCTAATCAGGGTCTACATGGGCATGGCCAATTGGAAAAAGGCGCTGGAGGTTGTCGAAGAGTCGCTGCTTATTGCGCAGGAGGTGGATTCCAGCAAGCTGAAGGGATCGCTGTACATCAACCAGGGGGCTGCCCTGGCAGGCCTCGGCCAGCATTCAGAGGCCGTCAGGGCCTACGAAAAGGCCCTCACCATCGGGCGTGATCTGGGCATGGCGCGCCTGCAAGGAACGGCGTTGAACAACATCGCAGACAGCCACCTGCTCGGAAAAAATTACGCCAGGGCACTAACCATTGCGCGTGAGGCCTTCGACAAATACCAGGAAGCCGGAGAACTCGGCGGCGTTGCAACGGCCAGGAGCAACATTGGGTTCGCGCTCATGGGACAAGGCAGGATTCGTGAAGGCGTTGCCGAAGTCCGCGCGGCGATTGAGTTCAACCGCGAGGCGGGGGCAAAAATTGACAATGAGGCCATCCTGGGTGAGTTGGGAAGGATGTATGAGCAAGCGGGGCTTCACCGCGAAGCCGTAGCCACCATTCGGGAACAGCAGGTGCTGACAGCCGAACTGTTCAGGCTGGATCGTGAGAAATCTGTGGCGACATTGCAGGCGCAGTTTGACTCGGTGCAGCGCCAGAAGCAAATCGAATTGCTGGCGCGGGAAAACAGCCTGAAAGACGCGGAGATCAGCAACCAACGGCTGCAAAAAATCGTGACGCTTTTGGGTGCGGCGGTGACGGTGATGGGCGGAGTCTTCGTGTTTCTGCTGTATCGGCGTGTGCGCAAGACCAACGCCAAATTGCGTGAGGCCAATCTGCAACTTGAGTTTCATTCCGTACGGGACCCGCTGACCGGCCTGTTCAACCGGCGATCCTTCCTGGACTTGATGGGCAAGCGGCCCACCGACCCTGCCAATGCGCGCCGTGAAGACGACAGCCCCGACCGTCTGATGATTCTGGATGTTGACCACTTCAAACATATCAATGACACGCTGGGCCACGCTGGCGGCGACGTGGTTCTGGTCGAAATTGCCAAACGCCTGCGCGGCGCGTTGCGCGACACCGACATGCTCATGCGCTGGGGGGGTGAAGAGTTTCTGATCTTTTCGCCCCGATCCAATGCCGCACACCTGAAAAGTCTGGCGCAAAGAGTGCTCACCGTGATTGGAGAGGCACCCATGGCGGTGGGCGATCAGTTGATGAACATCACCGTCACGGGCGGCTTTTTGTCGCTGCCGTTTTCGGGGCTGCCAGAGACCGAATGCAATTGGGAAAAAGCCATGCAGATCGCGGACATGGCGCTGTATCTGGGCAAGGTCAATGGGCGCAACCGCGCCTATGGGCTTAACCGCCTGCTCGCACCATTCGACGTGGTCATGCCGGTCCTGGAGCGAGATATCTCGGCGGCCTTGAAGGCCAACATGGTGGAGTTGGTCGAGGTCATGGGCCCACCGGCCCGTTCCAGCGCTACGGCATAACCGGCTGTGCAGGGCCCCTGTGCCGGGGCATCGCTACCAGAACCTGGATGATGCCGGCCGTGAGCCCCATGCCCACCCCCAGTTGCCAGGCCAGCTGGTAGTTGCCATACGCACTGAACAGCAGTCCCCCGCCAAAGGCCCCCAGCGAGCTGCCCAACTGATGGCTGGTGAAGGCAATGCCCTGAATCATCGCCTGCCAGCGCAACCCAAAAATCTCGGCCACCGCACCCGACATCAACGGCGCAACCCCTAACCAGAGAAACCCCATGAGCCCTGCAAAAACCAGTGTTGAGGCAGGAGACGGGACATCGCCAAAATACCAGGCCAGCACCAGCGAACGCATGATGTAGATCAGCCCCAAAAGCATCGGCTTGGACCAGCCCCCGCCGGCCCAGCCAAAAAACAGGCTGCCCAGCACATTGAACGCACCAATCGTGGCCAGGGCCTGGGCGCCCAGCATCGGGTCCAGCCCGCACAGGTCAAGGTACGACGGCAAATGCGTGGTCAGAAACACCAGTTGCAGACCACACACAAAGTAGGCGGTGGACATCACCATGAACGGCAGGTTGCCAAACGCCAACCCCAGTGCCTCGCGCGCAGACCCAGCCTGCTTGATGGGGCTGGGCGGCAGTGGTGCCTTGTCCACACGCCCCGCCAGCCAGGCACACGGCACCATCACCAGCGCAATCACCACAAAGCCCGCCAGCCCCATGCGCCAGCCAAACCCGCCAGCCAGCGACTGCCCTATGGGCGCCGACACCAGGGCACCCAGCGAGCCCACCGCCGACACCATGCCCAGCACCATGCTGCGCTGGGCCGTCGACACGGGGCGGGACGCCACGGCCATTGCCATGCCGGAGCCGCAACAGGCCAGCGCCACACCGATGAGCACGCCAGCGCCCAGCAGCACGCCGACAAACCCTGTTGCCGTCGCCAACACCAGCATGCCCAGCAC
>JANPAZ010000229.1:0-2051 GCA_031430225.1 Rhodoferax sp. | reverse complement strand
CATCTGGGTACACCCGATCACCCCCCCCTGTGGCGCTTTGGCCATCGCGCCCATGGCGGTGGCACCGTTGGGGAACGTCTTCAGTCGATCCCCCAGCGCCACGTCGATGCCCAACTCTTTGAGCACCTTCATGAAGTGAATGCCCGCCGTCGATTTGATGGCATCCGGAAAATACACACCCGTCGCCCCCAACAATGCGGCCTTCAACGCCGCCGGGTCATCCACGTTCGGCGAGGACGCGCCCGCCTGCACGGCAATGCCGGTTTGCACCACGCCCAGCCCCCGTGCACTGCCTGCAACCACATGGCCACTGGCCTCCAGTTGCGCGATGAGCGCTTCTGTGAGGATGACCACGTCGCAGGGCTCCCCGCTGAGCAACCGGTCTTTCATGACCCCCACTGCACCGAAACCACCCGTAATGGCACAGCCGCCTTGCGACAAAAATTGAGGCTCAAGCGCGCCTACCAGGCCCTGTGCCGCCCCACCACTCAACAGATACAGAGTCTGGCTGTTCGTCATCGTGTTCATAGGAGCCGGTTCAATCTGCCTTGATGCCAGCGGTCTTGATGACCTTGGCCCATTTGGTGACGTCGTCGCGCGCGTACTTGTCGAACGCTTCCGGCGTCATGACCATGGGTACTGCGCCCTGCTTGACCCACAGCGCCTTGACGTCGGGCTGGCTCACGATTTTTGAGACGGCGTCATTGAGCCTGTCCACGATGGCCTTGGGCGTACCCTTGGGAGCCATCAGGCCCAGCCAGATCGTGGCCTCATAACCTGGCACGCCAGACTCGCTCAACGTGGGCACATCGGGCAACACGCCAGAGCGCTGTTTGCCGCTGCTGGCAATCGCCTTGACCTTGCCCGCCTTGACCTGCTCGGCCATGGTCGTCACAGCGTCAAACATCAGGTCGACCTGCCCGCCAATCACGTCAGTGCGCGCACCCGTGCTGCCTTTGTAGGGGATGTGCACCAGGTAGACACCCCCCATGCTTTTGAACAACTCGCCAGCCATGTGATATGGCGTGCCAGGCCCGCTGGACGCGTAGTTCAGCTTGCCGGGATTTGCAGCGGCCAGCGCCAAGACTTCCTTCAGTGTGTTGGCCTTCAGCGCCGGGTTGGCTACCAGCACCAGGTCGGATGAATTGACCGGAGCGACCGCCACAAAATCACGCATCAGCTCAAAAGGCTTGTTGGGAATCAGTGTCTCGTTCACCGTCTGCGTGTTGGACATCATGAGCAGCGTGTAGCCATCGGGTGCCGACTTGGCCGCCACGTCAGTGCCAATCACCGAGCCACCACCGGGCCGGTTTTCCACCACAAAAGACTGGCCCAGCGAATCGCCCAGGCGCTGGCCCATGAAGCGGGCAAAGTTGTCGGCTGGCCCGCCCGCCGCAAAGGGCACGATGATTTTGACGGGGCGCGTTGGGTAGGCCTGCGCCTGTGCGGTGCCGTGACCCAGGGCCAGCACGCTGACAGTTAGCAAGAGGTTTCGAATAGAAAAAAGATTCATGGGATGTCTCCGGTTATCGTGATGAGATGGCAGTTTGGCCCAACAGTTCCACGGATTGGCTCAACCCAACGGGTCAATCCAGCTTGCCAATGCGTTTGACGACATCGACCATGCGCTGTGCATCGGCTTGCACGTACTTTTCAAAATCTGCCGAGTCCTGGTACTGCACCGGGCTGCCCGCGTTCTGGATGACTTCACGCACCTTGGCATCCTGCGCGGCAAAGCTCGCCGCGGCGCGCAGCCGCTGAGCAACCGGCTCCGGTGTGGCTTGGGTCACAAACAGGCCTGACCACTGTGCGTACTCGGCATTGAAGCCCGCGTCTTTCAGGCTGGATACCTCAGGCATCGACGCCAGACGGCCATTGCCCCAATGCGCCAGCACCCGCAACTTGCCCGCCTTGATATGCTGCAACACAGTGGCCGGGCCGCTGGAGACGGCATCGATTTGCCCGCCCAGCAATGCAACCACGGCGGGACCCGCACCGGTAAATGGCACATGAGTCAGCTTGAAGCCCGCCGTCTGCGCCAGGATTTCCAT
>JANPAZ010000228.1:0-13457 GCA_031430225.1 Rhodoferax sp. | reverse complement strand
GGCCAGCCCGAGTACATCGAGCAGGAACTCGCCACCCTGCTGCGACGTGCCGACATTCAAACGCCTTTGCATGGCAAAGACATGTTGCCCCAGGCGGGCGAATACACCACCGAGGTGATGGCGGGCGGGTTGGCCAAATTTCTACAGCGCTACCTCCCCCAGCACGCGCCGGAGTCCACGCTGCAATGGCTTAGCGGCAACCAGGCGCGGCGCGAACAGGTGGCCAAATCACTGCCCACACCGCTGCCCGCGCGCCCCCCCAGCATGTGCATCGGTTGCCCGGAGCGCCCGGTTTTTTCTGCGCTCAAGCTGGCGCAGCAAGATGTGGGCGACGTGCATATTTCAGGCGACATTGGCTGCCATGCGCTGGCCACTTTTGAGCCGTTCTCTTTCGGCCATTCCATCCTGGGATATGGCATGAGCCTGGCCAGCCGCGCGGGTGTGTCACCCATGATGAACCGGCGTGTTCTGTCGGTGATGGGCGATGGCGGTTTCTGGCACAACGGCCTGCTCACCGGCGTGCAAAGCGCGCTATTCAATGGCGACGATGCCGTGCTGCTGATCTTCAAGAACGGCTACACGTCTGCTACCGGCACACAGGACATCATTTCCACGCCTGACGAGGCGGGAAAGGCAGGCGCTGCCGACAAGCAGCAGAGCCTTGCCCATTTGAACCAGACGATTGAAAACACACTCAATGGCCTGGGCGTGAAGTGGATGCGCACAGTAAATACCTATCAGGTGGAGCAGATGCGCGCCACGCTGACCGAGGCATTCACCACGCCGTTTAATGGCCTGAAAGTCATCGTCGCCGAAGGCGAATGCCAGTTGGAGCGCCAGCGCCGCATCAAGCCCTGGCTGGCCAGTCTGCTCAAACGAGGCGAGCGCGTGGTGCGCGTGAAATACGGCGTGGACGAAGACGTGTGCAATGGCGACCATGCCTGTATTCGCCTGTCGGGCTGCCCAACGCTCACGCTGAAGGACAACCCCGATCCGCTGAAGGTAGACCCAGTTGCCACCGTGATTGACGGCTGTGTGGGTTGCGGCCTGTGTGGCTCCAATGCACACGCGGCTACGTTGTGTCCCTCGTTTTACCGGGCTGAAGTCATTCAGAACCCACGGTGGCATGAGCGGTTGCTTGCGTCGGTGCGTGGTGCGGTGGTGCGGGCGATGCAACCGTCATGAACCAAACCCAACCCATCTCGATCCTCCTGTGCGCCCTGGGCGGCGAAGGCGGCGGCGTGCTCAGTGAATGGCTGATCGAAATCGCACGCCATGCAGGTTTCGCAGCGCAGGCCACATCCATCCCCGGCGTGGCGCAACGCACGGGTGCCACCACCTACTACCTTGAAGTCTTTCCGGTGCCCTTGAGCGAACTGAAAGGCCGGCGGCCCGTGTTCGGCCTGAACCCGCTACCCGGCAGGCTTGATGTGTTGGTGTCCAGCGAGTTACTGGAAACCGCACGGCAAATCAGCAACGGATTGCCTTCAAACCAGCACACCGTCATCGTCACCTCGTCCGCCCGCGCGCTCACCACCATGGAAAAGATGGAGATGGGCGATGGCCGCAGGCAAGAAGCCGGGCTGCTGCAACTGGTGCGTGAGAACAGCCGGGCACATCACGTCATTGACATGGCAGCGCTCACCCGCACGGCGGGTACTGTGGTCAGCGCGACCATGCTGGGCTGCATCGCAGGCGCCGGCGTGTTGCCATTTGCACGCGCGGACTATGAAGCCATCATCAACGAGAGCGGCAGCAACGCGCCAGCCAGCCTGCGCGGGTTCGCGCTGGGCTTTGACGCGGTCAGCCAGCAACGTGCGCAGATTCGCCTCATTGAGGAAACGCTATCAAATACAGAGCAAACTACGCCCGTTCCATGTGGGCCTGATGCCACTTTTTCTTTAAACTTTCCTCCCAACGTGCATGATCTGCTTGGTTTGGGCCACGCCCGCATGCTGGAGTACCAGGGCGCAGAGTACGCCAGTCGCTATATCAACCGACTCCAGCGCGTGCTGGCGGCAGAGCGCCAGTCTGACCCGGCCGGTACCCATGGGTTTGCCATCACGCGCGAGATGGTTCGCTGGCTGGCGCTGTGGATGGCGTTTGACGATGTCGTGCGCGTGGCCGACCTCAAGAGCCGGGCCAGCCGCTGGACCCGTGTGCAGGGCGAGGTCAAGTCCAAACCGGGTGACCTGCTGCAGGTTTATGACCACTTCAAGCCGGGCGCGCCGGAGTTCGCGGCACTGCTGCCCACAGGCATGGCAACCGCGGTGCTCAACTGGGACAAGCGTCGCGTCGCTGGCGGCAAGCTGCCGTGGGCCATGCCCCTCAAGATTGGGACGCACTCGGTCTTGGGCATGCTCTCTCTGCGCATGCTGGCCAGTTTGAAGTGGCTGCGCGTGCGCGGCAGCCGATTTGCCCACGAACAGGCCATGATTGACCGCTGGCTGGACGCCGTGGTGGCCGGGACCCAGGCCCATTGGAAGCTGGGCCACGAGCTGGCGCTGTGTGGCCGCCTCATCAAAGGCTATGGCGCCACCAACGAGCGGGCCAAAGACAACCTGCTGCATGTGATTGACCACCTGGCCAAGGCCACATCATTGGGTACTGACGAGGCCCGCGCAAACGCCATTGCCGCCGCGCGAACGGCAGCGTTGTCTGATGAAGGCGGCAAGGCGCTGGACCAGGCCCTGGTGCAACACGGCGCACCGGCCCGGCCTGTTAAAGCCCAACCCATTCGCTGGGTGAAAACCCCGCCGGGGCGGTCCACCGTCAAAATCTGAACGAGGCTTGCGCCTGGTGTTCCCCTCAAACTGCACTCTAAACCCGCAGACAATGCCAACAGAAAATACCTGGAGACTCTCATGAAAACAAAACTCACAGCAACCCGTCATCTCACCCGCATGGCAGCAGGTGTCGTTGCTTCGCTAGTTTTGGCCGTTCCTGTGCTGGCCCAAAGCACTGCGAGCTGGCCGGTCAAACCAGTGAAGGTCATCGTGAGCTTTCCGCCGGGTGGCGCTGCGGACCAGATCGCCCGCATCATCACCCAACCGCTGCAGGAAGCGTTAGGACAACCCGTGGTGGTAGAAAACCGCGCCGGCGCTGGCGGCAATATCGGTGGCGATGCGGTTGCCAAGTCGCCCGCGGATGGCTATACCCTGCTGATGAGTTCTGGTGGCACGGTGTCCATCAACCCACACCTGTACACCAAGATGCCTTTTGATCCCACCAAAGACATTGTTCCCGTGGCATCTGCCGCGCGGGTACTGGTGTTTCTGGAGGTCAACCCGGCCAAGGTAGCCGCCACCAATGTGAAGGATTTTCTGGCCTACCTGAAAGCCAATCCGGGCCGCCTGAGCTTTGGCACGCCTGGCAGCGGGAGCTCCCCCCACCTGGCCGCTGAGATGATGAAGGCCCAGTCTGGCACCTTTGCCACCCACATTCCGTACCGTGGCGCAGCACCGGCCATGCAGGATTTGCTGGGTGGCCAGATTGACTTCATGTTCGATCCGGGCATCGGACTGAATCACGTGCGTGCCGGGCGGCTCAAAATGCTGGCCGTGGGCAGCCCGAAACGCTCTGCACTTTTTCCGGATGTTCCCACGCTGAATGAGGCCGGACTAAAAGGTTTTGATGCGGACAGTGTCTTCGGTTTCTATGCGCCCGCAGGCACCCCGCCCGACGTGATCGCGCGATTGAACCGCGACATCAACCGCATATTGGCAACCCAATCGGTTAGAGACAAAATTGCGGCGCTGGGTGGAGAGGTGCTGCCTCTGTCACCGCAGGAGTTTGCTGCAAAGGCCACAGAAGACTCAAAACGCTTTGGCACACTGATTAAAGAACGAAAGATCATTGGTGACTGATATCGCCCCCACGCTTGCCACTTCGTGTGCTGCGCTGCCCCCCGAGGGGGCGCATTTTTGCTTGGGGCGGCCCGGCGCAAAAACATAGCCCATCCACGCTTGCCCCATAGTATTCCGCGCAGCGCCTGAGTGGCTAAGTTCCCCATAGACGACCCGTCGAAATATTACTTATGCCTAAAACGGTTGTACACACTATCCGCGTTGAATTTGGCGACTGCGACCCTGCCCGCATCGTCTGGTTTCCCAATTTCTTCCGTTGGCTGGATGCCGCAAGTCGCAATTTCTTTGTGACCTGCGGCGTAGCGTCCTGGAGTGAAACTGAGAAAACCTTGGGCATCATTGGCACGCCGCTGGTGGACACACACGCCAAGTTTGTGAACATTGCCAGCTATGGTGACGTGCTGAACATTCACGCCTCGGTGGTTGAATGGCGAGAGAAAAGCTTTGTGCAGCGCTACAAGGTCATGCGCGATGACACGGTCATTCTGGAATGCGATGAAGTGCGCATTTTTGCCAAGCGACGTGCGGGGAGCGACATTGCCATTCAGGCAGTGCCCATTCCACCCGACATCCGTGCACTGTGCCAATGAAGTGCCAATGAAGCCCGCAAGAGCCTGAAGAAGAGTCCTGGACCCTAAACGCCCGCCAGCGAACGCAGGCAGCCGGAGTCCAGCACATTCACCACCCGCCCCGACCCGCTGATCAGGCCGCGGTCACGCAGGTGGCGCAAGACACGTGACAAGGTCTCGGGGGCAATGCCCAACCTGGCCGCCAGCTGTCGCTTGGGCTCGTGCAAACGCACGGCCATGGCACCTTTGTCACCCACCTCGGCATGAGCGAGCAGCCATTCTGCACAACGCGATTGCGCATCTTTCACAAAGCGGCTGACGGCCAGCTCAGTCTGCTGGCGGTGCGCCATGGCCACGTCATGCAGCAGTGTACGTACGTCCTGCGGAAAGGCTGCCAACGACTGCCGGAAACCTGCAACCGGAACACGCCGTACCACCACCTCGGTCTCTGCCACGGCATCCACCAGGCTGGGCAGGTTCAATACAGCGGCACTGGCCTCCAGCCAGGTGGGACCCTCCAGCACACCCAACTGGTGCGCCAGCACTGGCCCTTCCATCACGCCCAAGGCCACGCGACCTGACTCCAGGTACGAGACGAAATGCGGTGACGTGCCACGCTCAAGCATCAACACACCGGCAGCAAGGCTTTTGCGCTCGGTGGTGGCGTGGGCGGGTGGCATTAGCAGCGATGTAGATGCCAGGGATTCAACAGTTGACATGGCCCCGACTTTGCGCGGCGATGGCGCTCCAGACCTTGAGCAAAATCAAACTTCATTCAAGAAATGGCACAACCAGAGGCTTCAGACCGCTACAGGACCAAAATCGCCCGGAAATCGTTGACGTTGGTGTGCGTTGGCCCCGTCACCACCAGATTCGCCAGCGCCTCAAAGTAACTATAGGCATCGTTGCGATCCAGATAATGGTCAATCTTCATGCCCAGCGCCGCGCCACGAGCCAGCGTATCTGGCAGAACAAACGCGCCAGCGTTGTCCTCTATGCCATCAATGCCATCGGTGTCTGCGGCCAGCGCATAGACGCCGCTTTGCCCCTGCAAGGCCAGCGCCAGGCCCAGGCAAAACTCACCGGCGCGCCCGCCCCTGCCCTTGGCTGAACCGGGCGCGCGCGGGCGCAAGGTGACGGTGGTTTCACCGCCACTGAGGATGATGCAGGGCTTTTTGAAGGGCTGGTCGTGGTGAGCCGTCGCCCGTGCCAGCGCAGCATGCACCTTGCCCACCTCGCGCGATTCGCCTTCCATTTCGTCACTCAATATGTAGGCGTTCAATCCTGCAGACCGGGCGGTGGCAGCGGCAGCCTCCAGTGACTGCTGCGGTGTGGCGATCAGATGGACTTCATGGGGTTGGCCGTTATGTGTGAAAGCCGGATCACCCGGTTTGGGAGTTTCCAGCGCGCCATTGCGAAGCAAATCGACCACGGGCCCACGTATATCAATCGCATAGCGCTCTAATATTGATAGCGCTTCTGCACAGGTCGTGGCATCGGGCACGGTCGGCCCGCTGGCAATAACGCTGGGGTCATCGCCCGGCACATCACTGATGGTGAGCGTCACCACGCGCGCAGGCGCACAAGCCTGCGCCAGGCGGCCACCCTTGATGCGCGAGAGGTGCTTGCGCACGCAGTTCATTTCGGAAATGTTGGCACCGCTGGCCAGCAGGGCCTGATTGATGCGCTGCTTTTCTTCCAAGCTCAGGGCATCGGCGGGAAGCGCCAACAGGGCCGAACCGCCACCTGAAATCAGGCACAGCACCAGGTCATCTTGGGTCAACCCTTTTGTAAGCGCCAGAATGCGCTGCGCCGCTGCCAGGCCCGCTACATCGGGCACCGGGTGCGACGCCTCGACCACTTCAATGCGCTCAGGCAAACACGGCGGGCGCGGCGGCGTGTGGCCATAGCGCGTGACGACGAGACCGCTCAAGGGTGCGTCAGCGGGCCACAGGGCTTCAACCGCTTGTGCCATGGCGCCACCGGCTTTGCCTGCCCCCAAAACCAAAGTGCGACCCCCGCTCGCTGCGCTGGGGGGAGGCGGCAGATAAGCGGCAGTGTTGTGCAGGGGTAAAGCGCGGGCGACGGCAACCTGGTACAGGTGCTTCAAAAACTCGCCCGGTTGCGAAAACGGGTCAGGCAAAGACGGTTGAGGCTTTGCTTCGGTGGCCATGAAGTTGGGGTGGGTCATGGCGAAATTATCGGGGTCAGTCAGCCCTCTGGGCCAGGCCCCAATTCACTATTTCTTGCCCAACCCAAGGCGTTGCGCGCCTTCTGTGTACAGGCGGGTTTTGTCTTTCATGAAGGCATCCATCTGATCAACGCCCACGTTGACGAGCTCAAACCCGCTCTTGGCGGCCAGCTCTTTCATTTCGGGGTCGTTGTTCAGGGATGTCCAGAGGTCTGACAGGCGTCTGCGCGCTTCGGGCGAGGTAGATTTCGGCACGCCAATGCCACGGTACGCGCCATCGACCCAGTCAACCCCCAACTCCTTGAAGGTGGGTACGTCGGGCATCAAGGGATGGCGTCTTTCCATGGCAACCGCCAGGGCGCGTACCTTGGATTTGTTGTTGATGGCGAAAGCAGTGTAGGTGACCGCGCCGTCAATCTGGCTCCCCACCACGGCCAGTGCCATGTCGCCGGTACCCTTGTAGGGGACGTAGGTGCTTCTGATGCCAAACGCCGCGTTGAGTCGCTCGTGCGAGGCATGGTTGGCCGAGTTCAACCCCGAGCCGCCCAGGTTCATCTTGCCGGGGTCTTTCTTGGCCGCCGTGATGAATTCCGCGAAGGTTTTGTACGGGCTGGACTCCGGCACCACCAGCGCATCCGGTGTGAAATGGAACCAGAAGACCGGTGTGACGTCAGCCGTTTTGTACTGCACTTCACCCTCAATCGGCTGGAACACAATGTGCGGCAGGTTGACTCCGACGACGTTGAGGCCATCGCCGGGCAACTGGTTCATCTGGCTCCACATCAATGCACCGCCAGCCCCCGCTTTGTATTGAATGATGGTGTCAACCGCGGCGCATTTTTTCTTGAGCACCACCTGCTGGTGGCGGGCGGATAAATCCGACTCGCCACCGGGTGGAAACGCCTGCCAGTAGAGGACATTTTTCTCGGGGCAGGCCTGCGCCCAGGCCATGGGAGCCGCGATAGCAATGCACAGCGCAAGAATCTGCTTTTTCATGGTTTTCGCCTTTGAAGAAATACGGTCACGGTTGTCAACATCATGCCGCAGCCATGGCCAACCCCGCCTTGGTAACAACCCGCGCACACACCGCCGCAGTCACCTGGGCCGTGGTGGCCTTGCCACCCAGATCGCCCGTGTGAAGTGACTTGTCTGCGGTGACCTGCTCTATGACGGCCATCAGGGTTTGGGCCGCTGCGGTTTCACCCAGGTGATCCAGCATCATCACGCAGCTCCAGAATGTGCCTACGGGGTTGGCCAGGCCCTTGCCCATGATGTCGAAGGCAGAACCATGGATGGGCTCAAACATGCTGGGGTAACGGCGCTCAGGGTCAATGTTGCCGGTGGGAGCAATGCCCAGGCTGCCCGCCAGTGCGGCGGCGAGGTCGCTCAAAATATCGGCGTGCAAGTTGGTTGCAACCAGCGTGTCCAGCGTGGCGGGGCGGTTGACCATGCGATCAGTACAGGCATCGACCAGAACTTTGTCCCAGGTCACGCCGGGAAACTCTATGGCTATTTGCACCGCAATTTCGTCCCACATCACCATGGCGTGGCGCTGGGCGTTGGACTTGGTGACCACGGTGAGCAGCTTGCGCGGTCGCGATGCAGCCAGCTTGAACGCGAAACGCATGATGCGCTCGACACCGGCACGAGTCATCAGGCTGACATCGGTAGCAGCCTCGGTGGGGTGACCCTGGTGAACGCGGCCACCCACACCAGAATATTCGCCTTCAGAGTTTTCACGCACGATGACCCAGTTGAGGTCTTCACGCTTGCAGTTTTTCAGCGGGCCTTCAATACCCGGCAATATTCGCGTGGGCCGAACGTTGGCGTATTGGTCAAACCCCTGGCAAATTTTGAGGCGCAGACCCCACAGGGTAATGTGATCCGGAATGTGGGGATCACCCGCCGAGCCGAACAAAATCGCATCTTTGTCACGCAGGGCATCCAGCCCGTCTTGCGGCATCATTTCGCCGTGCGCGCGGTACCAGTCACCGCCCCAGCCGAAGTTCTCAAAATCAAATTTGAAACTATTGTTGGACGCAGCTAAAGCCTCCAGCACCGCCTGGCCAGCAGGCACCACTTCTTTGCCAATGCCGTCGCCAGGGATACAGGCGATTTTGTACGTTTTCAAAGGGCGCTCCTCAAGGGGGTAAATATCAAGTCAGGGTTGAAAGATGGCCGAACTATATGGGTTGTTATTCACGATGGGATTTCGCAAAGTAATATCATTATTTACTTTGAGTTAACAATCCAGTCCACCAGATTCAACCCATGTCCACCCCTTCCTCGGCCCCTTCTGAAATGCTTTTTTTCAGCACGCTGGTCCGGCACGGCAGCTTATCGGCCACCGCACGCGAACTGAGCGTGACAACGCCGGCCATCAGCAAACGCCTGGCACAAATGGAGACCCGACTGGGTGTGCAGTTGCTGATTCGCACCACGCGGCGCATTAGCCTCACCCCCGAGGGCGAGATTTACCTGGCGCATGCGCGGCGCATTCTGGCTGATATTGACGACATGGAACAGCTGGTGACCCGCGCGGTAGCGGCACCCCAAGGGCTGCTTCGTGTGAACGCCACGCTGGGGTTTGGCCGCAGCAATATTGCGCCGCTGATCTCGCAATTTGCCAAGCGCTACCCGGAGGTGCAAGTGCAATTGCAGCTCACCGTTAACCCGCCTCCTCTGAGTGAAGATGCCTTTGACGTGTGCATCCGCTTTGGCGAGCCGCCCGATGCCCGTGTGATCGCCCGGCGCATCGCGTCAAACCGGCGCCTGCTGTGCGCAGCACCGGCCTATCTGGCAAAGCATGGCACACCGCAAGTGCCCCGAGAGTTGACGCAGCACAATTGCGTTGGCATTCGCCAGGGGGACGAGGCCTACGGCATATGGCATTTAACGCACGCGGCATCGCCCAAGCGGGTTGAGACCGTCAAGGTGCGTGGTGCCTTGAGCACCAACGACGGCGAGATTGCTGTCACGTGGGCGCTGGCCGGTCATGGCATTTTGATGCGTGCCGAATGGGACATTGCCAGGTATCTGAAGAGCGGACGGCTGCGCCAGGTTCTGGAAAACTGGCAAACACCACCTGCGGACATCTACGCTGTGTACCCGCAGCGCCACCAGACGGCCGCGCGGGTGCGTGCATTTGTGGACTTTGTGGTGGAAGCGTTTGTCACAACAAAGCCGACTTCGTAGATTGGCATAATTTGCCGCTTGTCCAGGTGCCGCCCTACTGAAACCCATCTCAGTCCCACAGGAGCTTTTCATGACTTCATCCGTCACATTCAGTCGCCATCTGCCCGCCATCATGGTCTTGACTCTCTCCTGCATGAGCCTGTCTGCGTTAGCACAGGCCAAGACCGACACTGCACCCCCTGCAAAATCAGGCACGTCCGAGCCGAGTGCCTATGAAAAAACCAAGGCAGCGGCCAAGAAAGCGGCCAAAGCCACAGCAAAGGCAGGTGGCGACGCTGCAGATGCCACCAAAAAAGTGGCGGGCAAAGCCGGTGCAGCGGTCACCAGCGCAGGCGAAAAGATTAACGCCAAGGTACCGCGTACCGAAGCCTACAAAAAGCAGCAGCCCAACGACAAAGCAAAACCCCAAAGCGAGCAGACCAAGAATTGATGCCCAACACAAAGACTTGTTGCGCGACATGAAAACCCTGCTGATCCGAAACGCGCGTTGCGTTGCCACGCTGAACGATGCCCAGCAGGAGCTTCAGGACGCCAGCATTCTGATTCGTGGCCACCTGATCGAGGCCATTGGCCCGGCAGGCGCATTGCCAACGACTGCGGACGAGGTGATTGATGCCCGCAACCACCTGGTCACACCGGGACTGATCAACACCCACCACCACATGTACCAGTCGCTCACGCGGGCCATACCTGCCGTGCAGAACGCAGAACTGTTTGGATGGCTGCGTGGGCTGTACCCGATCTGGGCCGGGCTCACGCCCGAGATGGTGCGGGTGAGCACCCAGGTGGCAATGGCCGAGTTGCTGATGAGCGGATGCACCACCACCAGCGACCACCTCTATATCTACCCCAATGGGCCGCACGGCAAGGTGCGACTTGACGACAGCATAGAAGCCGCCCGTGCGATTGGTATGCGGTTTGTCGCCACTCGGGGCAGCATGAGTGTGGGCGCGTCCCAAGGCGGTCTGCCGCCAGACCGCGTGGTTGAAAAAGAAGACTTCATTCTTAAAGACACCCAGCGGTTGATAGAGACCTATCACGACGCAACCCACGGCGCGATGGTCAATGTGGCTGTGGCGCCGTGCTCTCCTTTCAGCGTGAGCCGCGACCTCATGCGTGAGTCAGCTTTGCTGGCCCGCGCGCACAAGGTGCGCCTGCACACCCACTTGGCCGAAAACGACCACGACATGGCCTACAGCCGCGAGAAGTTCAACTGCACTCCGGCGGAATACGCGCAAGACCTGGGCTGGCTGGGCCCCGACGTCTGGCATGCACATTGTGTGAAGCTTGATGCCGAAGGCATTTCCCTTTTTGCCGCCACCCGCACTGGTGTGGCGCACTGCCCCTGCAGCAACATGCGGTTGGCTTCAGGCATTGCGCCGATCCGCAAGATGCTTGATGCCGGTGTGCCGGTGGGCCTGGGCGTGGATGGAAGCGCCAGCAATGATGCAGCACACATGGTCAATGAAGCACGCCAGGCTCTGCTGCTGGCGCGCGTAGGCCGCTCGCTATCACCATTTGGCTGCGACCAGGGCCCGGCCGAGATGACCACCCGCGATGTATTGAATATCGCCACACGCGGCGGCGCGGAGGTGCTGGGGCGCAGCGACATTGGTCACCTGGCCCCCGGTATGTGCGCTGATCTGGCGATATTTGACCTGCGCACGCCTGGCTTTGCAGGCGGTGCCGTGCATGACCCGGTGGGCAGCCTGATGCTGTGCGCGAGCGCGCAAGCGGCTTTCACCGTGGTCAACGGCCGCGTGGTAGTACGGGATGGAAGGCTGGCGACAGTTGAATTGGAGCCTCTGCTTGAACAGCACAACCGGCTGGCCGTTGAACTGGCTCAGGCTGCATCAACTGCATGACCCTTGTTCTTGCACCGGCTGTTGATGCTGATCTTGACGACCTGATTGCATTGCGCATTGAGGCCATGCGCGAAAGCCTGGAACGCATCGGGCGGTTTGACCCCGTGCGTGCGGGCGAGCGTTTGCGCAGCACCTTTTCTGCGGCTTGCACCTCACATATTCTGGACTCTGGGCAGCGGGTTGGCTTTGTAGTGTTGAAGCAGCAGGGCGATGGATTGTTGCTCGATCACCTGTATGTCAAACCCGCGTCTCAAGGCCGGGGCATTGGTGCCGCCGTGTTGGCGCTGCTATTTGCCGACGCCGATGGGCGGGGGCTTTCAATGCAAGTGGGCGCACTCAAGAAAAGCGACTCGAACCGCTTCTACCTGCGCCATGGATTTGCACAGACCGGTGAAAGCGAATGGGATGTTTACTATGTGCGCCCGCCTGCTCCACCCGCCACGCAACTCGCCACGCCACTTGCCAAAACCAACGGCGCCAAGGCGTAATTTTTATGTCGACGGGTGCACAGGAATCACGCGCAGCGCGGGCTGTTCCTGATGGGCCAGCTTCAATAGAGTGCGCCGCATGAGCAGACCGGGCTTGTCCGGGCCAAAGCTCAGCTCATGCACCGGTTCCTCATGCGCATCCAGGGTTTCCTGAATCCAGCGCAGGGCATCCACATCTTCCTGGTAAGCCTTGCTGGATGATTCACGCAGGTAGTCACTGGCGGCCGCGTCGTCGAGGGAAAAGTCGCGGCTGTTAAACCACCAGTAGTGAATGGTGTTTTGTCGCTCCGGCGTGAACATGTGGACGATGTTGACGCGAAATTCAGCTTGCTCGCCCTCTTGCGGGTTGGGGTTGACGATGCGGGCGTGGGCAATGTGAATGGCGGGAGACGCAAACCGGCTGTCTGAAAAGCGGTCTACCTTGCGGCCCGTGAGCTTCATGGGTATGCCGTAAATCGGGGGTGGCTCGGAATCCCGCAGGGCACGTGCGATCAGAATCTGGTCGCCTTCGGTCGTCACGTCCAGCGCGGAGCGCGCATAGGCTGGCGTGCCCACCGAGTCCGCATGCAACACCGCAAAATGGGTTTGGTCTAGTAAATTTTCATGCATGGCCACATAGTTGGTGTGCATGTGGAATTGCCCGCCCACACTGGCCCAGTCGGGAGAGTTCAGCCAGGCCGTATCGGGAATCAGGGCTTCATCCGCCTTGAGCGCGTCGCCCATCCAGACCCACACCAACGGCCCGCGCTCGGCCACCGGGTAACTGCGTAGCCGCGCATGACCCGGCGCACGCTCCAGCGACGGCATGCCTTCGCACTGGCCCGTAGGACCATAGACCATCCCGTGATAGCCACACACCACTGAATCGCCCTGCAATCGGCCCCGCGATAACGGGAACGAACGGTGAAGGCAGCGGTTGTCCATGATGACGGGCTGGCCATCCAGCGTGCGGTACATCACGACCGTTGTGCCCAGCAGGGTGCGCTCCTTCAGCTCCCGCGTGATCTCTGACGCCAGCGCGGCAACGTACCAGCAATCACGAATGAGCGGCGTGCGGTGGTCCGCCATGGGTGGCAACACGTGGGCAGGTCTTGGGGTTACCGGGGCAATGGAAGGGGCAGAGGGTGTCATGGAAAGCAATTTTATTGATTCAATTTAGACTCTAGTTGTGATAAATTTAGTTATCACTTTTTGCTTTTTGGAATCAATTTGGATTCACTGATTCACTTCAAAACCTTTTTGGCCGTGGTCAAGTGTGAAGGGTTTTCAGAAGCTGCACGCCA
>JANPAZ010000227.1:0-11627 GCA_031430225.1 Rhodoferax sp. | reverse complement strand
AAACGTCAAATACGGCATTGCCAAGGCCACCGGAACACTGGAAGGCATTACCTACGAAGAAATTCGCTACGAAGGCTATGGCATTGGTGGCGCGGCCATTCTGGTGGACACCATGACTGACAACAAGGTGCGCACCGTGGCGGTGGTGCGTCATGCCTTCAGCAAGCATGGCGGCAATATGGGTACCGAGGGATCGGTGGCGTTCCAGTTCAAACACTGCGGCCAGCTGATTTTTGCCCCCGGCACCAATGAGGATCAACTCATGGAGGCCGCGTTGGAGGCGGGTGCCGAAGATGTCATCACCGACGACGACGGTGCCATAGAGGTGCTGACGGCCTATCCGGACTTCGAAACGGTGAAAAACACCCTCGAGAAAGCCGGGTTCAAGGCTGAAATTGCTGAAGTGACGATGCGGGCCGAAAGCTCGGTTGAACTCACCGGCGACGACGCAGTGCGCATGCAGAAGCTGTTGGATGTGCTGGAAGACCTGGATGACGTCCAGGAAGTCTTTCACAACGCAGCGCTATGAAACTATTCCAATGAACGTACTCGTTATAGGTGGCGGCGGCCGTGAACACGCACTGGCCTGGAAACTGGCGCAGTCCCCTAAAGTCCATAAGGTTTTTGTCGCACCGGGGAATGGCGGTACCGCACGGGATCCCCGGCTTGAGAATGTCAACATCACAGGCATTCCTGCCCTGCGGGCATGGGCAGCAGCCGAGAAAATTGCCGTCACCGTGGTCGGGCCAGAAGGTCCGCTGGCGGCAGGCGTGGTGGATGAATTTCGCAAGCATGGCTTGCGTGTGTTTGGGCCGACCAAAGCGGCTGCCCAGCTTGAAAGCTCAAAAGCCTTTTCAAAGGCGTTTATGAAGCGCCACGGCATTCCTACGGCTGCGTTTGATACCTTCACCGATGCGCAGGCGGCACACGCCTATGTAGACAAGATTGGCGCGCCCATTGTGGTCAAGGCCGATGGCCTGGCCGCCGGAAAAGGTGTGGTGGTGGCCATGAGCTTGCAGGAGGCCCACGACGCGATTGATTTCATGTTGCTGGACAACACCCTGGGTGTGGCGCACAACGAAGGTGAAAACGGGGTGGCAGTGCCGCGCGTCGTCATCGAAGAGTTTCTGCAAGGTGAGGAGGCCAGCTTCATCGTGATGGTGGACGGGAAGAATGTGTTGGCACTGGCGACCAGCCAGGACCACAAGCGATTGCTGGACGGCGACTTGGGGCCCAACACCGGAGGCATGGGTGCCTATTCGCCGGCACCTGTTGTCACGCCTGATGTGCATGCGCGGGCCATGCGTGAGATCATCCTGCCAACCGTTCGTGGTATGGAAAAGGATGGTATTCCGTACACCGGTTTTCTGTATGCGGGCCTGATGATTGACGCGCAGGGACACCCAAAAACTCTGGAGTTCAACTGCCGCATGGGCGACCCCGAAACGCAGCCCATCATGATGCGCCTCAAGACTGATCTGGTTGACGTGCTGATGGCCGCGACGGAACCGGGCACACACGGACAGCTTGACCGCGTTGAACTCGATTGGGACCGGCGCACGGCGCTGGGGTTTGTGATGGCGGCATATGGATATCCCATGAATCCCCGCAAAGGCGATGAGATCTCCGGGTTGCCCAAGGATTCGAGTGATGCCGTGGTGTTCCACGCGGGGACCACCATGAAGGATGGCACCGTGGTAACGACCGGCGGGCGCGTGCTCTGCGTGACTGTCTTGGCCGACAACGTCAAGCTTGCGCAGCAGCAGGCCTATGATTTTGCCCGGGGAGTGCACTTTGATGGCATGCAATATCGTTCAGACATCGGTTATCGGGCCGTCAAGCGATGAGTTCGCGTGCTGACACCGTACGTACTTACCTGCTGGGACTGCAGACCCGCATTACGTCGGCCATTACCGATGTCGACGGGGGCCGTTTTCTGGTGGACTCATGGGCCAAGGCGCCTGGCGAAGCGCTGCAGGGCAATGGCATCACACAGATCCTGGAAGGTGGCGAAGTGTTTGAGCGCGCCGGTTGCGGTTTCTCACATGTGACTGGCCCGCGTCTGCCGCCGTCAGCCACCCAGCACCGCCCGGAACTGGCGGGTGCGCCTTTCGAGGCGATGGGTGTTTCACTGGTGTTTCATCCGCGCAATCCCTACGTACCGACGGTCCACATGAATGTGCGCATGATCAGTGCCAAAACCAGCGATGGTCAGGAGAGCTGCTGGTTTGGCGGCGGCATGGACCTCACGCCGTTTTACGGTTTTGAGGAAGATGCGGCTCATTTCCATGCGACCTGCAAGGCATCACTGGCGCCCTATGGGAACGACAAATACCCGCGTTTCAAGAAATGGTGTGACGAGTATTTCTACCTCAAGCACAGGCAGGAACAGCGAGGCGTCGGTGGAATCTTCTTTGACGATTTTTCGGAACCGGGGTTTGAGGCCAGCTTTGCCATGCAGCGCAGTGTTGGCGACGCTTTTCTAAAGGCCTATTTGCCGATTGTGGAGCGACGTAAGGGCCTGGCCTACAGTCAGCGCGAGCGGGACTTTCAGCTCTACCGGCGTGGCCGTTATGTCGAATTCAACCTGGTTTGGGACCGGGGCACCCACTTTGGCCTGCAATCAGGCGGGCGCACGGAGTCGATTCTGCTGTCCATGCCGCCCATGGCCACATGGGCCTACCAGCAGATTCCAGGCGCAGGCACGCCAGAAGCCGATCTTTATACAAAATTTCTGGTGCCAAAGGAGTGGGCTTGACGGCAGTGCGTCAGCGGCTGGGCATGTTTGGTGGCGCGTTCGATCCGCCCCACAACACCCATGTTGCGCTCATTTTGGCGGCCATTGATCAACTTGAGCTGGATGAGATGCGCGTTTTCCCTACGGGGGATGCATGGCACAAACCGCGGCAACTCACCTCTGCCGTTCATCGCGTCGCCATGGCCGAACTGGCGTTTTCGTCGATTCCCCGTGTGGTAGTGGACGACCGGGAAACCTACCGGACCGGCCCCAGTTACACGGTGGATACCTTGCGAGAGCTAAAACGCGACCGGCCCGAGGCTGATTTGTTCCTGATTATTGGCGGTGACCAGGCTCGGGCACTGGATACCTGGCACGAATGGCAGGTCATTCCGCAACTTGCTATAATTTGTGTAGCTGAACGTGAAGATTCTACGTGGGCGAGCTCTGTATTTACACCTCCAGATGCCCTGAAATCCCGTTTTCTGCGGCTGGAAATGCCCCCAAGCGCCATCAGCGCCTCGGATATCCGTGCCCGCATTGCCACCCATAAAAGCGTTGTCCCTCTGGTTTGTGAACCCGTTGCGCGCTATATTGACCACCATCACCTTTACCAGACCGTTTGATGATTACTGAAACCGCCGCCAAAAAAGATATCCAGAAACTTCAGCGAGCCATCGTCGATGGTCTTGAGGACGTCAAGGCCCAGGACATTCAGGTGTTCGACACCGAGCATTTGTCTGCGCTGTTTGAGCGCGTCATCGTGGCGTCAGGCACCTCCAATCGGCAAACCAAGGCTTTGGCTGCCAGTGTGCGCGATGCGGTGCGAGAGGCGGGGTTTGTCAAGCCGCGGGTTGAGGGTGAGGCCAATGGAGAGTGGATCATCGTCGATTGTGGTCAGGCTGTGGTGCACATCATGCAACCCAGTTTCCGGCAGTATTACCACCTGGAGGAGCTTTGGGGTGAAAAGCCTGTTCGCCTGAAATTTGGGTCGGTAAAACCAGCGCAGGCCGAGGTTGCCAAACCCGTAAAGGCCGCCAAGCCCGCGCCGAAGGTGCCGACCGATATCAAGCGATCCAACGCGGCCAAGAAAGGTGTTGCCGAAGCCTTCCCGTCCAAGGCGCAGCTGAAAAAGGCAGAGCAGGGCAAGTCGGCTGCTGCCAAAGCACCTGCCAAGCGGGCTGTGGCGAAGAAAGCATCGGCCAAATCAACGACTAAAGCGGCCAGCCCTACCAAGGTCACAGTGAATGCACCGGCCAAGGCGGCCGCGAAAAAAGTGGTTGCCAAAAAGGCCCCAGCTAAAAAAGCGCCCGTCCGCAAAGTCTGAATCCACTGAGTGACTTAGACGCAGGTTGGCGTGAAGCTGATGATCGTGGCGGTCGGGCAAAAGGTGCCCGACTGGGCTCAAACTGCCTGGGACGATTACGCCAAACGGTTCCCGTTTGAGCTTAAGGTTGAGCTCAAAACCGTCAAGACCGAGCCGCGTGGCTCCAAAACTCTGGAAACGCTTTATGCGGCCGAACGTGCCCGCATAGAAGCCGTGATTACCAAGGGCTGCCGGGTGGTCGCCCTAGATGAACGGGGAACGACACTTACCACGCTCGCCCTGGCCCAGAAGCTCAAATCCTGGCAATTGGAGAGCGACGATGTGGCGCTGGTCATTGGGGGACCGGATGGCCTTGACCCGGCTTTCCGGCAGGCCGCCCATGAACGCATACGGCTCTCGGATCTGACGTTGCCCCATGCTTTTGCCCGGGTACTCTTGATAGAGCAGCTGTATCGCGCCTGGTCGATCAATGCCGGACATCCTTACCACCGCGAATGATGATATGACCGAGTTTGTTTACCTCGCATCGCAGAGTCCGCGCAGACGCCAGTTGCTGGAGCAATTAGGCGTCGCCTATGAGTTGCTGCTGCCCGACGCAAATGAAGATGCCGAAATGCTTGAAGCCATCCATGGCAATGAATCTCCCGCCACTTACGTGAAGCGGGTCGCCGGGCTCAAACTTGATGCCGCCCTGGCGCGTCAGAAGCGCCGTGGACTGCCGCCAGCGCCAATTCTCTGCTCCGACACCACAGTGGCCTGTGGACGCAGCATTTACGGCAAGCCGGTGGATGCAGCGGATGCGCGTCGCATGTTGGGCGAACTGTCGGGTAAAACCCACCGTGTTTTGACCGCAGTGGCAATTGGCACGCCCCGAAAAATAGTGAATGCATTGAGCGAATCCAAAGTAACTTTTGCGCCTTTGAGTCGTGCGCAGATAGCGGCTTATGTCGCCAGCGCAGAGCCCATGGGAAAGGCGGGTGCATACGCTGTACAGGGCAGGGCAGCAGCCTATCTTTCGCACATCAGCGGCTCCTACTCTGGCATCATGGGGCTGCCCCTGTTTGAGACCGCCCAATTATTGCGTTCACTCGGGTTCAGGTTATTGTGATGGGCCTTTTTCCGGATAGAGAGCAATGCAAGAAGACATTCTGATCAATTGGTCACCGCAGGAAACCCGCGTGGCTGTCGTTGAAAACGGTGCGGTTCAGGAACTGCACGTCGAGCGAACGCTGGAGCGCGGGCTTGTCGGAAATGTTTATCTGGGCAAAGTTGCCCGGGTCCTTCCCGGGATGCAGTCGGCCTTCATTGACATTGGGTTGGAGCGGGCCGCGTTTCTTCATGTTGCAGACGTGTGGCACCGCCAGCCTGAAGGCGAGCCACCGGGTGCCGTGCGGGGCACGCAGCCGCAAATCCCGATTGAACGACAGGTTTTTGAGGGGCAGGCCCTCACAGTGCAAGTTATCAAGGACCCCATTGGCACCAAGGGGGCTCGCCTTTCCACGCAAATCAGCATTGCCGGGCGACTCCTGGTGTTCCTGCCCCAGGACGACCATGTGGGTGTTTCTCAAAAAATTCCATCCGGACAACGCGACGAATTGCGCGGGCGTCTGCAGGCGTTGACGAGTGACCAGGGCGGCGGATTCATTTTGCGCACCAACGGCGAAGACGCGTCTGACACTGAGTTGTCCGACGATATCGGGTACTTGCGCAAGGCCTGGGCACGCATCAAGGATGCGTCCGTCAGAGTGCCACCTGCGTCGTTGCTTCATCAGGACCTGAATCTCCTTCAGCGTGTCTTGCGCGACATGGTGGGCGAACACACCCAGACCATTCGCGTGGATTCGCGCGAGCAGTTTGATGCGTTGAAAACATTTGGGCAGGAATTCATGCCAGCCGCGGCCGATAAACTGCATCATTACCGGGGCGAGCGCCCTATTTTTGACCTGTATGGCATTGACGAAGAAATTGCGCGTGCCCTGGGGCGCCGGGTCGACCTCAAATCCGGTGGCTATCTGATCGTGGACCAGACCGAAGCGTTGACCACCATTGACGTCAATACAGGTGGCTTTGTCGGTGCCCGCAATTTTGACGACACCATCTTCAAGACCAATCTGGAGGCAGCGCAGGCCATCGCCCGTCAACTCCGCCTGCGCAATCTGGGCGGCATCATCATTGCCGACTTCATCGACATGGTGCGTGAAGACCACCGGGACGCGGTACTTGCGGAGTTCCGAAAGCAGTTGCAGCGCGATCGGGTGAAAACCATGGCCGGTGGATTTTCGCAGCTGGGACTGGTTGAAATGACCCGCAAACGCACGCGCGAATCGCTGGCCCACATGTTGTGCGAGCCGTGCGCCATTTGCGAAGGCAAGGGCAGCGTCAAAACCGCCCGCAGCGTGACCTACGACATCTTTCGAGAAATCCTGCGCGAAGCCCGACAGTTCAACCCGCGCGAGTTTCGAGTCGTGGCATCGCCCAAGGTCATTGAGCTGTTTCTTGATGAGGAAAGCCAGCATCTGGCGGGCCTCAGTGAATTCATCGGCAAACCTGTTTCTTTGCAGAGCGAGGCCGCGATGGGGCAGGAGCAGTACGACATCGTGCTGTTGTAGGGTGCGTCCATGCCGAGTCTGCGTAGCGCGAATGCGTCCCCGATACCGATCCTGACCTATCACCAGATCGACTTTGCGCCCGCCAGTGGCGCAGCATTTCGCAGCTTGTACGTGGCACCCAAGGCGTTTGCCCGCCAGATGGCTTGCCTGCGCTACCTCGGCTATCGCGGATTGTCGATGTCGGCGCTTTTGCCGTACCTGAGGGGCGAAAAAACGGGGAAGGTGGTGGGTATCACGTTTGATGATGGCTATCGCAATAACCTGACGCATGCGCTACCCGTGCTTCAAAACAACGGATTTTCAAGCACCTGCTATGCCGTCAGCCAGCGAGTGGGCCAGACCAATTCCTGGGACCAGGATGCCGGCATTGAGCAAACACCACTGATGAATGCCGGGCAACTTCAGCGTTGGGTGGCGGGTGGTCAGGAGATCGGGGCACACACAAGAAACCATGCCAGATTGACCCGTATTGATCCCGCAACCGCAATGTTCGAAATAGCCGGCGGCAAGACGGAACTGGAAGCGATGATCGGGCAGCCTGTGACCCAGTTTTGCTACCCGTATGGCGAATTCGGTCCTGATCATGCTGACATGGTTCGCCATGCGGGTTTTGCCTGTGCCACCACCACTCAACGCAGCCGTTGCCATACTTCTGAAAACTTGATGCAGTTGCCCCGCGTGCCCGTACTTCGTACCACTACGCTGCCCCTGCTTTGGCTCAAGCTGACCACATCTTATGAAGACCGGCGGCGGGCGTGACGGCTGAGCCTGGCACCTCAAAACGAATGCGCATTGCCGTGCTCAATCGGGTTTTTTCACCCACGGGCGGGGGTGCCGAACGTTACTCGATTGCCCTGGTGGAGCAACTTGCGCCGCGTCATGAAATCCACGTGTATGCCCAGCAGGTCGACCATCAATGGCCGGGTGTCGTTTATCACAAGGTGTCTGCCCCGCTGGTGAAACCGCGCTGGATCAACCAGCTCTGGTACGCCATGGCCACCTGGTGGGCGACCCGGCGCGGTTTTGACGTGGTGCATTCGCACGAGAACACCTGGCATGGCGGCGTTCAAACTGTGCATGTATTGCCTATTCGCTACAACCTTTTTTTGGGGCGAACAGGCTTGCGCCGGTGGTTGCGCTGGGTCAAAGTGGTGACCAGTCCGCGCCTGCTGGTCTACCTCTCGCTTGAACACATGCGATATGCCCCCCAAAGTGGACGATTCGTCGTGGTGACCTCGCAAAGCCTGGAAGCGATCATGCGGATCAACTACCCAAAAACAGCACCTATGTTGCGCGTCATCACGCCGGGTGTGAACGCAGTTCCGGGTGCGACGGCTGACGCTGACAAAAGGGCTGCGAGAGCGGCACTCGGGCTGCCGCAAGACGTGCCCTGCATCCTTTTTGTGGGCAATGACTATCGCAAGAAGGGCCTGGACACCCTGTTTGATGCGCTCAAGAAGCTTCCGGCTAATGTTGTGCTGGCTGTGGTGGGAAATCCGGATCACATCGGGCAGTTTCAGGCGCTTGCTGCATCCCTTGGGCTCGACGGTCGCGTTCATTTTCTGGGTTCGCAGAAATCAATGGCACATGCCTATCAGGCGGCGGACTGCTTGGCGCATCCCACGCTGGAAGACACTTTTGCGATGGTCGTTCTGGAGGCCATGGCTTTTGGGTTGCCAGTCGTGGTCAGTGGCGAGCCTTTTTGCGGCATTGCCGGCTTGTTGACTCACGATCGAAATGCGTTGGTGCTTTCAGACCCACGCGACGCCGCTGCCATGGCGAGTCAGTTACAAACCTTGCTTGAAGATGGTTTTCTGCGGGTGCGCTTGCGTGATCAGGCACTTGTATTTGCACGCTCTCACTTGTGGTCGCAAAGAGCGCGTGAACAGGAGCTGATCTACATCGCGTCCGTGGACAGGCCAAGCTGATATAGCCGGGCGTAGGGTCCGTTTTTCGCCACCAGCTCGTCATGCTTCCCGGTTTCCACGATGCGGCCGGCCTCCATGACCGCAATCCGGTCTGCGTGCCTTACCGTCGATAGCCGGTGAGCAATGACCAGCGTTGTGCGGTCACGCATCAAGCCTTGCAGGGCATCCTGGACGGCCCGCTCGGATTCTGTGTCCAGTGCTGATGTCGCCTCGTCCAGAATCAGGACAGGTGCATTTTTGTAAAGGGCGCGTGCGATGGCGAGGCGCTGGCGCTGACCACCTGAAAGTTGCATGGCGTTATGTCCCACCAAGGTGTCGATGCCCCGCGGCAGCTCGTCAATCATCCGCGCCAGGTTCGCAGCAGCGATGCACTGGGTGACCCGCTCGCGGTCTATGGCCATGCCGAGCGCCACATTGCCGGCAATACTGTCATTGATCATGACAACGTGCTGGCTGACAAATGCAAATTGCGCACGCAACGATGCTAGAGTCCATTCGCGTACATCCTGCCCATCCAGGAAAACCCCTCCCGAACTGATATCCACAAAGCGCGGAAGCAGGTTAACCAGCGTGGTTTTGCCGGACCCCGACGAGCCCACCAGCGCCACTGTTTCACCTGCACGGACATTCAGGTCGAGCGCGGTCAGAGCGGGGGCCGAATTTGCGCCATAACGCACACTAACCTGGTTGAATATGATGTCGCCAGACGCCCTTGGCTTGGAAAACGTGCCCTCTGTTTCGTCGGGCGTCGTTTCGATCAGGTCCAGGCCTCGCTCCAAAGCAACCAGTCCTCGTGTGATGGGGCTTGATACTTCAGACAACTGGCGAATGGGCGCGATGATCATGAGCATTGCAGTGACAAAGGCGACGAAACCACCCACCGAGGTGCCGCTGCTCGCACTTTGAAGCAGGGCCACTGAAATGACTGCAGACAGGGCGACCGCAGCCAGCATCTGGGTCATTGGCGTCATGGCAGCACCTGCAACCGTTGACTTCAGGGCCAGGCGCTGCAGCGATTCGCTCAAAAGTCTGAAACGGCTGGACTGCGCGGCCTGAGCTGAATAGAGCCGAATATCACGATGAGCTAGCACATTCTCTTCAACGACGTAGGCCAGATTGTCAGTGGCATCCTGGCTCGACTTGGTCAGGCCGTGGAGTCGCCGGGTGAGGACACGCATGACAAACGCAACTGCCGGGAAAATGGCTGCAACGATGAAAGTGAGTTTCCAGTTCAGGTAAAACAGATAACTGGTCAGTGCCACCAGCGTCAGTCCGTTGCGCGTCAGACTTAACAGGGAGTTGACCAACATGGTGGCGCCGGTCTGGACTTCATACACCACGATGTTCGACAGCGCGCTTGAGCTCTGCTCTTTAAAAATACTCAGGTTGGCAGCCAGTATTTTGTTGAACATGGCGCTGCGCAAGCCCAATAGTCCGTGGTTCGTGATTTTTGTCAGCCCTATTTGGGAGATGTAGCCTGCCAGTCCGCGGACTCCGAATAAAAGGAGCAAGGCGACGGGCACCGTCCAGATTTCAAGGGACCCCTGCTGGAATCCGTTATCCAGCAGCGGCTTGAGCAGGGCGGGAATCAAAGGTTCCGTCGCGGAACCAACCACTGCACTGGCAGCAACAAGCGCCCACGTGCCTTTGAGATGGCCAAAGTACGGGAGCAGTCGTCTCAGGCGCGCCGTCAGGTTGGTGTGCTTGACAATATTTGGCGGTTCTGCGGCATTCGCTGGCTCGTCGTTCATGACGCTATCCTCGTGGTGCCATCCGGGCGCAAATCCAAAGCTGCCTGCCTGGCGCCCAATGCCAAAAGTAGTCCGAGCGAAGTGCAGAAAAAATCGCCAATCAAGCCGTCATACAACGTGGAATTGAACAGGCAGGCGACTGCCATGGCCACCAGCACGGAAAGCGTTGCCCGGCATATAGATGTATTGAAATTCATGGCATCGCGCCCGATACTCCCCATGAGCAGCAGAAGGGCGATGATGCCACCAACGCCGAGTTCAACGCCCCAAAGCAGGTATTCCTGATGCGGATTGCTCGCGTTGCCTTTGCCAAACACGGATTCGGCGGCAGGACCTTCAAGTCGTTTGATCGTCTGAGTCCAGCTACCAATACCGTGCCCGGCCAACGGATTTTCCTGGATGGCCTGGAGCGATCGCTTCCAGGCATTTAATCGCCAGCCTGACGAGCTCTCGGTCAAGGCCTGGGTGCCATAGTGCTGTCCTTCATCAACGACCCGTGCCAAGCGCTCCTGAACCGTTGCCGAGCCAATATAAAGGCCCAGCAACAAAATGGCTGGCGTCAAGGCCAGCGCCACCAGCCGCAGGCGCTTTGGCACGGCCCACATGACAGCAAGAGAAACGAGAGCCGCAGCCACTGCATACCCGGTGCGCCCCGGAAGCAACAGCAGAGTGTTGATCAAGGCGGCTGCAGCAAAAAAGCTGCCAACCCAGCGCGGCCACATCAGGTCATGGCGCAAGTGCCACCAGACCGCAGCTGCCGACGCAAAAATAATGGACTGGTCAAGGTAGCTTGAGAAGACCACGTATTTTGCGGCGGATGTAGGAATCCAAGGGTTTGGCACCCCGAGCGCCAGTAGCCAGGACATGCACAGCAAGAGCGCCTGCCCAAAGGCAAAGACCATTAACGCGAGGCGGGCCTCCTGCCTTGACCGAATTAGGAAAACAAGCAAAACGATGGTGAGAAGCTTGCCGTGCTTCACCAGCGCGGCCAGCGCCACGTTCAAGTTAGCGTCTGTCCAGAACAGGCTCAGTGAAAACAGCAACAAAACTGCCAAAACAACCTTTGGGGTTTGGAGTCGGCTAAGAGCAGTGCCGCTGTGCGGGTGGCGCAAACCCAAGGCGACACTGCCCAAGGCCGCCAGCACCAGGAGCACTTTCGAGAGACTGATCCATGCAATAGGCAAAGCTACTGACAGTGCCGTCATGCAGACAATGACAAGCCGAATATTCCATGCGGGGCGGTGCGTGTTGACAGGGAGTGGCATGCGGAAAAGG
>JANPAZ010000226.1:0-3863 GCA_031430225.1 Rhodoferax sp. | reverse complement strand
TCCAGCATTCGGCCGTCGCCGGTCTCGCCACAGGCCTGGTCACCCGTACCGACACCCAGGATCGTTGTGCCGTCGGCCACCAGCTGAGCCATGTTGCGCTGGGTGGCCGGGTGGGCCCACATTTCGCGGTTCATGGCGGGTGCAATCAGCAACGGCACCGCCTTGTCTTTGCCAGATTCACCGCCGGTGAGGGGCCGCGCCAGGCACATCAGGCTCAGCAAATCATCGGCCCGGCCATGCAATAGCTTGGCCATGAAGTCGGCACTGCATGGCGCAATCAAGATCGCATCGGCCTCCCGGCTCAGATTGATGTGCGGCATGTTGTTGGGCTCCCTGGGATCCCATTGCGAGCCATACACAGGCCGGTTGCTCAGGGCCTGCATCGTCACCGGGGTAATGAACTGCTCGGCGGCCTCCGTCATCACCACCTGAACTGTCGACCCTTGCTTGATGAGCGCCCGACACAACTCCGCCGCCTTGTAGCAGGCAATGCCACCGCTCAAACCCAAAACAATGTGTTTACCAGCCAGATCGTTCATGGGGTGCAATGTATCAGAGCCGTATAATCGCAATTTCCCACACGAGAGCCCCAAGAGCTCACTCTGACATGACCAAATTTGTCTTCGTCACCGGCGGTGTGGTGTCTTCCCTGGGCAAGGGAATCGCCTCAGCCTCCCTCGCAGCGATTTTGGAATCGCGGGGCCTCAAAGTCACTTTGATCAAGCTCGACCCCTACCTCAACGTAGACCCGGGCACGATGTCGCCACTGCAGCACGGCGAGGTGTTTGTCACCGACGACGGCGCCGAAACCGATCTTGACCTGGGCCACTATGAGCGTTTCGTTGAAACGCGCATGAAAAGGGCCAACAATTTCACCACCGGCCAGATCTACAAAAGCGTGCTCGACAAGGAGCGCCGTGGCGATTACCTGGGCAAGACCGTGCAGGTGATTCCCCACGTGACCAACGAAATTCAGGAGTTCGTGATGCGTGGCGCAGGCTATGGAACGCCTGATGCGGTTGACGTGGCGATTGTCGAGATCGGTGGCACGGTGGGTGACATCGAATCCTTGCCGTTTCTGGAAGCCGTGCGCCAGATGAGCCTGAAGCTCGGGCCCAACAACAGCGCCTTTGTCCACCTGAGCTACGTGCCGTGGATTGCGGCCGCCGGTGAACTCAAGACCAAGCCCACGCAGCACACCGCCAAACAGCTGCGCGAAATCGGCATTCAGGCCGATGCGCTGATCTGCCGTGCCGACCGGCCCATTCCCAAAGAAGAGCGCGCCAAGATTTCGCTGTTCTCCAACGTGGCCGAATGGGGCGTAATCTCCATGTGGGACGTTGACACGATTTACAAAGTGCCGCGCATGCTGCACGAGCAGGGGCTGGACGGCCTGATCTGCGACAAGCTGCGCCTGAACACGCCCCCCGCCAGCCTCAAGCGCTGGGACGACCTGGTTTACGAGACCGAGCATCCCAAGGGTGAAGTCAACATCGCCATGGTCGGCAAATACGTTGACCTGTCTGACAGCTACAAGTCGCTGAACGAAGCACTGCGCCACGCCGGCATGAAAAACCATGTGCGCGTGAAGATTGACTACATCGATTCTGAAACGCTGTCGCCCGACAACGTTTCGCAGCTCGCCAAATTCGATGCCGTGCTGGTGCCTGGCGGTTTTGGCAAACGCGGGATTGAAGGCAAGATTTGCGCTGCGCGTTTCGCACGCGAAAACAAGGTGCCGTACCTGGGCATTTGTCTGGGGATGCAAGTCGCTACCATCGAATTTGCGCGCCACGTCGCAGGCTTGACGGACGCCAACAGCACGGAGTTTGAGCCCGAGAACCCCAATCCGGTCATTGCCCTGATCACCGAATGGAAAGACGCCGACGGCACCATCAAAACCCGTAACAAAAATTCTGACATGGGTGGCACGATGCGCCTGGGTGCGCAAAGCTCTGACGTGGTCAAGGGCTCGCTCGCACATGAGATTTATGGCGATGTGGTCACCGAGCGGCATCGCCACCGCTATGAAGCCAACGTGAATTTCCTGGACCGGCTGCGCAAGGCCGGGCTGGTTATTTCGGCCCTGACCCAGCGAGAGCAGTTGACCGAAATCGTCGAGCTGCCACAGACCGTTCATCCCTGGTTTGTCGGTGTGCAGTTTCACCCCGAATTCAAGTCGACGCCATGGAATGGCCACCCGCTGTTCAACGCATTCATCAAGGCCGCGCTGGACCACCAGACGGCGGGCAAAAACCTGAAGGCCGTGGCTTGACATGAAGTTGTGTGGTTTCGACATTGGGTTGAATCAGCCATTCTTTTTGATTGCGGGGCCCTGCGTGATCGAGTCCGAGCAATTGCAAATGGACACGGCCGGCACGTTGAAGGAGATCACGTCCAGCCTGGGCATCCCCTTCATCTTCAAGAGCAGCTTTGACAAGGCCAACCGCTCCAGCGGCACTACCTTTCGCGGCCCCGGCATTGACAAGGGCCTGGAGATACTGGCCAAGGTGAAGCGCGAACTCAGGGTGCCCGTGTTGACCGATATTCATGACGAGTCGCAGATCGCGCAGGTATGTGCGGTGGTCGATGTGCTGCAGACACCCGCCTTCTTGTGCCGCCAGACCGACTTCATTCGGGCCGTGGCGCAAAGCGGCAAACCGGTCAATATCAAGAAGGGCCAGTTCCTGGCACCAGGTGACATGAAAAACGTCATCGACAAAGCCCGTGCAGCCGCAAAAGAAAAAGGTCTCCCAGAAGACAACTTCATGGCCTGCGAACGGGGTGCCAGCTTTGGCTACAACAACCTGGTGAGCGACATGCGCAGCCTGGCCATCATGCGCGAAACTCTGGCGCCTGTGGTGTTTGACGCGACCCACTCCGTGCAATTGCCCGGCGGGCAAGGCACCAGCAGTGGCGGCCAGCGCGAGATGGTGCCCGTGCTTGCCCGCGCTGCTGTAGCGGTGGGTGTGGCCGGCCTGTTCATGGAAACCCATCCCGACCCGGCCAAGGCGATGAGCGACGGGCCGAATGCCGTGCCGCTCAAGCACATGAAAGCCCTGCTTGAGACACTTCTTGAACTGGACCGTGTGACCAAGAAGCACGGCTTCCTTGAGAACAACTTCAATTGAAACAACCGGAGAACGCCATGACCGCCGCCTACATCTTTGTTGACATGCAAATCTCAGACATGGAGCAGTACAAAAAGTACATGGCAGCAGCACCCGCTGCCGTGGCCGCTGCGGGTGGCGAGTATCTGGTGCGTGGTGGCAAGTTTGAAGCGCTGGAAGGTAACTGGAAACCGGCGCGCATTGCGATGCTTCGTTTTCCCAGCTACGACGCTGCCAAGACCTTTTACGATGCCGAGCTCTACCGCGCAGCGCGGGAAAAGCGCCAGGGCGCGACCGAGTTTTTCAACATGATTCTGGTTGAGGGGGTGAGCTGACGCTCTCCCCTATGGGGTGTATGTGCCCGCCCCTCCCCAACCCTCCCCTCGCGGGGAGGGCTTTAAACAAATTCAAAACTTTAATGAGGTCGAATAAATGAGCGCCATAGTTGATATCGTAGGCCGCGAAATCCTGGATTCGCGCGGCAACCCCACCGTCGAGTGTGACGTGCTGCTTGAAAGCGGCACCATGGGCCGCGCGGCCGTGCCTTCGGGTGCCTCCACGGGCTCACGGGAAGCCATTGAACTGCGCGACGGCGACATGAGCCGCTACCTTGGCAAGGGCGTGCTGAAAGCCGTGGAGTTCATCAACACCGAAATTTCCGAAGCAGTGCTGGGGCTGGACGCGTCCGAGCAGGCCTTCCTCGACAAAACCCTGATTGACCTGGACGGCACTGAGAACAAATCCCGACTGGGC
>JANPAZ010000225.1:0-3300 GCA_031430225.1 Rhodoferax sp. | reverse complement strand
TGAAAACCTGGCTAAACCTGTAGCAAGTCCCTGATT
This sequence comes from Rhodoferax sp., assembly GCA_031430225.1. Taxonomy (GTDB): domain Bacteria; phylum Pseudomonadota; class Gammaproteobacteria; order Burkholderiales; family Burkholderiaceae_C; genus JANYCG01. The sequence continues at coordinate 3,264 of JANPAZ010000225.1, read as the reverse complement.
TGCTGCAATGCAGCAGGGTCATCCATGGTGGTCAAATCGCCGGGGTCGCGCCCCTCGCACACCGCCTGTACCGCGCGGCGCAGCAGCTTTCCACTGCGGGTCTTGGGCAGTATGGTCACAAATCGAACGCGAGCCGGACGCGCCACGGCACCCAGGTCGCCATCAACCAGCTTCATGATTTCGCCCTCCAGCTTGAGCAGCGCCGCATCATTGGTGAGCAACGTGGCGTCTTTAACGACGGCAAACGCCATGGCCACCTGCCCTTTTAGCGAGTCTGCCACGCCGACCACGGCCACTTCGGCCACGTTCGGGTGGGCAGAAATGCTTTCCTCGATCTCGCGCGTGCCCAAACGGTGCCCTGCGACATTGATCACGTCGTCTGTCCGGCCCAGGATGAAGAAATAGCCGTCTTCGTCCCGGATTCCCCAGTCAAACGTGCTGTAGACCATTTTTCCCGGCACGCTGGACCAATAGGTTTTGACGAACCGCTCGTCATCTCGCCAGACGGTCTGCATACAACCGGGCGGCAGCGGGCCTTCAATGGCAACGACACCCTTTTGATTGGCTCCTGTCAATTCGGCACCCGTCTGGTCATCCAGCAACTTGACGTTGTAGCCATAGACCGCCTTGCCGGGTGAGCCAAATTTGGTCGGTGCATCGTCCACCCCCTTGCAGATGCTCATGATGGGCCAGCCGGTTTCGGTCTGCCAGTAGTTGTCAATGATGGGCTTGCCAAGACCCTGGCTGATCCATTGGGCCGTAGGTTCGTCCAGCGGCTCACCCGCCAAAAACAGTGCACGCAGCGATGACAAATCGTATTTGCTGAGCAACGCCGGGTCTTGTTTCTTGAGCACCCGCACAGCGGTGGGCGCGCTGAACATCACCGTTACCTTGTATTTTTCGACCAGGCTCCACCAGATACCACCGTCTGGCCGCGTGGGCAGCCCCTCGTACATGATGGTAGCCATGCCCGCAATCAGCGGGCCGTAAACGATGTAGCTGTGGCCCACCACCCAGCCAATGTCGCTGGTCGAAAAGTAGGTCTCACCGGCATTGCCACAGTAGATGTGCTTCATGCTGGCCGCCAGTGCCACGGCGTAGCCACCGGTGTCGCGCTGCACGCCTTTGGGTTTACCGGTGGTACCGCTGGTGTAGAGGGTGTAACTGCTGTGAGTCGCATCCAGCCATTCGCAGGGCACCTGGGAATCCAGGTGTTTTTGCCGCATGGCCCCCCAGGAATGGTCACGTCCTGCTACTAAATTCATAGTAGCCAGACCGCGGTCTACGAGCAGCACTGCATCAGGTTTGTGGGCCGACAGGCGAATTGCTTCGTCCAGCAGCGGCTTGTATTCCACCACTTTGCCCGAACGCGAGCCGGCGTCTGCACTCACCACCACGGTCGGGGCGGCGTCTTCGATGCGTGAGGCCAGCGAGCCCGAGGCGAACCCGCCAAATACGACCGAGTGAATCGCGCCAATGCGCGTGCAGGCCAGCATGGCAAATGCGGCTTCGGGGATCATGGGCATGTAGATCAAGACGCGGTCGCCCTTCTCGACGCCCAGTGCCTTCAGTACAGCCGCCATGCGCTGCACTTCAGTGTGCAGTTCGCGAAACGAGTAGGTTTTCTCGACATTCGTCTCAGTGGATACAAAGATCAGGGCTGCCTGGTCAGCCCGTTCCTTCAGGTGCCTGTCCACCGCGTTGTGGCACAGATTGGTGGTGCCGCCCACAAACCACTTGGCAAACGGCGGATTGCTGTAGTCGCAGATCTGCTGAGGCTGGGTATTCCAGTCAATCAGCTTCGCCTGCTCGGCCCAAAAAGTCTCGGGTTGTTCAATGGATCTGCGGTGAAAGTCAGCGTACGAGGTCATGCCATGTCTCCGTCGGGTTTTCAAAAAACTGAATTCATAATTACGAATTGCATTGCCCTGAATTATGAGGAGTGAGCTTGCTGCAGCCTGACTTACGCCTTTGATCCATATCAAGGTCCGCATCATGCGCGCCCTTAAAAACGACATCAGCACTGCACAATGGCACGATGAAATTCTCACGGCCCTTGATTTACGGCGGCATTGCCGTTCTGGTGTGCGTGGCAGCGGTTTGGTTTTACAGCCATCGCGGTCAATCGGTGGAAGTGGTGACCGTCACCCAAGGAAAACTGGTTCAAACCGTGGTCACCAGTGGGCGGGTCGCCGACCAGACCCGAACCGAAGTTGCCAGCCAGAACACCGCACGAATTGAGCGCATTTTGGTGCAGGAAGGCGATGTTGTGCAGGCGGGCCAGATCCTGGTTCATCTGCGCGATGACGAAGCCCAGGCAACGTTGCGACAAGCCGAGGCCGCCGCGTCAGAAGCACAAATGCGCATACGACAGATCCAGACCATCCAGGCCCCGGTCAGCCTGCAACAGTACGAGCAGGCACTGGCCTCCAATACGCAGGCGCAAGCAGAGCTCACACGGACAAAGGCATTATTCGCGCAGGGCTTTGTGTCGCAGTCCAGGGTTGACGAGGTGCAACGTGCTGCTCGAGTAAGTAGTTCAGCGCTGCTGGCGGCCAGGGCGCAGGCAGACGGCAATCAAACCGGCGGGGCCGAAATGGCCCTTGCCCTGGCGCGCCAGGAGCAGGCTGTTGCTGCGCGGCGGGCTGCACTGGCCCGGCTGGACGCTTTAAGCCTGCGCGCACCCACCGCTTCAACCGTGATCAGCCGCGCCAATGACCCGGGCGACACCGCACAAGCAGGCAAGCCGATCCTGACATTGGTCGGCGGTTCCGAGTTGCGCATCATTGCCAGCGTCGATGAAAAAAACCTGAAGTTTCTCAAGCTGGGGCAAGTCGCCAATGCCACTGCCGATGCGTATGCCGACCAGCATTTTGCCGCCCGCCTGATCTACATTGCCCCGGCAGTTGACCCGCAGCGCGGCACGGTGGAACTGCGTTTGCGCGTGGAGCCACCGGTTGCCTATTTGCGCCCCGACATGACAGTGTCGGTCGAGATCGTGGCTGCGCAAGCAGCCAACGCCTTGCTGCTGCCCACCGACGCTTTGCGCAAAGACGGCACCGGTGCCACGTTTGTTCTTGTCAGCGCACAGGGCAAGGCAAAACAAGTGATGGTGCAAACCGGGCTACAAGGCACCGGCACCACAGAAATCACCAGTGGTCTGGCCAAGGACGATCGCGTGATCTTGCCCGGGACCCTGGTAGCCGATGGTGATCGCGTGCGTGAGCAGCCCCCAGCGCGGCTGCGCGGCAACATGCAGCCCGT
>JANPAZ010000224.1:0-3434 GCA_031430225.1 Rhodoferax sp. | reverse complement strand
TCATCGCGCACTTCCGCAAAGTCAAAACTGGCGCGCTCGATCAACTCGTCGGGCGCAATATCCACGCCGACCTGCTTCAGGGCCTCCGCATACACCGCAGGGGGCAGCCTTGCCTCTTTTCTGGCCCGGGGAAGCACCTCCTGGCGCAGCCAGTGGTCATAGTCTTTGAGTTGCCGGCTCAACACGGCGAAATCAGATTTCCAGCCGGTCAACCTTGCTTTGGTAAAAAGATCGGACAAGCCTTTCAGAAAGTAGTCGGTGCGGTCCAGCTGCTGTTTGAGTCCCTCCACATAAGGGCCGACAAGGCCTGTGCGGGTCAGTTCTTCTTGCGTGCGCTCCCTGGCCAACGTGGCGATGGGCGCAAACCCCGGCTCCAGTCCGGCATAGCGCTTCAAGCGCGCCAAGGCCCGGGCTTGCCGGTCTGGCTTGTTTCGAGGGTCCAGCAATGTGCTCAAGCCCCAATTGACAATGCCTGCCGCATCCACGGCGTCCAGCAGGTATTGGCGTGAGACTTCGGCTTGACTGATGGCCTGATCGCGGGACGCGATGAGGATCTCCAGGTCTTGTTGAACTTGCGGGTCAGGCTCGGACGCCCGCAAAGCGACCAGTGCCTCGCGGCGTGCCTTCAATGCCACTACCCGGCGCTCATAGGCTTGGGGCTTCAGGTCAATGACCTGGGTATCAAACTCTTCTTTACCTGCCTGCGAACCGGCTTCAGGCAGAAACTGCCCGCCGTCTTGTAACACCGGGTCGGCCAACTGGTTGCTTCGCATCACCCATGCGGGGGGCAGTGCAGCAACGGCAGTGGTACTCACAGTGGCAAGGCACAACGCCATCAGTCGGAAGAACACAAGCATTTAAGCTCCTTGACTTGGCACGTACAAAGCCACTAACCAAACACAACGTCCAGCGGCGACAGCGGCGCACTGAATTGCGCACGCCACGACTGACCCACGCTCACGGGCCAGGCGTCCGTCCAGGTGCCGGTGGTAATCACGTCCCCGGCTTGAAGGTCCGGGGCGTTGGGGCAATTGCGCAATTCGTTCATGAAGTAACGCAGTGCATGCAGCGGGCCTTCGAGCACATTCGCGCCCTGCCCCTGCTCTGCTGGCCTGCCGTCCTGCGACAAAGAAACGGTCGCGGCATTGAGCTGCAGCTCAAGCAATTCAGCGGATGCCGCCACGTCACGAACGGGCACCTTGCGGCCCACCAGCAGGTGCGCGTGAAGGCCGCTGTCGGCCACGGTATCGGCGGCCGTGAATTTCCAGTCGGGCAGGTGCGACTGCACGATCTCAAACCCCGGTGCCATCCATTCGAGGCAGTCAAAGAGTTGCTCCAGCGTTGAGTGGGGTGGCGGCGCGGCACGCAGGCAGAAGACGACCTCAGGCTCGAGGCGGGGCTGGCAGGTGCCGCCAAGGGCCACGGTGCCCTTCCCATCGCAAAACTGCAAGGTGCTGCTCCACACTGTGCCCCAGATGGGTGCAAACACCTGGTAACGCGGCCAGATGTTGCGGTTGGTAAAACCAATCTTGTAGCCACGCGGCACCTCGCCCCGGCTCTTACGCAACTCACGCACGGCCAACGCGCTTTGGTAGGCCGCAGCCACATCAAAGCCCGGTGCAAGGCCCGGCGCGCTGCTCCAGAGCTGTGCGGTGTCGTAGTGAGACAGGATCTGTTGGGGGGTCATAAGTGGGTTTTGTGGCTATTGCCGTTGGCTTACGGTGCAGCCATCAGCCCACCCACCGCCGCGCGTTATGCCACAACTGCATCCACGCACTGTGCGCCGACACATCACCATCCGTCCAGCTCATCTGAACATTGCGGAACACGCGCTCTGGGTGCGGCATCATCGCGGTGAAGCGGCCATCTGCGGTGGTGACGGCGGTCAGCCCCTGCGGACTGCCATTGGGGTTGAACGGGTAAGCTTCGGAAGGCTTGCCATGGTTGTCGGTAAAGCGCAGGGACGCGATGGCTTTTGCGGGATTGCCGCGCCCGCCGTGGGCCACCTCGAAGTTGGCGTAGCCTTCACCGTGCGCCACGGCAATGGGCAAGCGGCTACCGGCCATGCCTTTGAAGAACAGCGACGGTGATTCCAGCACTTCGACCAGGCTCAGGCGCGCCTCAAAACGCTCGCTCTTGTTGGTGGTGAAACGCGGCCAGTCCTGCGCACCGGGGATGATGTCGGCCAGCTCGGCAAACATCTGGCAGCCATTGCACACACCCAAACCGAATGTATCGGCCCGGCCAAAGAAAGCTTTGAACTGGTCGGCCAGCACAGCATTGAAGGTGATGGATCGGGCCCAGCCGATGCCTGCGCCCAGCGTGTCGCCGTAACTGAAACCGCCGCAGGCCACCACGCCTTTGAAGTCCTCAAGCCTGGCGCGACCCGTTTGCAAGTCGGTCATGTGGACGTCGAAGGCCTCAAAGCCTGCTTCGGTGAAGGCATAGGCCATTTCCACGTGGGAATTGACGCCCTGCTCACGCAGCACGGCCACGCGTGGGCGCGACAGCATCAACCCTGGCGACGCTACTGAATTTATAGCTAACTGTGCACGTTCTATGTGGGCCTGAGACTCATTTTGTTGTATGTATGTGTGCAGACCCGGGTCAGACGGGTCTCCCGCAGCGGCGTGCTCGGCGTCGGCACAAGCCGGGTTGTCGCGCAGCTGGCAAATCTTCCAGCTGGTGCTGTCCCAGACCTGGTGCAGGTCGTGAAGCTTGGCGGTGAAGACGGCTTTGGCATCGCGCCACACCTGCACCTCGCCAACACCATGATTCATGCCCGCTGTGATGGCGGCACTGATGGGTCGCGTCTTGCCGACGAAGTGGCTGTGCTTGCTCAAGCCATGCTCGCGCAGGGTCTGCATGACCTCGTTGCGCTGTGCAGTACGCACTTGCAGCACCACGCCGAGCTCTTCGCTGAACAGCGCCTTGAGCGTGAGTTCCTCGCGCCGCGCACTCACCTGGCCCGCCCAGTTTTTGCTGTCGCCGTGTTCGGCGCGGCTGTCGGAAATGCCGTCGCCCTCGGTCACCAGTAGGTCCACATTCAGCGCCACACCCACGTGGCCGGCAAACGCCATCTCGCACACGGTGGCAAAAAGCCCACCATCACTGCGGTCGTGGTAGGCCAGCAGCTTGCCCGTGCTACGCAAAGTGTTGACAGCTTTCACCAGGTTGACCAGGTCTTGCGGGTCGTCCAGATCGGGTGCCGCGTCACCCAACTGGCCCAGCGTTTGCGCCAGAATGCTGCCGCCCATGCGGTTCTGGCCGTGGCCCAGGTCAACCAGCACCAGGGTGGTATCGGGCTCGGTCGCGTTGAGCTGCGGTGTGAGCGTGCCACGCACATCGGCCAGGGTGGCGAAGGCGCTGACGATCAGGCTCACAGGTGACATGACTTTTTTGTCCTGCCCGCCCTCTTTCCATTGGGTCCGCAT
>JANPAZ010000223.1:0-20626 GCA_031430225.1 Rhodoferax sp. | reverse complement strand
CTGGACCTGGCCTGGACGGCAGCTGGCCGCACGGATGGCTGTTTTGATCTGGGTCTCAACGCGTGGGACGTGGCGGCGGGCAGTCTGCTGGTCACCGAAGCCGGTGGGCAGGTAGGTAACTTCCATGGCGGCACCGACTTTATGGAGACCCGGGAATGCGTGGCGGCCAATCCTGACGTGTTTGCGGCATTGGTTGAACTGCTGCGGCCCTTCTCCCCGGGTCGAACGTCATCAAACGCCAATTAAGCATCCCTATACTCGCGCCATGTCGTCGATTCAACTTGTCAATGTGTCCCGGGACTGGGGCAACACCAAGGCGCTGGACGCCATCAGCCTGACCATTGAGCCGGGGACATTTTGTGTTTTGCTGGGGCCTTCGGGTTGCGGCAAGTCCACCACGCTTCGCATCATTGCCGGCCTTGAGTCGGCCACCACCGGACAGGTTTTTGTGAATGGTGTGGATGTCACGCACAAGCCGCCCGCCGCCCGCGGTGTCGCCATGGTGTTCCAGAATTACGCGCTGTTTCCACATTTGAGTGTGGCTGACAACATCTGTTTTGGCCTGTCCGTGCGCAAGGTGGACGCGGGTGAGACTGCCCGGCGCTTACAGTCCACCGCTGAGTTGCTGGGTCTTGAGAAGCTGCTGGAGCGAAAACCATCCCAGCTCTCGGGCGGGCAACAGCAGCGTGTAGCACTGGGCCGCGCCCTGGTGGCGCAGGCCAAGGTTTGCCTGATGGATGAGCCCCTTTCCAACCTGGACGCGCAGTTGCGCCAGGAGATGCGCCACGAGCTGCGCGAATTGCAGCAGCGCCTGGGCCTGACCGTGGTGTATGTCACCCATGACCAGACCGAAGCGATGAGCATGGCCGATCAGGTAGTGCTGCTGAACAAGGGGCGCATTGAGCAGTCTGCCGCGCCGCGCGCGCTTTACGCCAACCCGGCCACGACATTCGCAGCCCGGTTTATTGGCACCCCCGCCATGAATTTGCTGCGCCTGGACAACGGCTGCATCGCGGGAAGCAGCGTAGCGGCCACCCGTTCTGGCCAATTGCTGGGCATACGGCCAGAGTCGGTCGCCCTGAACGGGACTGTGCCCGCCATTGTCCAAAGCCTGGAGTACCTGGGCGCAGACCTTGTACTGCGCTGCGTTGTGGGGACCGAACTGATCACGGTGCGGGCCGAAGGCAAATCTGATATTGCTGCGGGATCAAGCGTTTCGCTGCAATGGCCGGCACACGACGAGCACTACTTTGATTCGCAAGGCTTCAGAATCACCTGACAGAACGAGCGACCCAACCATTCACCCACCCAACCAGGAGCAAATCATGCAGAGAAAAACCTTTCACCGCGCCATTGTTGCCGCAGCAGTCGTGCTGGGCACGTTGCCAATGGGTGCCCATGCGCAGGCCCAGACCGAAATTTCATTCTTCTACCCCGTTGCAGTGGGGGGGACCATCGCCAAGTTCATCGATGAATTTGCGGCCGGCTTCACCAAGGAGAATCCTGGCATCAAGGTCACACCCATCTATGCAGGCAGTTACCAGGACACGATCGTCAAGGCGTTGACCGCCAACAAGTCGGGCACGCCACCGGTTACGTCCGTGTTGCTGTCGACCGACATGTTCACGCTGATTGATGAAGATGCCATCGTCCCGATCGACAACTTTGTGAAGACGGCGGACGACAAGGCCTGGCTGGGTGGGTTTTACAAGGCGTTCATGCAAAACAGCCAGAGCGGTGGAAAAACCTGGGGCGTTCCGTTTCAGCGGTCCACCATTGTTCAGTACTACAACAAAGACCTCTTCAAAGCTGCGGGCCTGGACCCCAACAAGCCGCCGTCCACCTGGGCCGAGATGGCCGAGATGGCCAAGAAGCTGACGGTCAAGGACGCGTCTGGCAAGGTCACACAGTACGGGGTGCAAATCCCGTCGAGCGGTTTTCCTTACTGGTTGTTCCAGGGTCTTGCCATCCAGAACGACGTAGTGATGGCCAATGAAGCCGGCACCGCCGTCAAGTTTGACGACCCGAAAGTCATAGAGGCGTTGCAATACTGGATCGAACTGACCAAGCAGGGGTCCCATCCTGCGGGTATTGTTGAGTGGGGCACCACGCCGAAAGATTTCTTTGAGAAAAAAGTCGCCATGATGTGGACCACCACCGGCAACCTGACTAATGTCAAGGCCAATGCGAAGTTCGACTTTGGTGTGGCGATGTTGCCGGCCGGCAAGCGCAAGGGCTCGCCCACAGGTGGTGGCAACTTCTACATCTTCAAGAAATCCACACCGGCACAACAAGAAGCTGCCTTCAAGTTCATCAAGTGGATCACCCAACCCGAGCGTGCGGCACGCTGGAGCATTGAGACTGGCTACGTGGCTGTGTCCGAGGCCGCCTACGGCACGGATTCACTGCGCAAATATGGCCGTGACTTTCCGCCGGCACTGGTCGCCCGTGACCAGTTGCCGTTTGCCATGGCCGAGTTCTCCACCCATGACAACCAGCGCGTGACCAAGGCGCTGAACGACGGCTTGCAGGCTGCGCTGACCGGCACCAAGACCGCTACGCTGGCCATGCAGGACGCCCAGAAGGAAGCAGACCGGATTTTGCGTAGCTATAAATAATATAGCTAACTATGCACGTTCTATGTGGGCCTGAAGCCGATTTGACTGGTAATTTGTGAGCAAACGGGGTTTTGACACCGGGGCCGTGCACGGCTACCTGCTGCTGCTGCCGGCCTTTGTGCTGCTGGTGGCGTTCACGCACTACCCGGCGCTTGCCACCCTGGTTGACAGTTTCTTCTCGACACCCAAGGGTTCGCGCCCCGGTGTGTGGGTGGGGCTGGAAAACTACCACGTGATGGTCGATGACCCGGTGTTCTGGACGGCTCTCAAAAACAACCTGTGGTTTGCCCTGGGCACGATTCCTTTTTCAATCTGCCTGGCCCTGGTCATGGCGCTGTGGGTGAATGAGCGCATGGCCGGGCGAGGTTTCCTGCGCATGGCGTATTTCACCCCCACCGTGTTACCCATGATTGCGGTGGCCAACATCTGGTTGTTTTTCTACACGCCGGGATACGGGTTGCTGGAGCAGATCACGGGCCTGTTTGGTTTGCCGTCGCACAACTGGCTGGGAGACCAGCGCACGGCACTCGGCGCAGTCACCCTGGTGGCAGTATGGAAGGAATCAGGCTTCTTCATGATCTTCTATCTGGCCGCATTGCAAAGCCTGAACCCCAGCCTGCGCGAGGCGGCGGCCATCGAAGGCGCATCGCGCTGGTATTTCTTCCGGCGGGTGCAGTGGCCTTTGTTAATGCCCACGACGCTCTTTGTGATGATCAATGCCGTCATCAACGCTGTGCGAATGGTCGACCACGTGGTCGTGCTCACCCGCGGCGGGCCCAACAACGCATCCACGCTGTTGCTGTACCACCTGTACACGGTGGGTTTTAGCTTCTGGGATACGGGTTACGCATCCGCCTTGACCGTGGTGCTTCTGGCGGTACTCGCTTCAGTGGCAATGTTCCAGTTCTTTGTGCTGGACCGAAAGGTCCATTACAAGTGAAATCAGCGGCACCGACCCGTATGGTCTACAACGACCCTGGCTGGATCGACACGCTAGCCGCGTGGGCGCTTGCGCTTTTGTGGGTCTTGCCCTTGGTCTATGCGGTGTGGACGGCGTTTCATCCCGGCGAATACTCAACCCGCTTTGAGTTACTGGCGCCGTTGACGCTGGACAACTTTGCGCGGGCCTGGGCCGCCGCGCCGTTTGCCCGCTATTTTCTGAACACCTTCATGCTGGTGAGCATGATCCTGGCGTCACAGCTAGTGCTCAGCACACTCGCGGCCTACGCGTTTGCCCGCTATGAGTTTGCGGGCAAGAACGTGCTGTTTGCGCTGGTGCTTTTGCAGCTGATGATCATGCCCGACATCCTGTTGGTAGAGAACTACAAAACCATGGCGCAATTGGGCCTGGTAGACACGTTGCTGGCCGTGGGGCTGCCGTATTTTGCGTCTGCCTTTGCCATTTTTTTGCTGCGCCAGACCTTCATGGGCATCCCCAAGGAACTCGACGAAGCTGCCCGCATGGAAGGCGCCAGCCCCTTGCAAATTTTGTGGCGCGTGTATGTGCCATTGTCCCGGCCGGTTTACACCGCGTTTGCGCTGGTGTCGGTCAGCTTTCACTGGAACAATTTCCTGTGGCCTGTCATCATCACCAACAGTGTGAACGCGCGCCCGTTGACAGTGGGCTTGCAAGTGTTCTCCAGTACCGACCAGGGCATTGACTGGTCCATCATCACCGCCGCAACGCTGATGACGTCTGCACCGCTGCTGATCGGGTTTTTGTTGTTCCAGCGGCAATTCGTCCAGAGCTTCATGCGTGCCGGCATCAAGTAATACAGACGAAGAATTCAATATGAAACTGATTACCTGGAACGTGCAGTGGTTTTGCGGCCTGGACGGTGTCGTGAGCATCGAGCGCGTCGTGGCCGAGGCCCGTGCCATGGCTGATTTTGATGTGCTGTGCCTGCAAGAGGTCGCCGTGAACTACCCGCAGCTTGAGGGCGATGCCGGGTTTGACCAGGTGGCCAGACTCGGCGAGCTTCTCCCCGGTTTCGAAGTGTGCTTTGGTGCAGCGGTCGACGAGATGGGTCGCCATGGGCAGCGTCAGCGTTTTGGCAATCTGGTGGCCACACGACTGCCGCTAACCCAGGTGCAGCACTACCCGCTGCCCTATCCGGCGGATGCCGGCGTGCGCTCCATGCCGCGCATGTGCACCACTGCCACCGTTTTGGCATCGTGGGGTCCGGTGCGTGTCATGACCACGCACCTTGAGTTCTATTCGCCGCGTCAGCGCATGGCCCAGGCACAGACCCTGGTAGATATTCATGCCCAGGCTTGCCGTCAGGCGGCGCATCCACCGCTCGATGATGAGACCGGTGGGCCATTTCAGAACAAGGTGCACACGCCTGATGCCCTGCTGTGTGGCGACTTCAATCTGGAGACCCGCGACTCCGAATACCAGGTTATCCAGGCTTCGCAGGGGCCGGATGTCACGTGTTTAACCGATGCATGGCCACTCGCGCACAGCAAAAGCTTGCACGCACCGACGTTTCGCCTGCATGACCACCGCTATGGCCCTGTGCCCATTGCCTGCGACTTTGTGTTTGTCAGTGAAACGCTCAAGGCACGTGTCAGACAAGTTGAGGTCAATGCGGAGTCCCGCGCTTCAGATCACCAGCCGGTGTTGATCGAACTACGCTGATTGGCTCCGGGTCGTGCCGTGGTTTGGGTGCCATAGGTGCACAACTTTTTACATTTTCATGGGCGGGGCTTTGACCGCATGCGGGTACAAAATGGTTTGCCGGCATATGCTTGCCTGCGGCCGCTTATTTCTTCAGACTACTTTGCAGACGGGAACCCATCACATGAAACTCAAAACCCAGGTCAAAACTCTTTTTCTGTCGGCTACCCTGGTGGCCTGCGCCCACGCACAAATGTTGGGAGGCCTGACCGTAAGCCCGCCCTCGGCCAAAGTGGGCGAACCCGTGACCGTGACCGCCAACATTGACGTGATTTCTGCCAACTACTGCGGCTTCATCGTCTTCTTTGGCGATGGTACGTCGGTTGATGGTGTTGTTGACCTTAACAAGCCACCTCCGTTTGTGGTCAGCCACACGTACACCAAAGCGGGCCAGTACACGCTGAATCTGGGGGGACGCAGTGTGCAGTCGCACCCTAACTGCGGTGGCGCCGACAAGTCAGCTACGGTCACCATTGTGGAAGCACCGAAGCCTGTCGCGGCCGCACCTGCCGCACCTGCCGTAGCACCTAGGGCCGAGCCTGCCAAGCCAGTAGCAGCAGCCAAGGAACCAGCCATTGCGGCAGTGGCAACAGCTGCAACAGTTTGTTCAGGCAGTTGGAAACTGGTGCCAAAGTCTTTCGTGAAAAAGACGGGTGCTTATGCCTGTTCTGCCAAGGCAGGCACCGAGTTGCCTAGTCCGAAGGCAGCCTGCCCAGGTGATCTAACGTATTTTGAAAACGCTAAAAAGGGCCAGTTCGGCTGCCGACCTTAACACTGCCAAGACGGCTGGCCCACGCGTCAGGGCGCCCAGCGGGCGGCGATGTCAGGCTAGCGCGCCGTCTGCATGCGCAACCGGCGCGCCGCTTCTTCTGCCCACGCGTCGTCTATTTCGCGCAGCACGCCGCTCACGTCAGCAGCAGACTGACTTTGCTCAAAACGGCCGGTTAGTTTGACTTCGGGGTCCAGCACGCCGCGCTGGTAAAGGTCCCAGATCTCGGGGCCAAAATCGGTGCGAAGGAGCGCTGGCGCGAACTGACCGAAGAAATCCCGCAGGTTGGTCACGTCGCGCAGCAGCATGCGCTGGGCGTGGTTGTTGCCCGCAGCGTCCACGGCCTGCGGCAGGTCAATGATCACCGGGCCATCGCCGCTGAGCAGGATGTTGAATTCCGACAGATCCCCATGCACGACGCCCGCGCTTAGCATGCGCACCACTTCGGTCAACAGCGTGGCGTGGTGCGCCAGCGCTTGCTCTGGTGTGAACTGCACGTCGTTCAGGCGCGGCGCGGCGTCACCGTGCTCGTCGGTGACCAGTTCCATCAGCAACACGCCTTCATGGAAGTTGTAGGGCTTGGGCACTCGCACACCGGCGGCAGCCAGGCGGTATAGCGCATCCACCTCGGCGCTTTGCCAGGCCGCTTCTTGCGCTTCACGGCCAAAGCGCGTGCCCTTGGCCATGGCGCGCGCCTGGCGTGTATTTTTAACCTTGCGGTTCTCGGTGTAGTCCACCGCCTGACGAAAACTTCGGTTGGTGGCCTCTTTGTAGACTTTGGCACAGCGCGTGTCGTCACCACAGCGCACCACAAAAACCATGGCCTCCTTGCCGCTCATTAGCTGGCGCACCACCGTGTCGATCAGGCCTTCTTCAATCAGTGACTGCAGTCGTTTGGGTGGTTTCATGGGCTCCATTTTGCGCTGTGAGAATTGTCCGGCGCCCGAGACGGGTCTTCGCAGGTCCGAAATCAGCCAGTGGGGGTGCGCTGCCCGGCGCAAAATGCAGTCTTCGTATCAGCAGGATCTGCATGTCAAATCGGCTTCCCCCACACTTTTACCGACTTGCAGCGTCCAACCTGGCAGCGCAATCAGCGGAGCAACTTAGCCTGGCAGCCGTGCCGATCATTGCGGTGCTGGCGCTGGGTGCCGGGCCGGGTGAGATTGGCCTGCTGGCCACAGTTCAGACACTGCCTTTTCTGTTGCTGTCCATCCCGCTGGGCCTGCTGGCCGACCGCACCTCGCGCAAGCGCCTCATGGTGTGGGCCGAAGTGTTGCGCGCACTGTCGTTGGTCGCCATGCTGATTTCGTTGCTGCTGGGGCAGCTCTCCATTGCGCTGTTGGCCTTGCTGGGTTTTGTGGGGGCCATTGGTACGGTGGGCTTTAGCGTGACGGCCCCCGCGCTTTTGCCAACCCTGGTGCCACCTGAGGCTCTGGGCCGTGCCAATGGCCGCCTGGAGCTTGCCCGCAGCGCGGCGTTTACAGCTGGCCCTGCGTTGGCGGGTGCACTGGTGTCGTTGGCGGGCGGCTCGGCTGCTTTCGTGCTGGCTGCCGTTTTGTCCGGGTCGGCCGTTCTGCTGCTGCTCGGCCTGGGGGATCCGCCCCGCAAGCCCGTTGCGCCCCGGCATCCCTTACTGGAGTTGAAAGACGGCGCTTTGCTGGTCTGGCGACATGCCTTGTTGCGTCCCATTTTGCTGACGGCTGTCGCCTGGAATATTTCGTGGTTTGTGTTGCAGGCGGCCTATGTGCCCTATGCAGTTCGGGTGCTTGGCCTGAGCGCGGGCGGGGTGGGCACCACACTGGCAATTTACGGCATCGGCATGATGGTCGGTGCTCTATTGGCATCACGGGTAGTGGCGGCGCTGCCGTTTGGGCGGGCGATTCAGGTGGGGCCGGCAGTGTCGGTGCTTGCGGCGGCGATCATGGTGGCATCCCTGGCTTGGCCCACAGCGGTGCTGGCTGGGCTGTCGTTTTTTCTGTTTGGTGCAGGCCCCATTTTGTGGACCATCACCTCCACCACCTTGCGCCAGACGGTTACCCCCGGTGCCATGTTGGGGCGCGTTTCGGCGTTGTTCCTCACTGTCAATATGGGCGCACGGCCTGTTGGTGCGGCACTGGGCGGGTTCGTGGGCGCTACCTGGGGAGAGCCTGTGTGTCTTGTTCTGGCACTGGGCGGGTTTTGTGTGCAGGCCTGGGTCGTATTCAGTTCACGCGTGAGCCAGTTGACGCACTTGCCGCAAGCTGCGGGTTAATGGGAGCGGACAGCCTGACAAGTAACCACGGTGTTATTGTCAGGGCGATGCAAAGCGAACCGTTTCAATCCCGAGTCAAAAAAAGTCCTCAGGCTGGCCTTTCCCCCTGCCCCTGTGGCAGTGAAAAATCCTATTCAACCTGCTGCGGCCCATGGCATTTGGGCATTGGTGCCGGCTTGCATGCACCCACGCCCGAGGCGTTGATGCGCTCACGTTATAGCGCCTATGTGCTGGGTCTTATCACCTATCTGCTGGAGACCTGGCACGCATCTTCCTCGCCTGGGGCGCTTGATTTACCCCCGGTGAAATGGCTGGGTCTGGAAGTTCGACACGCCGTGGCTTCGGGTGATGCCGGTGTTGTAGAGTTTGTCGCGCGCTGCCGGGATGCGGGCAAGGCACAGCGTATGCACGAGACAAGCCGCTTCGTGCGCGAGGCGGGGCGCTGGTACTACATTGACGGGCAGGTCAGTGAATCTGATCAGTGACGAGTTCCGGCGGTCGTCCCCTGCTTGGATTTTGCGGGCAAACGCTTCTCGATGGCTATCGCACGTTCAATCAAACCAGCGCCTTCTTCAGTCAGAAACTCCTTGAAGGCCAGTGCGACCGGTGGCAGGCGTTTGTTTTTGCGGTGGACGACGTACCAGTTCAACATCAGCGAAAACCCCTGTACATCCAGCAGCGCAAGACTCTTCGATCGCAATTCCTGACTGATGGTGTGGGCCGACAAAAAACTGATGCCCATACCGGCCATCACGACCTGCTTGATGGTTTCCGTGCTGCGAATTTCCATGGTGATGTTTAGCTTGGCCAAGTGTGAACCAAAGCCGTCCTGCATGGAGTGGCCCCCAGGACATTGTCATTCTCGCCTTGAAGTCGCATCAGGTGGCGTCGGTGGTGAATGATGTTCCCAAGCTCTTTGGGCCGGACGCGGTGGTCGTGAACAAGCAAAACGGCTTTCCCCTCTGGTACTTTTACAAGCATGGGGCGCTTTGCAGGGCTCGCAGGTGCACACCGTAGATCCCACCGGGGAAATCCTGAAAAATATTCCGCCCGAACGGGCGATTGATTGCGTGGTGCACCCGGCGTCCGAGCTGACAGAGCCGGGCGTTGTGAGGCACATTGAAGGTGACCGTTTCCCGGTGGGTGAACTCGATGCATCCATCAGTGATCGCGCGACGCGCGTGGCAGAAAGCTTTGTCAAAGGCGGTTTCAAGTCGCCCGTGCTGGACAACATCCGCTCTGAAATCTGGCTCAAGCTCTGGGGAAATCTCACGTTTAACCCGATCAGCAGTCTCGCGCATGCCACACTGGGTGACATCTGCCAGTATCCGCTGACCCGCGAGCTCGCCTCCCACATGATGTCCGAGGCCCAGTCGGTGGCCAACAAGCTGGGCATCGAGTTTCGCGTGACGCTTGAAAAGCGCATTTCCGGTGCAGAGAAAGTGGGCGAGCACAAGACATCGATGTTGCAGGATGCGGAGGCGGGACGCGAGCCTGAGGTCGGTGCGCTGGTCGGCTCGGTGGTGGAGTTGGGGCGTCTGACGCAGACCGCCACACCCCACATCGATACGGTGTATGCCCTGGTCAAATTGCTGGCGCACACCCTGTCTCAGAACAATGGCCGGGTGCGCCTTGGGCCGATGCCTTGAGCTCCTCAGGAGAAACCCTAGGGTAGGCCAAAACTTCGACATTCTTGATCGCAGTCAAGAGCGCTTTTCCTGTACCGCGACGACCATAGCAGTGTCATACTTTGAGGCCGAGGGGTAATTGCTCCCCAATCCGGCCCGATTCGAAATAACAGGAGATAACCATGGTCAAGACACTTCGCAACAGCGTTAGCAAGCGTTTCTGGGGCACCGCGACATCCGTCGCAACTGCCATGCTTCTGATGATGGGTACGCAAGCGCACGCTGCATGGGAGCCCACCAAGCCGGTTGAGTTCGTGGTCCCCGCCGGCACAGGCGGTGGCGCCGACCAGATGGCGCGTCTCATTCAAGGCATCATCATCAAGCACAAGCTGATGAAAGAGCCGCTGATCGTTGTGAATAAATCGGGCGGTGCTGGTGCCGAAGGTTTCCTGTCTGTCAAAGACGCCAAGGCTGACCCGCACAAGATCATTGTGACGCTATCCAACCTGTTTACGACGCCTTTGGCCACTGGCGTGCCGTTTAACTGGCGTGACATGACTCCGGTGTCGATGATGGCACTTGACCAGTTTGTGCTGTGGGTCAATGCCGAGGCGCCTTACAAGACTGCCAAGGAGTATTTGGATGCCGTGAAGGCGGGTGGCCCCAACAAGTTCAAGATGGGTGGCACGGGTTCCAAGCAGGAAGATCAGATTCTGACTGTGGGCATGGAAAAAGCCACAGGCACCAAGTTCATTTACATCCCCTACAAGGGCGGCGGTGAAGTGGCCGTGCAGCTGGTTGGCAAGCACGTTGATTCAACGGTCAATAACCCGATCGAGGCGGTTGCCCAGTGGCGTGCCAAACAACTGCGGGCACTTTGCGTGTTCGACGACAAGCGCCTTCCGTATAAAGCCAAGGTTACCGACACCCAGGCATGGGGCGATATTCCTACCTGCAAAGAAGCTGGCGTGCCTGCCAGCTATGTGATGTTGCGCGGCATCTTCATGGCGCCGGGCGTCACAGCGGACCAGACGAAGTTCTATGTTGATATGCTGAAGAAAGTCCGCGAGACCAAAGAGTGGAAAGACTATATGGAGGCTGGCGCGTTTAACCAGACCGCCATGTCTGGCGACGACTTCGGAAAATGGCTCGGCAGTGCCGAGAACATGCACCGCGAGCTCATGAAAGAAGCCGGCTTCATTGCCAAGTAAAACGGATTGGGCCTGCGCGGCCCGATCCAGCAGTGTTGTCCTGAAGTTCAGGGCCATCTCATCTAAAGCTAAAGCAGGAGTTCCAAATGGAGCCAATTGAACAGACCGGCGGCGAGTCGCCGTCGGTGGTCGCGACGTGGGCGGTCGAAGCGGTCGTCGCATTTCTGATTCTGGTCTTGGGCGTCACCGTGATCGCAGGAAGCTGGAAGCTGGGTTCAGGCTGGACCACTGAGGGCCCGGGTGCTGGCTACTTCCCGTTTTACATCGGCATCGTGATGTGCATCGCGGGTGCTGGCACGATGTTACAGGCGCTTTTTGGCAAAAACCGCAATATGGAAAGCTTTGTTGACCAAGAGCAACTCAAGCGGGTGCTTTCGGTCTTTTTGCCGGCCCTGGTGTATGTTGGGGCCGTCCAGTTCCTGGGGCTCTACGTGGCCTCTGCCATCTACATCGCCTTGTTCATGATCATTCTGGGCAAGTACTCGCCGGTGAAGAGCGTGATCGTCGCCTTCATCGTGAATGCAGTATTTTTTGGCATGTTTGAAGTCTGGTTCAAAGTGCCGCTGTTCAAGGGTCAGTTCGACCTGCTGAGTTTCCTGGGCTACTAAGCGCCAATAAAGAGAATTGACATGGAAGAAATCAACGCACTTTTTCATGGCTTCAGCGTCATTTTGACGCCGATGAACATGCTCCTCATGGTTGTCGGGATTGTCCTGGGGGTGCTGATTGGTGTACTGCCTGGACTGGGTGGTGCCAATGGCGTGGCCATTTTGCTGCCTCTGACCTTCACCATGTCGCCTACCTCGGCCATCATCATGTTGTCGTGCATTTACTGGGGTGCCTTGTTTGGCGGTGCCATCACGTCAATTCTGTTCAATATTCCGGGGGAGCCGTGGTCGGTTGCCACCACGTTTGACGGCTATCCCATGGCCCAGCAAGGGCGGGCCGGTGAAGCGCTGACAACTGCTTTCACGTCTTCCTTTATCGGCGCTTTCGTGGCTGTGGTCATGATCACTTTCCTGGCACCGCTGGTTGCCAAGTTTGCCCTCAAGTTTGGACCCCCAGAGTACTTCGCGGTGTACCTGCTGACGTTCTGCAGTTTTGTGGGCATGGGAAAAGGGTCGCCTTTCAAGATTCTGGCGTCCATGACGATCGGGTTCGCTTTGGCCGCGGTGGGTATGGATACCGTGACAGGGCAGTTGCGCCTGACCTTTGGTTTCCCCGACCTGATGCGAGGCTTTGACTTTCTGATTGCAGTGATTGGCCTGTTCGGCATTGGCGAAATCCTGCAGTCGATGGAAGAAGGTTTGGCATTCCAGGGCAAGAGCGCCAAGATCAATTCCAAAGTGGTGTTTGAAACGTGGAAGAAGCTCCCTCAGTACTGGATGATTTCTGTGCGTAGCTCACTGGTGGGCATCTGGATGGGAATTACACCTGGCGGGGCGACACCGGCATCTTTCATGAGCTACGGCCTGGCCAAAAAAATGTCCAAGAACGGCGCCAAGTTTGGTACGGGCCAGATCGAAGGCGTGATCGCCCCTGAAACGGCTGCGCATGCCGCTGGTACCAGCGCGCTGCTGCCCATGCTTGCGCTGGGTATTCCAGGCTCACCCACCGCCGCCGTATTGTTGGGTGGTTTGCTGATCTGGGGTCTGCAGCCCGGCCCGCTGTTGTTCGTGGAGCAAAAGGACTTCGTCTGGGGCCTGATCGCCAGCATGTATCTGGGCAATCTGGTTGGCCTCATCGTGGTCCTGACGACCGTGCCGTTATTTGCGTCAATCCTGCGCATACCGTTCTCCATTATTGCGCCGGTCATTGTGGTGATTTGCGCCATTGGCGCGTACACGGTTCACAGCGCCATGCTGGACATCTGGTTCATGATGTTGTTTGGCCTGATCGGTTATTTGTTCAAGAAGCTGGACTACCCGTTGGCACCTCTGGTTCTGGCGATTGTGCTGGGTGACAAAGCCGAAGACTCTTTCCGTCAGGCCATGCTCGTGTCGCAGGGCAATGTGGGTGTGCTGTGGTCTAACCCGTTGGTGGGCGGCATCAGTACATTGGCCATCGTGCTATTGCTGTGGCCACTGCTGTCAAAAGTCATTGCCAAAGTACGTCCACCCAAAAAATCCGAATTTGCGGCCGAACAACCGGTGGACTGAGCCGGTCAGATTTTGCCGCGTTGTTTGAGGCGGCTAAGGGTCTCTGCCGATAGATTGAGGTAAGAGGCCAGTTCTTTCTTCGGGATGCGGTCAAACAGCTCTGGGTGCTTGCGCAGGAAGCGGCTGACCCGCCCAGGCGCATCCAGAAGATGCAATGTAATGGTGTGGGCCAATATCTCGCTCATCAATTGCATCACTTCGAATTCAAATGAAGCCTTCAGAGCCGGGTGTTTCTCGATGAAATCAACCCAAATAGGCAACGGCAACTTGGCCACCCGCACTTTTGTCACGGCGACGATGCTGTAAGGCGTTGGCGTACCCAGACGCCAGGCGGCGTAGCTGGTTTCCATATCGCGTTCGTCGGCAAACCGCAGGATCATTTCCTTGGCCTGCTGGTTGGCAACCACGCGCTTCAAGATGCCGTCCAGGACAAAGTACTGCTCCATGTCGTGCACCCCCTGGTGCAACAGGAAATCGCCCTTGTGGCAATCCACCACCGTCAGCAGGGACTCCAGATCACTGCGTTCTGTTGCGTTCAAATCCCGCAGACTGGTGTTTTGAGTGAGCTGAACCCGGATGACGTTTTTCTCTGGATGACTTTCAATAGAAATCATTTTGGAAACCGGGGCTGGAAAGTAGGTTTGATTCGCAAGTGTTTTTTCGAAAATTGACCGTGGTCAATGGCGTGATGCGGTGGGGTTTCCTATGATACCCCGACGGTGCCAACGACCCGCACAGGTCCACCAGCGAGGTAGTCGAATCCCGACTTTGAACGCCGTTACAGAAGTCAAAACGAAGAGACATCCCATATGACAAACGACACTCAATCTTCAGCACAGACCGATGGGTTCCACCTGGTCATCGATGCGCTGAAGCTCAACGACATCAATACGATTTTCGGTCTGCCTGGCATTCCGATCACCGACCTCACGCGTATGGCCCAAGCCGAAGGCATGCGGGTCATTTCGTTTCGCCACGAGCAACACGCTGGCAATGCCGCTGCGGCCGCAGGCTTTTTGACCCAGAAGCCCGGCATTTGCCTCACCGTATCGGCGCCTGGCTTTCTCAACGGTTTGACGGCACTGGCCAATGCCACCACCAATTGCTTCCCGATGATCCTGATCAGCGGCTCCAGCGAGCGTGAGATTGTGGATTTGCAGCAGGGCGACTACGAAGAAATGGACCAGCTCGCCATCGCCAAGCCCTTGTGCAAGGCGGCGTTTCGCGTACTGCATGCCGAAGATATCGGCGTGGGTATTGCGCGCGCCATCCGCTCGGCTGTGTCGGGTCGGCCAGGTGGTGTCTATCTGGACCTGCCTGCCAAGCTGTTTGCCCAGACCATGGATGCCGCAGCAGGCAAGCGCTCGCTGATCAAGGTGGTTGACGCGGCACCGCGCCAGATTCCGGCACCAGATTCAGTGCAGCGTGCGCTGGATTTGCTCAAAGGTGCCAAGCGGCCTCTGATTTTGCTGGGCAAAGGCGCGGCCTACGCCCAGGCTGATGCCGACATTCGCGCATTGGTCGAGAAGTCCGGCATACCCTATCTGCCCATGTCCATGGCCAAGGGCCTTTTGCCCGACAACCACGCACAATCCGCTTCAGCGGCTCGTTCGCACGTACTGGCCGAGGCTGATGTGGTGATGCTGGTCGGAGCCCGCCTGAACTGGCTTCTGTCACACGGCAAAGGTAAAACCTGGGGTGGCGACAAAGCCATCGATCGCCAATTCATCCAGATCGACATTGCGCCCACTGAAATAGACAGCAACGTGGCTATCGCCGCACCGTTGATTGGTGACATTGGCTCCTGCGTATCTGCTTTGCTGGCTGGCATGGGTTCCAGCTGGGCCAAACCACCAGCAGACTGGACCTCAGGTGTGTATGAGCGGCGGGACAAAAACATCGCCAAGATGGCAGAGACGCTGGCCAAGAACCCGCCAGTCATGAACTTCCATAGCGCCTTGGGTGCGATTCGCGAAATTGTCAAAGCCAACCCCGATGCGATGCTGGTCAACGAGGGCGCCAACACGCTCGACTTCACCCGCAGCATTGTCGATATGTATCAGCCGCGCAAGCGCCTTGACGTGGGCACCTGGGGCATCATGGGCATCGGCATGGGCTACGCCGTTGCGGCGGCTGTGGTCACGGGCAAGCCGGTTATTGCGATCGAAGGTGACAGTGCCTTTGGCTTCAGTGGCATGGAGGTGGAAACCATCTGCCGCTACAACCTGCCGATCTGTGTGATTGTCTTCAACAACAACGGCGTCTATCGCGGCACTGACGTCAACCAATCCGGTGGTACGGATGTAGCGCCGACCGTATTTGTCAAGAATGCGCGTTACGACAAAATGATGGAAGCCTTTGGTGGCGTGGGTGTCAACGCAACCACGCCCGCAGAACTGAGCAAGGCATTGAACGAAGCCATTGCGTCGGGCAAACCGACTCTGATCAATGCCGTGATTGATGAAACGGCGGGTACAGAGAGTGGACGCATCACCATGCTGAATCCGCAAACAGCGGCTCAGAAGAAATAAGCCAGTCAACGAGTTATCAAGAGCAATTTACCAGGAGAAATGAAAATGTCAGACAAGCCACTTAGCGGAATCAAGATCATTGACTTCACCCACGTACAGGCGGGTCCTGCCTGTACCCAGTTGCTGGCCTGGTTTGGCGCCGATGTCATCAAGGTCGAGCGCCCCGGGTCCGGGGACGTGACCCGCAGTCAGCTTCGGGACATTCCCGACGCAGATGCGCTGTACTTCACCATGCTCAACAGCAACAAGCGCTCGCTCACGCTGGATACCAAGAAACCCGAAGGCAAGGCGATCCTCGAAAAGATGATCAAAGAGTCCGACGTGATGGTCGAAAACTTTGGTCCTGGTGCGCTCGATCGCATGGGCTTCACCTGGGAGCACATCCAGAGCCTCAACCCCGGCATGATCCTGGCTTCGGTCAAGGGCTTTAGCGATGGGCATCATTACGAAGACCTGAAGGTGTACGAAAACGTGGCGCAATGCGCTGGCGGCGCGGCATCCACCACGGGTTACTGGAAGGGCGAAAACGCGGGCCCCACCATTTCCTCAGCGGCTCTGGGTGACTCCAACACCGGCATGCACCTCGCCATCGGAATTTTGACGGCATACATTGGCCGCCAGAAGACCGGCAAAGGCCAGAAGGTCGCCGTGTCGATGCAGGACGCTGTGCTTAACCTGTGCCGCGTCAAAATGCGCGACCAGTTGCGCCTGGACAAAATCGGCTACCTGGAAGAGTACCCTCAGTATCCGCACGAGATGGAGGCTTTTGCTGACAAGGTTGTTCCACGTGGCGCCAACGCCGGTGGTGGTGGTCAGCCTGGATGGATCCTGAAGTGCAAGGGCTGGGAAACTGACCCCAACGCTTACATCTATTTCACCGTTCAGGGCCATGCCTGGGACCCAATCTGTGACGCACTTGGCAAGCCCGAGTGGAAGACGGACCCAGCCTACATGACGCCGCGCGCGCGCCAGCCGCACATCATGGACATCTTTGCCACCATCGAAAACTACATCAAGGACAAGACCAAGTTTGAGGCAGTTGACATTTTCCGCAAATTCGACATTCCTTGCGCGCCCGTGTTGTCCATGAAAGAGCTCCTGAACGACGAGTCGCTGCGCAAGAGCGGCTCCATCGTCGAAGTGCCTCACAAGGTGCGTGGCAGCTACTTCACAGTGGGCAGCCCGATCAAATTCTCGGACACCAAGCCCGAAGTTACGGCGTCTCCCCTGTTGGGCGAGCACACCAACGAGGTGCTGGCCGAGCTGGGTTACAGCAAGGATCAAATCGCCGCCATGCATACCGCCAAAGCGGTTTGATCTGGACACATTGAGTCGCCTTTTGGCGTGACCACAAAGATGGCGCCCCAAAAGGGCGCCGTCTTTGCTTGAAGTCCTTTTTTTCCACACCAAGAGAACTTAAATGCCATCAGAAATAGACTTCAAGCAGCTTGTGGGGGCGGTTGGTGATGCCATCATGGCTGCAGATGCCAGCGGTGCCATCACCCTCTGGAACCCTGCCTCTGAGCGCATGTTCGGTTATACCGAGGCGGAAGCTCTGGGCCAGTCCCTGGACCTGATCATTCCCCAGCGCCAGCAACAGCGACACTGGGACGGTTATCACAAAACCATGCAGACGGGCATCACCAAATATGGCAACGACGTACTGCGCGTTCCCGCAGTTCATAAAGACGGACATTCACTGTCCATCGCCTTCACCGTGGCTATGCTGTACACGGAAGACAAGAAGGTATCAGCCATTGTGGCCGTCGTCCGTGACGAAAGCACTCGCTTTGCAGAAGACCGCGCCATGCGCAAGCGATTGATGGAGCTTGAAAATCAGGTGGCTAAACCGGGTGTTTGAATGCGGAGCCGATCAATGGGTGTCAGAAATGGGTGTGTATCCGCACGGTGAATAAAATGGGGGCAGAGCGGGCGTGGCGACGCCTGGTCGGCAGCCCAGCACCGATGCGAACCTTTCTTTTTTACACCCAACAGGATTTTTCATGAGCAAAGCGTTAGACGGGGTTCGTATCCTCGATTTCACCCACGTCCAGTCCGGCCCTACCTGTACCCAGTTGTTGGCGTGGTTTGGAGCCGATGTGATCAAGGTCGAGCGCGCTGGAGAAGGTGATGCCACGCGCGGGCAACTGCGTGATATTCCGGGTGTAGACAGCTTGTATTTCACCATGCTGAATCACAACAAGCGCTCCATCACGCTAGACACCAAAACCGCCAAGGGCCGACAAGTCCTGGACACCCTCATCAAACAATGTGATGTGCTGGTCGAAAACTTTGCGCCGGGTGCGTTGGACCGGATGGGGATTACCTGGGACCATATTCAAAAGCTCAATCCGCGCATGATTGTTGCCTCGGTCAAGGGGTTCGGACCCGGGCCCTACGAAGACTGCAAAGTCTACGAAAACGTCGCGCAGTGTGCGGGCGGCGCCGCTTCAACCACTGGTTTCGATGACGGCCCACCCATGGTCACAGGCGCCCAGATTGGCGACAGCGGTACCGGTTTGCACCTGGCATTGGGCATAGTTGCTGCGCTTTATCAGCGCAACACCACCGGTCGCGGCCAGAAGGTGCTGGCCCCCATGCAGGACGCGGTACTGAACCTGTGCCGCGTCAAGCTGCGCGACCAGCAGCGCCTGGAGCGCACCCACACCATGCACGAATACCCGCAATACCCGGACGGCAAGTTTGGCGGTGCCGTGCCACGCGCTGGCAACGCATCCGGTGGCGGCCAGCCCGGCTCCATCCTGAAATGCAAGGGCTGGGAGACCGACCCCAACGCGTACATCTATTTCATTACGCAAGGCGCGGTATGGCCGGCGGTGTGCAAAGTCATAGGCGAAGAAGGCTGGGTTGAAGATGAGGCGTTTGCCACGCCAGCTGCGCGTCTGCTTCACCTGAAGCCCATCTTCGCGCGCATTGAGCAATGGACCATGACCAAGACCAAGTTCGAGGCCATGGAGATTTTGAACCAGTACGACATCCCCTGTGGGCCGATTCTGTCCATGAAGGAAATCGCTGAAGAGCCTGCGTTGCGTGCCACCGGCACCATCGTTGAAGTTGATCACCCCAAGCGTGGCAAGTACCTCACCGTGGGCAATCCCATCAAGATGTCTGACAGCGCTACTGAAGTAACACGCTCGCCCTTGCTGGGCGAGCACACCGACGAAGTACTGACGCAACTGGGGTACGCTCCTGACTACATTGCGCAGCTTCGGGCCGAGCGCGTGATTTAAAGGAATTCATGAACCACCCCGTCATTCCGATTGCCGTGCAATCAGTCTCCCGAGAGCGCAAACGTCAGGCACCCAGGGGCCGCCGTGTCGATGCAGATGCGCTGGCCGATGTGCAGCGGCTGCTGGGATCGGAGTCACGGCGTGCCGACCTGCTCATAGAGCATTTGCACAAATTGCAGGACCAGTTCGGACACCTGTCGGCGGCCCATCTTGCGGCATTGGCGCAAGAGATGCGGTTGTCGCAAACCGAAGTTTATGAAGTTGCCACTTTCTATCATCACTTCGATGTGGTCAAGGAAGGTGGGTCTGCTCCTGCTGCGCTCACAGTGCGTGTGTGCGACGGTTTGTCGTGCGAGATGGCGGGTGCGCGAGACCTGCTGTCAAAACTTCCTGCCCTGTTGGGTCGAGATGTTCGCGTCATACCTGCGCCGTGTATTGGCCGCTGCGAACAGGCCCCAGCCGCCGTAGTGGGTCAAAACCCGGTGCCCAACGCCAGCGTTGAAACCATCGTGGCCACTGTTGCCGCTGGGGAAGTAGCGCATGTGCCAGAGGGCTTCATCGACCTGGCAAGCTACCAAAGCCAAAACGGCTATGCGCTCCTCAAAGCCTGCCTGTCAGACGCCCGTGACGTCGAGGACGTTCTCAAGACAATGGAAGACTCTGGCCTGCGCGGTTTGGGTGGCGCAGGTTTCCCGTCCGGTCGTAAATGGCGTATCGTGCGCGCCGAAAAAGGCCCGCGGCTGATGGCCGTGAACATTGACGAAGGCGAGCCGGGCACCTTCAAAGACCGCTTCTATCTGGAGCGTGAACCGCACCGTTTTCTGGAAGGTATGCTCATTGCCGCCTGGGCCGTGGGCATCGAGAAAATCTACGTTTACCTGCGTGATGAATACCACGGTTGTCGCAACATGCTGGAAGCCGAGCTGGCCAAGCTGCGACTTGATCCGGTCATGAAGGGCCTGCCCGAGATCGAGCTACGGCGCGGCGCGGGTGCCTACATCTGCGGCGAAGAGTCGGCCATGATCGAGTCGATAGAAGGCAAGCGCGGCATGCCGCGTCTTCGTCCACCCTATGTGGCGCAGGTGGGCCTGTTTGGCCGCCCCACGCTGGAGCACAACTTTGAGACCCTTTACTGGGTACGTGAGATCCTTGAAAAAGGCAGCGCCTGGTTTGCTTCCCACGGACGCAACGGGCGCAAGGGCCTGAGGTCGTTCTCGGTGTCTGGCCGTGTGAAAAATCCGGGTGTGAAGCTGGCGCCTGCCGGCATCACCATCCAGGAACTCATCGACGAATATTGCGGTGGCATGCTTGACGGGCAGACTTTCTATGCCTACCTGCCAGGTGGCGCCTCAGGGGGTATCTTGCCCGCGGCCATGAACAACATTCCGCTGGACTTCGACACCCTGCAGCCTTATGGGTGTTTCATAGGCTCTGCGGCTGTGATGGTGCTGTCCGATCAAGACACCGCCACGGCGGCCGCACGCAACATGACCCGGTTTTTCCAGCACGAATCGTGTGGGCAGTGCAC
>JANPAZ010000222.1:0-2815 GCA_031430225.1 Rhodoferax sp. | reverse complement strand
CCTCCGAGCCAAATATCTGACTAACGTTCTTCAACGCCATACTGTTGACGATACGCCAGCACCCGCTGGTGCTCTGCCGCCAACCCTGCACCGCTGTGAGCCTTCAGATAGTGCATCAAATCGGCCAGCTTCGCAATTGCGCCCACCCTAAGCCCCAATTGTTCGCGCACGTATTGCACCGCGCTGTAATTCACATCCTTGCCGTTTTCGGTCGCTTTCTCCTGCCGGTCAAGGGCAATGACAACAGCATGCGGCGTGGCGCCGGCGGCCCTGATGATCTCGATGGACTCTCGCGCGGCAGTGCCGGCAGACATCACATCGTCCACAATCAACACTCGGCCTTTGAGCGGCGCGCCAACCAGAGTGCCACCTTCGCCATGGTCTTTGGCCTCCTTGCGGTTGTACGCAAACGGCACATTGCGGCCCAGGCGCGCGAGCTCTACAGCCAGCGCAGCACCCAGAGGAATGCCTTTATAGGCCGGCCCAAAAATCATGTCGAACTCAATGCCGCTCGCAAGCAGCCGCTGCGCATAGAAGTGCGCCAGACGCCCCAGCTTGGCGCCGTCGTCAAACAAACCTGCGTTAAAAAAATACGGGCTCATGCGCCCGGCCTTGGTCTTGAACTCACCAAACCGGAGCACGCCGCAATCCACGGCGAACTGTACGAAATCCTGCGCTAAAGTATCCTGACCTGCGACAGACGCTACACCCACTGACATGGAGAGTCCCTTGTTCAAATTAACCAGCCTCAACCTCAACGGCATACGCTCGGCCACCAGCAAGGGGCTGGAACCCTGGCTTGCCAGACATCAACCCGATTGTATTTGCGTGCAGGAGGTCAAGGCCCAGATGGCGCATATTGAAGGCACGTTTGAGGAGTTGGCCGGGCTCAAAGGCTATTTCCATCTGGCCGAGAAAAAGGGCTACTCGGGTGTAGGTGTGTATACCCGCCATGAACCCAGCGATGTCGTCATTGGCTATGGTTCGCCCGAGTTTGATGCGGAAGGTCGCTACGTGGAACTGCGCTTCGACACGCCGCACAAGAAGTTGTCCATCATCAGTGGCTACTTTCCCAGCGGATCGTCCGGCGAAGAGCGCCAGCAAGCCAAGTTCCGGTTTCTGGGCGAGTTCTATCCCCACCTCACCGCATTGAAGCAGACGCGGGAATTCATTCTGTGCGGGGACGTCAACATTGCACATCAGCAAATCGATTTGAAGAACTGGCGCAGCAATCAGAAAAACTCCGGCTTCACGCCGCAAGAGCGCGCCTGGATGACCAAACTGCTGAAGGAAGCCGGTTTGGTGGATGTGTACCGTCAGCTGCAGCCCACAGCGACGGACACGGCCTACACTTGGTGGAGCAACCGTGGGCAGGCCTATGCCAACAATGTGGGGTGGCGTCTGGACTATCATTTGGCCACGCCAGCGCTGGCCATGTATGCCAAACGCGAGGCCATCTACAAGGATGAGAAGTTTTCGGATCACGCGCCGATCACGATCGAATACGCGATGTGAGACCCACCTGACGTCAAGCCATCAACGCTACTTGAGTTGACAGCATTTACATCGCGTTTACGTCTGGCGGCGCAATGCGGCCCATGATGGCGCGATACTGTTTTTGATGCGAACTCCCATGAACTTACCTCCTTCCCCGCAGCCCGGACTGCCATCCGCACAACTTGTCGTTGAAGTGTTTGACGCGTCCACGCCTGCCGTTCAGGAACAAATGCTCACGCAGCTGATTGGCCGCGTCTATGAGGCTGCTTCGCCCCTGGTGCGGAGCCGGCTGATCGGGCATTTAATGCAGCCCCTGGGCCTTCTCTCGCTGCTGGCGCTGGCCAACGGCATCTTTGCAAAAATCCGCTTTCAGGGTGGCTGGACCGGCAATGCCATTCCGTTGAATGAAGTGGACAACGTGACGACGCGCGACGTGATCGCGCTGGTTGACTTTGTGCAGCAGGTCAGCGGCGACGCTGTCAACGGACTGGCGCAGGTGCTGGCCACCTCGCCCACCATGTCGGGCACGGCTGTAGCGGCGGTGCTTGTCACCGTGCTGATGAAGCGCGCCCGGCAACGTCGATCCACAGATATCTGAAGGGTGATGCCAAGCGAACACACAGACGGTGAAACCTGGCGCCAGTTGGCACCCCGTGAACTGGAGCGCGAATACTCGCCCAGCTCCTGCATTGGTGGCAACTACTTACCGTTGGTCACCGCTTATGAAACCCGCAGCGCCGAAGCGCGTGCGCTTTGTGGCAAACGCGGTGCGTCATGGCGGCGAATTCAGTACGGCGCCGCGCCGACTCAGTACCTGGAACTCTGCCTGCCGCCTGCGGGCAAGCCTGCAACGCGGGCCAAGCCAGCGCTCCTGGTTTTCATCCATGGCGGCTACTGGCAGGAATTGTCAGCCGGGGACTCGCTGTTTCCCGCAGTGGGCTGCATTGAGCAGGGTGCAGGTTTTGCGGCCATCAACTACACACTTGCGCCCGACGCATCGGTGGCAGACATCGTCACAGAATGCCGACTGGCCATGTCCTGGCTGCTTGACAACTCGGATGGACTCGGATTTGACGCAGCCCGCGTTGTAGTCGCCGGCAGCTCAGCGGGTGCACATCTGGCGGCCATGGTGGCTTTGCCAAGCAGGTCTGAACGCAGGCTTCGTGCGGCGGTGCTCGTGTCCGGCATCTATGCGCTGGAGCCCCTGGTCGCGACGCCCATCAACGCCGCACTGGGGCTGACTGCCACAACGGCCCGTCAAACCAGCCCGGCATTGTTGCCGCTGGCTGGATTTCCTGACTCGTTGATCTGCTGGGGC
>JANPAZ010000221.1:0-6700 GCA_031430225.1 Rhodoferax sp. | reverse complement strand
CGAACGTTACGATCTCGTCGACCGCTTCAATTAACGGGGCATGGTGATCTGGTTCGGCCGGAACTAGCGAATACACGCCGTTCTGGACAACGAACAAACCACGCTTGTTAGGAACCGAGAAATGCGGTGCAAGCGGCCTGCCAAAGTCATCCCAAAAGAGCCAATCGGCAGCTTCCACGTCCAGCGCCTCACACTTGGCGATTGCTGCCGCCTCGCTGGGAAACGCAATCAGAGAGCACTCGTCAGTCGCGACTGCAAAAATCATGAGGGATAACTTTGATGTAGCCGGTGAATCCACCCGATAACAGAGTACATCACGGAATAACATGGACGAAACATCATCGGGAAACTGTTTGCTGTCATGGCTTTAGAGCAGTATACTGTATAAATGAACAGGTATATTGAAAACCCGAAAGTCGGCGCTCCGGTTTTGCAGTCAGCACGTGTGCTTGACCAGTTGCGGGAGCGCATACGCTATCTGCACTATAGCCTGCAAACTGAAAAAGCCTATGTGTATTGGGCCCGGTTCTTCATTCGCTGGCATGGCCGCAACGGGCCAATGCGGCATCCGCGCCTGATGGGGCAGCCAGAGGTCGAGGCCTTTTTGACCATGCTGGCGTCAGAGCGACAAGTTTCGCCTGCCACGCACCGGCAGGCGCTCAATGCCATCCTGTTTTTGTACAAGGAAGTGTTGGGCCTCGATTTGCCATGGATGCAATCCATCGGCCGCCCGCCTGAGCGGAAAAGGATTCCCGTCGTCTTGACCCTGCCCGAAGTGCAATCTGTGCTGGCCTTGATCGACGGCGCAGAGGGGGTTTTGGCACGGCTTTTGTATGGCACTGGCATGCGCCTGGCAGAAGGGCTGAACCTGCGTGTGAAAGATGTCGATTTTGATCGCTACGTGATCATTGTGCGCAGTGGCAAGGGCGACAAAGACCGCGTGGTGATGCTTCCACGCAGTTTGGCCGACGCCTTGCGCGTGCAGCTGGCGCGGTCGCGGTCGCTCTGGGCGGCAGACCGCGCATCCCAACGCAGTGGTGTATACATGCCGCACGCGCTTGAGGCCAAATACCCCAGGGCAGGCCAGTCGTGGTCGTGGCATTGGGTGTTTCCGGCAGAGAAATTGTCCATCGATCCGCGAACCGGCGTGGAACGCCGCCACCACCTGTTTGATGAACGGGTTGGCAATCGGCTCAAACGTGCCTTGGTGCTGGCAGGCATTGCCAAACACGCCACCGTCCACACCCTGCGCCACTCCTTCGCCACCCACTTGCTGCAGTCCGGCACCGACATCCGCACCGTGCAAGAGTTGCTGGGCCACAGCGATGTGTCCACCACCATGATCTACACCCACGTGCTCAAGGTGGCTGCCGGTGGCACCGCGAGCCCGCTGGATGCGCTGGCTCGCCATGAATGCCGTGAACCCGTGTCGCTATATGTTTGATAGCTAACTATGCACGTTCCATAAGGGCATTGGGCCACTTTATTGGGTAATGGCTAGTGAAAGACGTCCTGGTTCCCGTCCACGCCATCAAGGGCCGCGGCATGGCCACCAGCATGGCGCACCGTTTCTCGCGTGATGAGCGCGCTGCGTTTGATGATGGCTGGGGCACGCTCGAAGACGGCGTGGCGCAGGCGGCTGACCAGCTGCCATTGCAAACCGAGGTGACGTTTGAAGACGTCAAGAGCGCCATCAGCCACAACAGCTCGCCCGACATTCATTTTGACTATGGCCTCAACCCCTACCGCGGTTGCGAGCACGGCTGCGTGTACTGCTATGCAAGGCCCACGCACAGCTACCTCAACCTGTCACCGGGGCTGGATTTTGAGACCAAAATCATCGCCAAGCGTAACCTGGCCACTGTGCTCGCGCGTGAACTGCAAGGCCGAAGCTACCAGCCCAAATTGATCGCCTTGGGCACAGTCACCGATGGCTACCAGCCCATAGAGCGCGATCTGGGCATCACCCGCAGTGTGCTGGAGGTGCTGGCCCGATGCCACCACCCGGTGGCCATCGTGACCAAGGGCAGCGGGGTGGAGCGCGACCTGGATCTGCTCGCACCCATGGCAGCGCGCAACCTGGCGGCGGTGTATGTCACCATCACCACACTGGATGGCGCGCTGGCCCGCAAGCTGGAGCCGCGCGCCGCCGCGCCACACCGCCGCCTGCGCACCATCCGCGCGCTGGCCGATGCCGGCGTGCCAGTGGGTGTTAGCGTGGCACCGCAAATTCCGTTTATCAACGACGACATGGAAGCCGTGCTGGCCGCTGCGTGGGATGCGGGCGCGCGCAGCGCTTTTTACACCGTGTTGCGCCTGCCATGGGAGCTAAACCCCTTGTTTCAGGAGTGGCTGGGCCTTCACTACCCACAGCGCGCAGCGCGTGTCATGGCCCGTATTCACGACATGCGCGGCGGCAAAGATTACGACGCCGACTTTCGCACCCGCATGAAAGGCAGCGGCCTGTGGGCCGAGCTCATCAAGCAGCGGTTCGACAAAGCCTGCACCCGGCTGGGCTACAACCGGCCCGAGGCACTGCAGGCGCCATTTCAACGGGTGCGGCTGGACGTGAGCCAGTTCCGGCCGTCATTGCTGGGCGGACAGGGGGACTTGTTTTGACACCAGCCGCGCCGCAGCCACCAGCGTGTTGATCGGGTTGATGGAAGACGGGTCTTGCAGGTGTTTTTGCACCACGGCCTGAATTTGAGGGTCTTTTGGGCTGATGGCCCACATAGACAGGGCATAGCCAGCTATTAAAAACAGAGCATTCATCAGCAGATAGCGACCGGGTGCAATTCGCTTGATGGGCACACGCCACAGCACAATGGCCGGCATCAGCGCCACCAGCAAGAGGGTAAGGGTGCTTTCCCATGTCACGAATTTGCCCCAGCCGCGCTGCGGCCCCAAGACGAGGCGGGTGAGGGCGGCACTGTCCACCGGTTGCTGCTGAAACCAAACCAGGCAGGTGCCCAAAGCGGCGGCAAACAGCAGCAGGGTGACGACCCACTTGAGGGTTGCACGCCAGCACAGCACCGCCAGAACCCATAGCGTTGCCGAGAAGATCAGCAGCCCCAAAGTGAGCACGATGGCGGGGTCAGAGGATTTCAGTGACTGCCACAAAGCCAGATTGCCTATAACGGTCAGCCACATGGCGTAGCCCGGCAAGATGATTGCGGGGTGAATGGAGCGTCTCTGCGCCTGCGGCGAAAAGAAGACCGACTCAGCGAACTCGGTAACCCGGAACAATTGAAGCGACATGCCGCTACATTGTCACTGATTCCGTTTCTGTTTCAAAACCTCGTGCCGCTGCACGATGGTTCGCCACGGCCTGCAGCCTCGCGATGACGGGGATGGATTTCGTCATTGCGAGCGCAGCGCTGCAATCCATCCTGGTGCATCAAGTTGGCCAGGTGGAACCATGTTCGGGCACCATTGCGCGCCAACCCAGCTCCCGATGAATGCGCTTGCGCAACTCGTCTGACGCGCCGGGCTCGCCGTGCACGACGTAAACCTGCGCGGGTGCCTGCGGCATGGTGCGCAGCCAGCTCACGAGTTGCGCCGCATCGGCGTGGGCAGACGACGATTGCAATTGCACCACCTCGGCCTGCACTTCCACATCGCGGCCATGGATGCGCACGGTTTTCGCGCCGCTGGCCAAAGTGGCACCGCGCGTGCCGGGCGCCTGGTAGCCAGTGAGGATGACCATGTTTCGGTGGTTGCCCGCGTGCTGTGCCAGATGGTGCAGCACGCGCCCGCCGGTGGCCATGCCGCTGGCAGACAGAATCACCATGGGGCCATGGCGGCTGGCCAGCGCGCGGGACTCGTCCGTGCTGTTGATCATGGTGGCGTTGCGGGTGAGCGCCAGCGCATCTTTGGCGCTCAGGCGGTGCTCGCCCGGGTGGTGCTCAAACAAATGCGTGGTATGCACGGCCATCGGGCTGTCCAGAAACACGGGCAGCGTTTTGGGGATGTCGCCACGAACCTTCAGCAGGTGGATGGCATGCAGCAGCGCCTGCGCCCGACCCACCGCAAACACCGGCACCACAGCTACGCCGCCGCGCTTGGCCAGCCGCTTGAGGGCGGGGGCCAGCTCAGCCAGCACGTCTTCTTTGGGGTGCTCGCGGTCACCGTAGGTGGACTCAATCAGCACCGTGTCGGCCAGCGGCGCGTGGTCTGGCGGGTTCATGATGAGGTCATCTGGCCGGCCCAGATCGCCCGAGAAAAGGATGCGTCGCCCCGCTACTTCCAGCAGCAGGCTGGCCGCCCCCAGAATGTGCCCGGCGCTGGAAAACGTGGCCTTCCAGCCGGTGATGGGCGAAAAGGTCTTGCCGATGTCAGTGGCCTTGATCAGGGGCAGGCAGTCCAGCGCGTCCTGGCGCGTGTACAGCGGCAGGGCGGGTGCGTGTTTTGAGAAGCCGTGCTTGTTGGCAAAGGCCGCGTCTTCTTCCTGGATGTGGCCGCTGTCGGGCAGCAAGACGCGGCACAGGTCGCGCGTGCCGCTGGTGGCGTACACCTTGCCCGCAAAGCCTTCGCGCGCCAGCAGGGGCAGATAGCCGCTGTGGTCCAGGTGCGCATGCGTCAGCAGCACGGCATTGATCTGGTGGGGCGCGACGGGCAACGGCGTCCAGTTGCGCAGGCGCAGTTGCTTGTAGCCCTGAAACAGGCCGCAGTCCACCAGCAGGCTGTTGTCTCCATGGCGCACCAGGTATCGGGAGCCGGTCACCGTGCCCGTGCCGCCAAGGAAAGTGATGCTGACGCCCATGTTTGTCCCCTTTTTTTGTCGAGTGCCATGGCGGGTGCCTGGTCAGCCCAATAAAAATGCCACCGAGTCTTTGACGACTGGGCGGCATCTATTCGGCCTGAGCGGGGAGCTTCAGGTCTTGATGTTTGTCAAGAGAAGAAGCTTTTCAGGCGGTCTGTCCAGGTGTCACCCGTGGGCGAATGCTTGCTGCCGCCTTTTTTCAGTGACTCGTCCAGCTCGCGCAGCAGCTTGCGCTGGTGCTCGGTCAGCTTGACCGGTGTCTCGACCGAAATATGGCAATACAGGTCGCCAGGGTAGCTGGCCCGCACGCCCTTGATGCCTTTGCCGCGCAGGCGGAACTGCTTGCCAGTCTGCGTGCCTTCGGGGATGTCGATGGCAGCCTTGCCTGCCAGCGTGGGCACGTCAATCTCGCCACCCAACGATGCGGTGATGAAGCTGATGGGCACCGAGCAATGGATGTCGTCACCATCGCGCTCGAAGATGTCGTGTTTCTTGAGGCGGATCTCAATGTACAGATCGCCTGCCGGACCGCCATTCGACCCGGGTTCGCCATTGCCGGTACTGCGGATGCGCATGCCGCCGTCAATGCCCGCTGGAATTTTGACTTCCAGCGTTTTCTGCTTCTTGACCTTACCCTGACCCTGGCAGGCGGTGCAGGGTTCT
Organism: Rhodoferax sp.; assembly: GCA_031430225.1. Lineage (GTDB taxonomy): Bacteria > Pseudomonadota > Gammaproteobacteria > Burkholderiales > Burkholderiaceae_C > JANYCG01. The sequence goes on along the minus strand of JANPAZ010000221.1, from coordinate 1,275 downwards.
GGAATCACCTTGCCCGTGCCACGGCAGGTGGGGCAAGTTTGCTGCACGCTGAAGAAGCCCTGGCGCATTTGCACAGCACCGGAGCCGCTGCAGGTGCCACAGGTCTTGACCGAGGTACCCGGCTTGGCGCCCGCGCCTTTGCAGGTGTCGCACGCTTCCCAACTGGGGATTCGGATCTGCGCGTCTTTGCCGCGCGCGGCTTCTTCGAGGGTGATTTCCATGGCGTAGCTGAGGTCGCCGCCGCGAAAGACCTGTCTGCCGCCGCCGCCCGCGCGCCCGCGCTGCTGGCCAAACATGTCACCAAAAATATCGCCAAACGCTTCCGCGAAACCGCCGTAGCCTTCACCACCGGGGCCGGCACCGCGCATATTGGGATCCACACCCGCATGGCCGTGCTGGTCATACGCAGCCCGCTTTTGCGGGTCTGACAGCATCTCGTAGGCTTCTTTGGACTCCTTGAATTTTTCTTCGGCCACCTTGGAAGCGTCGCCCTGATTGCGGTCAGGGTGGTGCTTCATCGCATGCTTGCGATAAGCCTTCTTGATCTCTTCGTCAGAGGCGTTCTTGGGCACGCCCAGGACTTCGTAGTAATCTCTTTTAGCCATTGTTGCCAGCCATTTTCAAATTCGAAAAATCACAAAATCGGTCGCGCGAGAAACGAAACACGCCGCGTTGAACTGCCGGATAGACAGTTCGAACGCGGCGAGCTAACGCGGCACGCGGTGTCCGCGATCAGCCTTTCTTGACTTCCTTCACCTCAGCATCCACCACATTGTCATCGTGTGGCTTGGCAGCCTGCTGGGCGCCGCCGTGGTCGTGTACACCAGCGTCACCGCCGGGTGCACCGCCCGCCGCGGCGGCTTCAGCCGCCTGCTTGGCCTGCATGTCGGCATACATTTTCTCGCCCAGTTTCTGGCTGGCTGTCTGCAAGGTGGTGTTTTTCTCGTCAATGGCGGCCTTGTCGTCGCCCTTGATGGCTTCTTCGAGGTCCTTGATGGCGGCTTCGATCTTTTCTTTCTCGCCGGCTTCGAGTTTGTCACCGTATTCGACCAAGCTCTTCTTCACGCTGTGCACGTTGGCATCTGCCGTGTTTTTGGACTGCACCAGCTCGATCTTCTTCTTGTCGTCAGCGGCGTTCAGTTCGGCGTCTTTCACCATCTGCTGAATTTCGGCCTCGCTCAAGCCGGAGTTGGCCTTGATCGTGATCTTGTTCTCTTTGCCCGTGCCCTTGTCTTTGGCGCCCACATGCAAAATGCCGTTGGCATCGATGTCAAA
>JANPAZ010000220.1:0-2047 GCA_031430225.1 Rhodoferax sp. | reverse complement strand
AAGCGGATAAGGGATTCGCCCCACGCCGAAGGCTTTTTCGGCGCATTTCAGCATCACCAGCGAGTCTTTTCCACCAGAAAACAGCAGAGTGGGGCGCTCAAATGCAGCAGCCACTTCACGCAGGATAAAGATGGTTTCTTCTTCCAGGGCGTCAAGGTGATGGTTACTCAGCGTTGTGAGCAGGGTGGCGTCGGTGCGGGCGTTCATGCTAAGGCTTTCTCCGGGGCAACGTGTGATATCGGCTCGGCGGCGTGAAGGCCGCATTCTTTGGCGGCGCCACCTTCAAGTTCAGCTTCCCACCACCAGCGGCCGGCGCGAAAGTCTTCACCCAGGCTGATGGCACGGGTGCATGGCGCGCAGCCAATGCTGGGAAAGAACTGGTCATGCAGCGGGTTGTAGGCCACGTTATTGAGGCTGATGTAGTGCCAGACGTCGCCCCAAGTCCAGTTGGCCAGCGGGTTGAGCTTGACGCGCTTTGGATCACTGGTGTCGGTCAGAGGCACATCTGCACGAGCGCCCGATTGCTCGCGGCGCAGGCCAGTTATCCAGGCTTTTTTACCCGCCAGGGCACGCTCTAAAGGCTCCATCTTGCGAATGCCGCAGCAGGCCTTACGCAGGTCAATGCTCTTGTACATGGCCTCTTTGCCTTCGCGGGCAACGAATTGCACCACGCTCTCTTTCACCGGTTTGTACACATTGACAGGCGCGCGGGAGGCGGCTTTAAGCGCTTCCAGCACCTGCAGGGTCTCGGCGTGCAGCATGCCGGTTTCCAGCACAAAGATCGGAATGTCGAGTGCCAACACGTTAATCAAGTGACTGACCACCATGTCTTCGGCCCCCAGGCTGGAGGCCTGCGTGACCAAAGCGCTTTCGGCATCACCTGCGCCTGCATACTCCTGAGCCGCCTGTGCCAGAAGGACGCGGGTTTGAGTCAACTTCATGGCGAAATCGACCGATGGCCGGGCATTGAGCTCGATGGCTGACCGTGGGGACGCCGGTGTGGAGGCTATTGATCCCGCCAGCGCGCTTGTAGATTCAACGTGCATCAGGCCGCCTGCAAAAAATGGGGTTCGGTGCCCACGGCGCTGCCCTGATAGAACGCGTTGAAGCGGTCAAACTGGCGCTGCGCGAAGGCCACGTCCTGATCCGCCCGCAGCACGGCCGAATCAAAACCGGCACGCTGCATCTGCACCAATTGGTCTATCAGCACATCGCCTGTGGCGCGGATTTCGCCTTTGAAACCCAGACGGCGGCGCAGTAAAAACGCCTGGCTATAAGCGCGACCGTCGGTGAACTTGGGGAAGTTCAACGCAATGCGTTCCAAGCCTTCCAGTGAGATACCTCTCGGATCGGCATCATTGGCCAGTTCTAATGATTTTGGCTCATTGGCCCACGTAGAGTGGTCATTGTTAGCTATCAAATTTATAGTTTGGTTCATGATCATGCAGCCTCTGCAACAGTATCTTGGGCAGCCATTGAAGTCTTTCCGGTGCTGGTTCTCATGGCGTTGGCGGCAAGTTTGAAGGGTTCGACACCCACGCGGCGCAAGGTCCCGATGAAGGTCTCGGCAGCCACGCGTTCGCGGCGGAAGGTGTCTAGCAAGGCCTCGATCACATCGGCCACTTCATCCGCTGCAAACGACGGGCCGACCACTTTGCCCGCCACCGGGGAACCGCTCAAGGCAGAGCCGTCGGAGCCGCCCAGCGACACCTGGTACCACTCTTTGCCGTCTTTGTCGACGCCCAGAATGCCAATGTGGCCGCTGTGGTGGTGTCCGCAGGAATTGATGCAACCGCTGATGTGCAGGTCAATCTCGCCCAGGTCATGCAGCTCGTCGAGGTCTTGATAGCGCTCGGTGATCGCTTGTGCAATCGGTAATGATCGCGCGTTGGCAAGCGAGCAAAAGTCTCCGCCGGGGCAGGCAATCATGTCGGTGAGCAAGCGGATGTTGGGGCGGGCAAATCCGGCCTTGCGGGCCGCGCGCCACAGCTCGGGTAACTGGTCACAACGCACCCAGGGCAAGACCAGGTTTTGGTCATGCGTCACG
>JANPAZ010000219.1:0-1981 GCA_031430225.1 Rhodoferax sp. | reverse complement strand
CCCCAGCGTTGACGACTCCTGGCGCATCTGCGGCAAAGCGGCGCGCAAGTAGGCAATCAGCGTCTTTTGCATGACCGATGCACGCTTGGGGTCCGTCTCAATGAGATAGTCCACCGCCGCCAGCGTGTTGAACAGGAAATGGGGTTCAACCTGGGCTTGCAACAGCTTCAAGCGGGCCTGCACCAGTTGGCGCTGCATGGCTTCACGGTCTGCGCTATCAGTGGCGAAACGCACTTTGGCATCGGCCTCAAGACCCTTGCGCACAATGATCTTTGCTGCAATCAGGTAGGCGAATAAAGCCACCAGGATGGCGGAGAGCACATCACCCACCCAACCGCCAATGGTGCGGCGGATCGTTCGGGGTCGGACTTCAGCAGTTTCAGTCTCTTCGTCGTCTTCGCCAATCACGACGCGCACCTTGGCTGCTGTGTCGTCGCTGCCTTGCCCTGCACTGGCGACAGTGCCGGGCGCGCTTGATTGCAAGGCCGGAAGTGCGGCGGGCGCGGGTGGCACCGGCGGTGCAGGAGGCTTGGCAGCACGGGGGCCTTCACAAATCACAATGCCGTCTTTGCCGCCGATACGGATTTCATCGCCTTCACAGCGATGCGCCACACCGGACTGGTCATTCTTGGCCTTGGGCGTGCGGCTGACTTTGACGGCGGGCTCCCTTTCGTGCGACAGACGCAGTTTTTCACCAATCCAGGAACCCGCAATCAATACGATCAGCGCCAGCAAAGCCATGCGCCACCACGACAACGAAGCGGCCCACTGGGTGAGTACGGTATTCAGGGGTCGCAGCCAACTCAGGCGGTCCAGGCCGGATTTACCGGGCGGAGCGGTCTGGGAGGGTTGAGGTTTGAGGTCCGGATTCATGGGGTTACAGCTTACCGTGAGAATCCGTCGGGATTTGGGCAGTCAGGCTGGACCTCTTGCCCACCACGACAACGGTCGGCAGTTCGATCAGGCAAGGGCTATGCGCGGCCACCTGCTGGAAGCGGGTGGTGATGGACCCCAGCAAGGCTGTGCTGATGATCAGGCTCAGCAACAAGCCGATGATTTTGGGATGATTCTGTGAAAACCGGAACATGGCGAACTCCTCAAGTTAAACGGAAAACAGGGCCGCGGCCTTTTGGCGCTTGCGTCTGGAGGGTGAATGTAATTTCCGGCAACCCAGATCGCAGCACGTTGCGACAGACTGCGACATGCGCGGACATTCAGTCGTTTTGCGCGATGGAAAGATGCTGCGCAGTTTTGGACGGACGCTACATCATGCCGGTCAATACCATCTGATCGCTATATTATTAATAGCGATCTATTGAATGGATACGTGGGCCATTCGCCATTTTTCTTATAAAAATATGGCGAAGAGCCACTTTGAGGCGTTCCGGTAGACTTTCCGGCATGCCCCAACCCATAAACACCACCGCGCACAGACTGCTGGCGTCCTGCTTCATCGCCGTGCTGATGGCGACCAGCCTGTGCGTTCAGGCGGCAACGCCCAACGCACCCGTCGCGCCCGTGCGGGTCGTTACCGAGCAGTTCCACGGAACGCCGGTCCTTGATCCGTACCGGTACATGGAAAACCTCAAGGACCCCAAGGTTCGCAGCTGGCTGATGGCTCAAGGCGATTTGGCCCGCACAACCCTGGACAAGATTGCGGTACGTGACACCATCCTCAAACGAATCGAGGCACTGGACGCACAGCGCGGCGATGTCGTGCGCGACGTGGTGCATTCGGGCAGCGATGCGATCTTCTACCTCAAGCGTTTGCAGGGCGAGCGTCAGTTCAAGCTGATGCTGCGTCAGGGGCTGCAAGGACCCGAGCGTGTTTTGATCGACCCGGAGCAGATGGCCCGGAGCACCGGCATACCCCACGCGATCAATTACTTTTCTCCGTCATGGGACGCCAGGTATCTGGCCTACGGCATGTCGGCGGGCGGCTCAGAAAATGCATCGCTTTATGTCATTCAGGTAGCGACGG
>JANPAZ010000218.1:0-3819 GCA_031430225.1 Rhodoferax sp. | reverse complement strand
CTTCACCGAGGCCAACTGCTCCTCACCCAGCGCGTTGACCAGCACCGAATAACCCTCGTAACCCGCGATGTTGCGGTCCACATAGCGGTTGATACCCGGCGCGGGCAGCACCTCCATGATGCGTTTCGGGTCAGTGGCCGTAATGATTTGCCGCGACTGCGGGTGAATCAGCAAATACCCGCCCGTCTTGCCATACGGGTTGAGTCTCAGGTTGTCCAGAAAATTGATTATTTCCAAATTGGTGACGCCAACAAGCGCACCAATCGCCTTGCCCTGGGCATCGCGTATGGGCACGGCCATGGCGAAAGCGGGGGCTTTGAGCTGCTTGCCCATGACCGGTTGGCCAATGGCTTCCTTGCCCTCCTTGAGCGCTGCCAGCATGTAATCCCGGTCCATGAAATTGACGCCCACGCGATTGGTTGAGCGCGGCACGTCGGCCATGGCGGTGCCATCCAGGCCAGCCACCCAGGCGCCGCCATTGAACAGCAGTTGCAGCAGGGGGAGATGCTCCAGGCGGGCTTGCACGGCCGGCGGGCTACGCAGCAGGTCGGCATCCATCTCTTTGGCAATGGTGCGCAGGGCCTGCATGCGGGTGGTCATCTCCCGGTCGACCTGTTGGGCCATCGCCGTGGCCACCGAAAACTGCTGCTCGCCCAGCAGCCGCTCTGTACTGGCCTGCTGGCCGCTGCTGACATAGGCCGACATCGCCCAGATGCCCAGCACAAACACCAGCAGCGTAAACGCCGTGGCGCGGGTCCTTAATGACTGCCAGGGGGCGAGTCTTGAAGTCATGCTCATGCCCTCAGTTGTGGGTTGAGCAGAATGTGGTCCGGAATGCCGACCTTGCCAATGTCATGCAGCGGGGCCGAGCGGGCCAGCAACTCGATGTAGTGTTTGGTCAGTAGGTGCGCAAACCGAAGGTGCGTCTGGAGCCGCCGCGCCAACCGTTGCACATAGTCCTGAGTGCGCACGAGGTGGGCCAATGCGCGGATAGTGACCTGTTGGGTCAGATCGTTCTGGCCCATGCGATAGATGACCTCGGCTTCTAGCGCTGCGTTTTGGTCTTTCATCCAGCCGCGGGCCTGCTCGGCCTCCAACTGCACGCGCACCCTCGACAGCACCAGCACAAGAAATTCCATCACCATCAACGTCTTGCCACACCCGGCACCGCCACACAGCAGGGTGGAGTGGCCATGCGAGAAACCACCGCCGGTGAGTTCATCCAGGCCTTGGATGCCAGTTTTTGCTTTGGGGAGTTGAAGACTCATCAGTTTGTCGCGCTAGATTCCGCTTTGTGTTTCATGCAATGAGACTTTAATTCCCCAAAAGGCTGGACGCACTCAGGTAAATACCTTAGATCAACGGGAAAAACACCTTAGTGGATGCGTGAGTCGGCACTGGACTCCATGACCATCACGAAGTTTTGCAAACTCCTCAATGACAACAAGCAGGGTGAAGCATTGATTGCCCAAGTCGGCAAAGAGTTGCAAGCGCGAGGTTTCAAGGTCAATACCGGCACCATCGTGGACGCCACCATCATTGGAGCGCCGAGTTCAACAAAGAATGCTGACAATGCGCTTGATCCGAACAGCATCTGAGCCGCAAGGGCCAACAATGGAATTACGGAACGGAACTTCACATCGGTGTGGGCAGCCAAAGCCGAATTACCAAAGTGCTGCGCGGGTGACTGCAATTTGCCTCCTTCAGACCGTCAGTTTGAAGAGTCCTACGACCGCTTGCGGTCAAACGTGAGGGTTCGCTTTGACGAAATATTTACGACATAGCTGCTTGTTGATAACTGATTGCCAACGGCAGCTTTGGGGAGGCCAGATTACAAATCTCTAAGACCGCTGTCGCGGCTAAGCAGGCAATGAGTTGAATGTCAGCTTGAAGGCCACACGGTTGCAAGTGTGGGCGACCGCAGTGGGTCGAGCGCGGCCACTAGCTGACAACCGGCAAAGGGCTGAGATGGCGCTCCGTTTAGTTTGCCGCCGCGGGGCTTTGAAGAAAACAGGGCAATGGCCCAATTATCCATTCAATAGTTTGCTGCTGTTTTTATAGCATACCAAATGACGAGTTGGTCCGCAGTTCGGCGCCATAAGCGCTGGCAAGGGCCACTTCGGTTGAAGTAACGATGGTGTCATGGCGGTTGCTGTCAAGCGGTTACGCTTTACCTTCAACATTCCTCATACGAGACACACCATGCCCCAGTTCGAAACCGACTATCTCATCATCGGCGCAGGCGCCACCGGCTTGTCGTTTGCAGACACGCTGCTGCAGGAAAGCGATGCGCACATCACCATCGTAGACAAGCATGCTCAGCCGGGCGGGCATTGGAACGATGCCTATCCGTTTGTCGGGCTGCATCAGCCATCGGCTCTTTATGGCGTGAACTCGCTGGAGCTCGGCTCGGGCCGTAAAGACAGCATCGGCCACAACGCCAGGCTGTACGAACTGGCCAGCGGCGCAGAAGTGAGCAGCTATTTTCAGAAAGTGATGCATCAAGTGTTGCTCCCGAACGGGAGGGTGCGCTATTTGCCACTCAGCACGTTCATGGGCATGAGCGGCGACGTCGCCAGCGTGCAGTCCATTCTCTCGGGGCAAGAGACGACTGTGAAAGTACGCAAAAAACGCGTTGATGCGACGTATTTCAGCCCCAACGTGCCCGCCACTTCAGCACCCACGTACAGCGTGGCAGAGGGTGTGCGCCTCGTAACGCCCACGCAACTCACCCAAATTTGGAACAGCAGCCAGGAGCCGCCAGCTCATTTTTGCATTGTGGGTGCTGGCAAGACGGCGATGGATGTGGGGGTGTGGCTGCTCGGCTGCGGCGCGCCAGCAGAGGCTGTGTCATGGGTAATGCCACGCGATTCCTGGTTGATCAATCGCCTCACCACGCAACCGGGCGAGGAGTTTTTTCAGCATTCCGTGGGCGGCATGGCCCAGCAACTCAAGGCCATCGCACAGGCTGCGAATATCGAGGACCTGTTTTTGCGGCTCGAAGCATCCGGCCAAATGCTGCGCATTGATCGCCAGCAAACGCCAACCATGTTTCACTTCGCGACGATCTCCGAAGGTGAAGTACAGAACCTGCGGCAGATCACGCAGGTGATTCGCAAAGGCCGCGTGCACGCTATCGAGCCCGACGCATTGGTGCTGGCGCAAGGGCGTCATGCCATGCCGCCCGGCACGCTCTACATCGATTGCACGGCATCGGCCGTGCAAGCCAACGACGGCAGTTACCCCGCCACCGAGCCCATTTTTCAACCGGGCAGGATCTTGCCCCAGCTCGTGCGCGCGCCGATGGTATCTTTCAGCGCAGCCGTTTGCGCCTATGTGGAAGTCCATTACGACGACGACGCCACCAAAAACAAACTTTGCAGGCCTGTGCCCTTCCCACGCAACGTCGCGGGCTGGGTGCAATCGACGATGGGGAACATGGTCAATCAAATGGCTTGGGGCGCGGACAAGTCCCTGCGTAACTGGATGCGGGACACCCGCCTGGACGGCTTCAGCAAATTGACTGCCAATCTGAGCGCGGAGGACACTGAGAAGCTGGCTATCTTGGGCGACATCAAACAATACGGGATGGGCGCGATGGGGAATGTGAAACGACTGATAAAACCGTCAAAGGAAATCAGAAGTGTCCGGTTAAACGGACCGTAATTCGTTAAAAAGCCAGTATTGGCGCGGCTTTGCGTCCGATTTTATTTGGTGCCGATTTGAATCTTGTTTCTGCATTTGTGAGTAAATTTCCGGGGTTAATCCCCTGGAGGCTGCGCCATGAATGTAGGCAAGACGCTGTTTGCTCAGATCATG
>JANPAZ010000217.1:0-1622 GCA_031430225.1 Rhodoferax sp. | reverse complement strand
CTGGCGTGGTGCCTGGGTGAAGCGCTGATGCGCGGCAAGGCCTCCATGCTGGGTGCAGCATCGGGTGCCGTCGTGGGTCTCGTGGCCATCACACCGGCGTGCGGCAACGTGGGCCTGATGGGTGCGATTGTCATCGGCTTTGTGGCCGGCTTCGCCGGACTGTGGGGTGTCAATGGGCTGAAGAAAATGCTGGGCGCAGATGATTCGCTGGATGTCTTTGGCGTGCACGGCGTGGGCGGCATTGTGGGTGCCTTGTTGACCGGCGTGTTCAACAGCCAGTCCATGGGCGGCCCAGGCCTGGTCGGTGACTGGGTGACTGTTGCCGTGACATCAGTACCCGTGATGGATCAGGTCTGGATTCAGGCCAAGGCCGTGTTGTTGACCATCGTCTGGTCTGGCGTGGTGTCGCTGATTGCTTACAAGATTGTTGACCTGGTGATTGGCTTGCGCGTTCCTGAAGAAGACGAGCGCGAAGGCCTGGACATCACGTCACATGGCGAGACGGCGTACAACCGTTAAGGGTTGTAAAGCGTCCCGCTATACCCTGCACACGCTGCAGTCCCTTCAGGTACTGCAGCAGGTTGCTCCAAGGTTAGAGTTAGTAGAGTACGAGAGAATGAATTTAATCCCGCAAGAGCCCCGGCTCCTGCGGGATTTTTTTCGTCACTCCCCTGAGGTCACCTGATCCGAATAACATGCTGTTTTCGATTTAAACCACAGGAGAAGAGCAATGGGAACCATGGTGAGTTTCAAACGCCCGGATGGGCAGGCCGTTCAGGGCTATCTGGCGGAGCCCGCGCAGGCTGCAGGGGCGCCGGCCATTGTGGTGATCCAGGAGTGGTGGGGCCTCAACGCGCAAATTCGCGGCGTGGCAGATCGCTTGGCTGCCGCCGGCTATCAGGCACTGGTACCTGACCTTTACCGGGGAAAGTCCACCGTGGAGGCCGAGGAGGCCCATCACCTGATGTCCGCCCTGGATTTTGGCGATGCCGCGTCGCAGGACGTACGGGGCGCGGTTCAGTACCTCAAGACACGCGCACCCAAGGTGGGCGTCACCGGTTTTTGCATGGGTGGCGCGCTGACATTGCTGTCTCTGGCCAACGTGCCCGAGGTCGATGCGGGTGTGGTCTGGTATGGCTGCCCCCCACTCGAATACATTGACGTCAGCAAGATCCGGGTGCCAGTGCAGGGGCATTGGGCCACCCAGGACGAGTTCTTCAAGATCGACACGGTGGACACCCTTGAAGCCAAACTGCTCGCCGCCGGTGTGTCGTTCGACTTTCACCGGTACCTGGCCCACCACGCCTTCGCCAACGAGACCGCCGTGGGTCCGGGCCGCATCCCGGCAACCCAGTACGACGCGGTGTGGGCGCAGCAGGCCTGGGACCGAACCTTGCGTTTCCTGGGCCGAAACCTGGGCTGACAGCAAGGCACAATGCAGCACAGGAGACGCAATCAATGACCCCGCCCCTTGTGCTTGTCGTGAATGGATTCCGCTGCGAAATCGCCCCTGCCATGGGTGCCTGCATTGCCGGGCTATGGCTTGATGATGTGCCCGTGCTGCGCTCGCCCGGCGCGGCAGCCTTAAGCACCGCCCGCCAGTCGGGCAGCTACCCACTGGT
>JANPAZ010000216.1:0-10951 GCA_031430225.1 Rhodoferax sp. | reverse complement strand
CTGGCGAGACTTTCAATGTCGTGCAGGGTCTGGTCCCGCGTGCCGGTGTCTTCTGCTTCAAATACCTTGCCCGTCAACATCAACTGCATCAGGGTGCTGGTGCGTGCAATGATGTCTGGCCAGTCGGCGTCGCCGATGGCGCGCAACGATCGCACGGCATTGCTCACACTCAGGTTGTCGGCCGCCTGGTCCAATGGCTGTTGCGTCTGCGCAGCAGCCAGGTCAGGCAGGGCGGCATTCAACCAGTCCTGGTAGACCACGCCTCCCCCGGCTCGCTGGATCAACCGGCGGTCTTGCAGGCGCTGTGCCATCTGCGCCAGAAACACACGATCTACGCCGCGCTGATTCATCTGCCTGAGCAAATGGTCAAGTGCATCGAGAGGGTAGGACTCAAGCTGATCGCACACCAGGTTGGCAACTGCGCGCGCCGCCTTTTTGGCAGCAATGCGCTCGGCCAGGCGACGCAGGTTTTCGACCAATACAACGCGCAGCGTGGTGGGCAGGGCCCACAGTTCACTCAAATTCAGTTCGCGCGTCTCCTGGTAGGCCGCCAGGTATTGCACCATGAGGTCTTCATCGAACGCGCTGTCAGTGTGGGCAACATAGGCCCAGGCAATACCGTAGACCCGTGGCAAACCCGCCAGCGGTTCTTCCATCAGGATGGGCAGGCGTCGAAAGTAGCTGCGCGGCAGGCCGTCGTGAATTTCCTTGAGCTGCGCTTCAATCAGGTGAAAATTGTCGAGTAGCCACTCGGCGGCCGGGCTGATGTCATAGCCCGTCTTGGCCTGCTCGCCAATGTACTGGTGGGCTTCGCGCAACACGCGCACATTGCTTCGCAGCCGGGGGAAAAAACTGGCCGCGCGCGCCGTGGCAGCGCGGTGTGTCGCACCCAGGCTGCGCCCGTGCTGGGCAAAGCGCTGCGGGCCAAAAATTTCTGACCGTATCGGGGGCAGTACGACGCCGCGGGCCGCGTCCAGAATCTCCTGCAGGGCCTGTGACGCGTCCGGGACTTGTTGCAGCGACGGGGCGTGCGCCATACTCTAAAAGACCAGAGAGCCGATCGCGATCAGGGTCGTGAGTACGACCAGCGTGGTGACAAGACGTGCCGACACGAAGCCGTTGGCCACCTCGGCGACGCATTGCAGCGTGAAAAATCGCCCTGTGTGGCTGCGGCAAGTGTTCAGGTGCTCACCCAACGCCGACAGTTCCATCGGGGATGTGTCGGGTGCTTCGCCAATCGATGCCGTGGTCCAGGCGGGTCTGGCAATGGAATGCTGGTTCATGAAATACTCCCTTGGTACCGGTGCGTCCGGCACAGTTTGACGGCGTTGAAATAACGTGTTGAACTGATGCTAGGGAGTTCGCTGCCGGGTGTCTGTCAGACGACGCGCCGCGTGGGCGTTTTAAGATGGAGTTTTGCGAGAAATGCGTATGAGCTACTGGAAATTTTCGTGCTGGGTGCCTCCCGGTTTCAATGTCTTAAAGGGCTGAAAATAGCACACTCATGCGTGCGCAGTCTGTACGGTAACGAACATAAAGAGTGAAGTTATTTCATGCGCACCACGGCCGGTTCGGCAGATTGCAATTGAGCTCTAAATGTTCGGTATCGAACACATGACGTCTTGCGCGGGTTCTACAATAGCGGTTGTGTCAAGGACCAATTTCGGGGTCTTGTTCAAACAGATCCAATGAGGAGTTGCGTCATGGTTGTGTCACCCAAAATACCCCTGCCCAAAGACAATCATTTGCTTGCGGCGCTGCCCCCTGGTGAGTGGGCACGTTTGGAGCCCAGCCTTGAATTCGTCGAGTTCAAGCTGAGTCAGGTCCTGTATGAGTCGGGCAGTACGCTGGAACATGTTTATTTCCCCGTCACGGCCATTGTGTCCTTGCTGTATGTGATGCAAAACGGGGCTTCTGCCGAGATCGCTGTGGTTGGCAACGAAGGTCTTGTGGGTATTTCTTTGTTCATGGGTGGCGAGTCCACACCCAGCCGTGCCGTTGTTCAAAGTGCGGGCGTTGGCTTTCGCCTGCCGGCCCAGATCGTCAAAGACGAGTTCAACCGTGCCGGGCCGGTGATGCACGTGCTGTTGCGCTACACGCAGGCCCTGATCACCCAGATGGCGCAGACGGCTGTGTGCAATCGCCACCATTCACTGGACCAGCAACTGTGCCGCTGGTTGCTTCTGAGTCTTGACCGGCTTAAAGGTAACGAGCTCGTCATGACGCAGGAACTGATCGCCAACATGCTCGGTGTGCGACGCGAGGGCGTGACTGAGGGGGCCATCAAACTGCAGGATGCCGGCCTGATTTCGTATTCGCGTGGCCGTATCACGGTGCTTAATCGCAAGGGGCTGGAGGCACGCACCTGCGAGTGCTATGCCGTGGTGAAAAAGGAATACGACCGGCTTTTGCCATCGATACTGGCGACCTGACATTTAAATCTACGCCAAAGATGGGCTCCTGGAAAGTTTCAGGCGGGCTGTAGGAGCGGGCTGACAACCGGAACCGGTGGCCACCGATAGCGGCGATTCATTGCCGCAAGGAAGATAGGGACTCGAACCAACCAGAGAGAGTCCCATGAATACCAAACCCACTTTCCTTGCCGATCCACGCGACAACCAGTTGCTGGCTGCCCTGCATCAAAATGATCTTGCACGCTGGATGCCGCACCTTGAGCTGGTTGACCTGGCCCTGGGCCAGGTCTTGGGTGAATCGGGCCGCACGCCAGCGTACGTTTACTTTCCGACCACGGCCATCGTCTCATTGGTGTCCATGACTGAAGACGGCGCCTCGTCCGAGATTGCAGTCGTCGGCAAAGACGGTATTGTGGGCATTTCACTTTTTATGGGCGGCAACGCCATGCCCAGCGAGGCTGTGGTGCAAAGCGCTGGTCGGGGCTACCGGCTGCGAGCACAGACCTTCAAGGCCGAGGTGGACAGCGCTGGTCCCATTTTGATGCTGCTTATGCGCTACACGCAGGCACTGATGGAGCAAGTTGCACAGACTGCCGCCTGTAACCGCTACCAGTCCATTGACCAGTTGCTGTGTCGGCGTCTATTGTTGGGACTGGAGCGCCTTCCGGCCAATGCCCTGCTGATGACCCAGGAACTCCTGGCCACTTTGCTAGGTGTGCGCAGAGAGGGCGTGACAGCGGCTGCCCTCAAGCTTCAAAGAGACGGTGTGATCCGCTACAGCCGGGGACGCATCGACGTGCTTGACCGCACACTATTGGCGCAGCGCACGGGGGAATGCCGGGCTGCCACAACTCAGGCAGCTTAAACGGTCTCGCTCTCCATGACCACAGGCGCCTGAAGGCGCCTCCCCACCCCACGGTTGCCGGGGTGCGCCTTCAAGTACCTTCATACGATGGCCGCCGGAAACTGTGGCGGCTACTCTTTTACGACTACTATGTGGCCTGGCAGACAGTCAGGAGGCCTCGCATTGCGCACTATGGGTGTGCTGTGTGAACCGTATTTGCTAGCAGGGCGATCCTCAGCGCGCCCAATTCCCCGCAAGGGGCCAGCAACATACCGGAGTGCCCAAAGTGCCAACACCCGAAAACCACCTCATCAAGTCGCTTCCACGCAAAGAGCGCTTGCATTTGCTCAGTCTGTGTGAGGCGGTTCCTCTTGTGCTGTCGGAAGTCTTGTACGAACCCGGTCAGCCGACTCGCCACCTCTATTTCCCCACAGACGGATTCATCTCCCTGATTGCGCCGATCGACGGCAAACCCAGCCTCGAAGTGGGCATTGTGGGCCGCGAAGGGATGCTGGGCGTGCAAGTGGCCTTGGGCGTGGCCACGGCACCCTTGCATGCGCTGGTGCAGGGGCCAGGTACCGCGTGGCGCATTGAAGCCAAGGTATTTCGCGCGGAGTTGGCGCGCAGTGCGGAACTTCAGCGCGGCATCAATCGCTACGTCTATGTCTTGATGGCACAAATGGCAACGGCTTCGACTTGCCTGCGGTTTCATCTGATCGGGCCGCGGTTGGCGCGCTGGCTTTTGATGAGCCAGGACAGGGCGGGTACCGACAGCTTTCCGGTCACCCAGGAGTTTCTGTCCTACATGCTCGGCGTGCGGCGGGTGAGTGTCACGGCTGCGGCCAGTGTCTTGCAGCGTACTGGTCTCATCGAATATCACCGTGGTCACCTGAAAGTGCTTAATCGCACCGGTCTTGAGGCGGCTGCTTGCAGTTGCTACGGCGCCGACAGGCAGACCTATGCCGAAACCTTGGGGTAGTTGGGTGTGACGCCGTGTTCGTTGACGCACAGACCCAAACGCCAGCCCCGATTCAAATCGGTACTCCCTGCTTCACCCATTCACTGAAGGCCCTTCATATGAATCCGCAAAATCCAGACTGTGCTTCTGCCGTTTCCAGGCAGATTGGCAATTCATTGTTGCGGATGCAGGTCCGGCTGGCGTCAGAGCGCCTTCGATGCCAGGGTCTGGAAGTCGAGCTGTTGCAGGCGCAGGCCGATCTGTTGGGCCTCCAGGCCTCGGAGCGGCATGTGCGGCACCTGGCCATGCACGACAGCTTGACCACCTTGCCCAACCGCAGTTTTTTTGCCGAGCGGCTCGCCAAGGCGCTGTCCGAAGCACTTCCCCAGCAACGGGGGTTTGCCTTGCTCTACCTGGACCTGGATGATTTCAAAAAGGTTAACGACACCCATGGCCACGCGGTGGGTGACGAGCTGCTACGGGTGGTAGCAGCACGGTTGAGCCGATCGGTGCGTGCCGACGATGTGGTGAGCCGCCTGGGTGGTGATGAGTTTGCCTGCCTGCTCGGTGACTTGCCCGCGCGCGAGCAACTAAGCCATCTGGCCTGCAAGGTGCTCGACGCGGTGGCGGCACCGTGTCAGATCGGGCCTCTGCGCCTGCACATACGCCCCAGCATCGGCATCGCCGTGTGCCCGTCAGACGGTGAAACGGCAGACCTTTTGCTTGAACACGCCGATGCCGCCATGTACAACGCCAAACGTCATCGCAGTGGCTATGCTTTCTTTGACGAACAGTCAGCCCGCTGGGCCTGTGAATCTGTAGGTGCCTAACAACTGAACTGGAGGTTTTCATGCTGAAGAACAAAGTAGCGCTCGTGACCGGTGGGTCATCTGGCATTGGCCGCGCGGTGGCGCTGGTCTGGGCACGCGAAGGTGCCCGGGTGGTGGTATCAGACCTTCACGTGGAGGGCGGCGAGGAAACGGCCGCCATGGTCCGGGCGCAAGGTGGCGATGCCATCTTTGTCGCTGCCGATGTGGGCAAGCCGGAAGACGGTAAGGCCCTGGTGGACCGCGCGGTCGCGCATTTTGGTCGTCTCGATATTGCCTGTAACAACGCGGGGATTGGTGGACCCAGTGGTGCGCTGGTGGACTACCCGCTGGACGGGTGGGCGCAAGTCATCAACATCAATCTGTCGGGCGTTTTTTATGGCATGAAACACCAGATTGCCGCCATGCTGAAGACCGGTGGCGGCTCACTCGTCAACATGGCGTCGATATTGGGGGCAGTGGGTTTTGCAGGATCTCCGGCCTACACAGCCGCCAAGCACGGCGTGATTGGGCTCACCCAGGTGGCAGCACTGGAGTACAGCGCGCACGGCGTGCGTGTGAATGCGGTGGGGCCGGGCTTTATCAGCACGCCCATGATCAGCGAATTCGAACATGACGCGGCCATCAACAGCATGCTGGTCGCCGCGCACCCGATTGGTCGCCTGGGTCGCCCTGAGGAAGTGGCCGAACTGGTGGCCTGGCTGTCGTCAGACCGGGCTTCGTTTGTGACCGGGGCCTATTACCCGGTGGATGGCGGCTATCTGGCGCGCTGAGTCGTCCGCGGTTTCACCAAAAGTGTCGCGTGGGCACTATTGCACCGCGCCAAACAAGGCCCCGGCACCGGCAGTAATGGCCATGGCCACAGCCCCCCAAAACGTCACCCGCCAGGCACTGGCAAGCAAATTGGTGTCACCGGCTTTGGCAGCAATCAGGCCCAACAATGCCAGGAAAACGAGCGTGCTGAAAGCGATCCACTGGAGCAGGTTGTGTTGGGGCACCAGCGCGGTCACCGCCAGGGGCAGTGCAGCACCCACGGCAAAGCTGGCTGCCGAAGCCAGTGCAGCCTGCATGGGTTTGGCGCTAAGGGTTTCGGACAGACCCAGCTCATCGCGCGCGTGCGCGCCCAGCGCGTCGTGTGCCATCAACTGGGCTGCGACCTGCTTCGCCAAAGCGGTATCGAGCCCGCGACCGACATAGATGTCCGACAGCTCCCGGTGTTCTGCCACCGGGTCCTTGAGCAACTCGGCGCGTTCGCGTGCCAGGTCAGCCTGCTCGGTATCGGCCTGCGAATAGACCGAGACATACTCCCCGGCCGCCATCGACATGGCCCCCGCCACCAGCCCCGCCACGCCGGTCAGCAGGATGCTGCTATGACTGGCACTGGCAGCAGCCACGCCCACCATCAAGCTCGCAGTTGAAACGATGCCGTCGTTGGCGCCCAGCACGGCGGCGCGCAGCCAGCCTATGCGCGATGTCCGGTGTCTTTCGCGGTGTCTCATGGGTCCATTATGGGTGGGCGACTACCTGGGTACTGACAGGGTCCGCGCAGACATGTTGGCTTGCAGTGATCGCACCTGGTCTTCCAGGGTTTCAATGCGGTTCAGATAGTCCAGCAAAAAAGCCACCGTAAACAGGTCCAGATCAAAGTCGCGGCGCAGTTTGCCTGCCGTGCGCATGGGTGTGATGCATTCCATCATGAAAAGAGGCTCGCCCCACCGGTCCAGCGGCTCCAGCGGACTCAACGCGCCGTATTCCACCAGTTCGTCAAGCTCGGGCACTGTCATGGCACACACCCGCGACAGCTCGGACTGGTTCACGGCCTTGTGCGTGCCGCTCCAGATCCATTCAATGTGCATTTCAGTCATTTGGCTTCCTCTCTTTTCGATGTGTTGAGTGGGGCGCGAACGCCTTTGGCGCAGAGGCTTGCGAGCTCCTGGTACAGCTCACGCTCGCGCGGCGACGTGATGGCGGGCACGTCGATGTGCACGATGGCATAGAGGTCGCCGCGCACCGTTTTGCCGTCAGTGTCTTTTTTGCCGGTGGCCATGCCCCGGCCGCGCAGGCGCAGCTTGCGGCCACTTTGGGTGCCAGGCGCTACGGTCAGTATGACGTTGCCGTCCAGCGTGGGCACCTCCACGTCGCCGCCCAGCGCAGCTTCCCAGGGGGCCAGCGACAAGTCAAAGTAAAGGTCATGCTGGTCGGCACGAAATACGGCATGCGGATTCAGTGCAATGTGCAGGTAGATGTCACCGTTGGGTCCGCCGTTGCGCCCCGGGCCGCCCATGGCGCGTAGCCTGATTTTCTGGCCAGCGCGCACACCGGGTGGAATCTTGACCTCGAGCGTGCGCGAGCCGCCCTGGTCAGACAGGTCCAGGTTCAGCGTGGCTCCGTGGTGCGCGTCGGCAATGTCAAGATGAACCGTGTCTTCAAAGTCGCGTCCGGGTTGTGGCTCCGGTTCATGTCGCGACCCCATGGAGCCGCGGCCCATGGCTGCCAGCAGGTCGCTCAGGTCCATGTCTTCAAATGAGCCGCCGCCCGTCTCATGCTGCTGGCGCCATTGCGGCGGTGGCGTGAATTCCTGTCCTTGGGGTTGGCGACCCAGTTCGTCATAAGCGGCCCGCTTTTCGGGGTTCTTCAGCGTGGCGTAAGCCTCAGCGGCGTCTTTGAATCGGGCTTCTGCATCGGGTGCCTTGGACACATCCGGGTGGTATTCGCGGGCGAGCTTGCGATAGGCCTTCTTGATCTGGTCCAGATCCGCGTCTCGCGGTATGCCCAGGGCGGCGTAGTAGTCCTTGTATTTCATGAGCGCGGGCCGTTTGTGTATTTGGGGCGAGTCTGTTAGCGGCTGAGTGTGGCCACGCAATGCACAGAGTTCTGTTCGCTGGCGCACAGACCCGGTCTGCCGCCCCACTTACAAACGGGACAAG
Organism: Rhodoferax sp.; assembly: GCA_031430225.1. Classification (GTDB taxonomy): domain Bacteria; phylum Pseudomonadota; class Gammaproteobacteria; order Burkholderiales; family Burkholderiaceae_C; genus JANYCG01. The sequence continues at coordinate 2,981 of JANPAZ010000216.1, read as the reverse complement.
GAGATCTCCATGATTGAACTTGCGGCCCTGTCGAACAATTCCGTTGCCATACCCCACCTCAGATTACCTGCCTTGGTGCCCCTGATGCCCGGGCCGGCGAGCCTGCGCCCTGTCGGGGTCAAGCCGGTGCCACTGCGTGCGCCACCCCATTGGCGGGACTCGCTGGGGCTGGTAGAGCAGTATCTGCCGTTCACGCGGCGGCTGGTGCACGAAGATGCCATGGTGCAGCTTGCCGGGGAGCCTTTCACCAGCCTGCACATCATCAAGGTGGGCGTGGTCAAGTCTGTGGCACTGTCTGCCAGCGGGCGTGAACAGGTGGTCGGCCTGCATTTGCCTGGCGAATGGATCGGGTTTGACTGCATTGCGTCTGGCGTTCAAGGCTGCGACGCCTTTGCGATGGACACCTGCGAGGTCTGGAGCCTGCGCTACGACGCCGTGCTGCGCGCCGCCGTCACGGTGCCAGCCATCCTGCACGCGCTCTGCATGGCCATGAGCGCCCAGATGGCACGCGACCGGGAATGGCGATTTTCGATTTGCACCCTGTCAGCCGACGCCCGCGTCGCTGATTTCGTACTGAACTGGGTGCAGGCGCTGTCGGCGCGCGACCTGCGCACGGACCAGATCACCCTGCGACTGACCCGCGCTGAAATTGGCAGTTACCTGGGTATGACGCTGGAGACCGTCAGCCGTTCATTCAGCAGCCTTGATCGCTGTGGCCTGATCCGGTTTGATGACAAGGGACGGCGCTACTTTGCGGTGCCCAGCGTCCCCGCTTTGACGGACTATGTCCGCAACATGGTCGATCCGCCGGAGAGAAAGACGCTGCAATAAACACCAACGGCAGGCGCACCTAAGTGCGCAATCGCACAGACCCATGCAGCCACGCGACTTAAAAATACGTCTGTCATAACCCGTAGCTGTGAACTACCCGTTTGCCGTCTGCGACCCATTTCAACCTCAAGAAATAACACACCATGAAGAAAACCATCCTGATTGCAGCACTGGGCTTTGCCAGTGCAATGACTGCCATGTCTCCTGTCAGCGCACAGACCGCAGGTAGCACCACAGTCGGTGTTGCAGCGTTTGACCTCACCGAAGTCGCCAGTGGCTGGAGTGTGAAGAAAAGCATTCTGGGCAAGACCGTCTATAACGACGCAGGCGCGAAGCTGGGCAAGGTGGAAGACCTGATCATCACGCCCGGCAAGTTTGTCTCTTACGTGATCATTGGGGCCGGTGGGTTTGTTGGCATTGGCCGCCACGACGTGGCCGTTCCCATGGCGCAGATCGTGAACCAGGACGGACGAATCACCATGCCCGGTGCCACCAAGGACGTGATCAAGGCCATGGCCAAGTTTGACTACGCGGCGGACACCAGCACGCGCGACAAGTTCATTGCCAATGCTGAAAAAGACATGGCCAAGGCACGTGACAAGATCACTGAATACGAGAAGAAGGCCTCTAGCGCCACGGGCGACGCCCGGGTGAAGATGGACCAGCAGATGGTCAATCTCAGGCAGGACCTGAAGGCTGCAGAAGACAAGCTTGGCGAAATGAAGGCAGCCACTGTTGCCAAATGGAAAGAGTTCGAGACGGGCGTGGGTAACGCCGTGGCACGCCTGCGCACTTCCATCAACAAAGCCACCAGCTAGACCGCCAAAGGTCACCTGAATCTGAAACTTAGCGCTTGGAAAATAATCATGTTTAGCTTTCACGTCAGAGCGGACGAAAACGGCGAATTCGTCAGAATGCTGAATTTCTATCGCCATAGCGGCGGCCTGGCACGCAAACAAGAGGTGGTCTCCCGCTTCGAGGCGCAGGGGGGGCCTGACGCTGCAACCCTGGACCAATGGATCGACCGGCGCGAAGTCATCTGCTTTGACTGGAAAGACCAGGCCTGGTTGCCCTGGTTTCAGTTCAACCGCTTCGACCTCGCACCCCACCCGCAGCTGCGACCGGTGTTTGCCGAGTTGAATCCGGCCTTCGATGCGTGGGAAATGGGAAGCTGGTTCGTGCTGCCCAATGCCTGGCTTGCGGGGCGCATTCCCGTGGACACCTTGTTGTCCGATTTGCCAGCCGTACTGCATGCCGCGCGGGCCGACCGCTTTATCGCCAACGGTTGAGCCGCCCATGCGTGCCACCCGCACGGAAAGCGACAGCTTCGGCCCCATCGAGGTGCCCGTTGACGCGCTGTGGGGAGCGCAGACGGCGCGCAGCCTGCATTTCTTCGCCATTGGCGAGCAACTGATGCCACTGGAGATCATTCATGCGCTGGCGTGGGTTAAATGGGCTGCGGCGCGTGTGAATTTCGAACTGGGGCTGCTGGACCTGTCCAGGTCCGACGCCATTGCCGACGCGGCGCGGCGTGTTGCGGTGGGCGAGCTCGACAGCCAGTTCCCCTTGAGTGTGTGGCAGACCGGCTCTGGCACCCAGAGCAACATGAACGTCAACGAGGTCATTGCACGGCTGGCCTCGCAAGCGCTGACCGGGGGCGCAGCCGTGCCGCTGCCCATTCACCCCAACGACGATGTGAATCTGGGCCAATCATCCAACGACGTGTTCCCCACGGCCATGCACATGGCAGTCGCCCGGCTCGCAGACGATCGCCTGCTGCCCGCGCTGGCCCGTCTGCTGGAGACATTCACCCGTTTGTCCGGGCGTTTTCGCGACGTCATCAAGGTCGGTCGCACGCATCTTCAGGACGCAACGCCGGTCACGCTGGGACAGGAGTTTGGGGGCTATGCCGCGCAACTGGCCCTGTGCGAGGCCAGCATTCACCACGCGCTGGGTGGTGTGCATGCGCTGGCCATCGGTGGCACGGCGGTGGGCACGGGGTTGAACACGCACCGGGAATTCGGTGCGCGTGTGGCGTCGATGCTGGCGAAAGAACTTGGCTTGCCATTTGTGCGTGCCGACAATCTCTTTGCAGCGCTGGCGGGCTTTGAAGCGCTGGTGGCGTTTCACTCGGGGTTAAAAATGCTGGC
>JANPAZ010000215.1:0-2455 GCA_031430225.1 Rhodoferax sp. | reverse complement strand
GCATCTTTTTCAAGTGCATGACCAAAAGCATAGTCCGCCGTCAAAAAGAACCATTTCTTGCCGCCACCCTGGGTAACTGCTTTGGCGGTTCCGTTGGCGACTGCGTAGGTGTCGTACGTCCAATGCACGGTGACATCATTGCAACTCTCGTTGGTGATGGCGGTGGATGCAGCACCCGAGATCAACGCGATCTTGTTCTTTTCTTTGGCAATCTTTTGCACGGCCAGGCCAACTGAGGTGGTGACCAATTCGGTGGCCACGTCTACCTTGTCTTTTTCAAACCATTCACGGGCCTTATTGGCTGCGATGTCGCCTTTGTTCTGGTGGTCAGCCGACACCATTTCTACTTTGAAGCTGGGCTTTTCATTGGCCAAGAAGTCGTCAATGGCCATCTTCGTGGCGATGACGGCACCGGTACCGGCCACGTCAGAGTACAGGCCAGACAAGTCGGTCAGCACGCCGATTTTGACCACGCCGTCTGAGATTTCAGCTTGCGCACCACCTGCGACGAGCAGTGAGAGGCTGACGGCCTGAGCGATTTTTTTGAGTTTCATGAGGTATCTCCTGGTTAAAAAATGGATTGAAGAATGTGTGACTGGGTTGGGATGTGGGCGAAAGGGTAGAACGACGCAGCCATAATTTGCGGCGTCAGACGCCCAGCAGTTCATGCAATTCATCGGTCTTGGCCTCCAGCTCGTGCGGCTGTACAGTCATGATCACGTGACCGTGTTCAAGCACGTAATGGCGGTCGGCCAGTGGTGCGGCGAAGCGGAAGTTCTGCTCCACCAAAATGATGGTGTAGCCGCGGGTCTTGAGCAGGCGAATGACTTCACCAAGTTTCTTAACAATGACAGGGGCCAGCCCTTCGGTGATTTCATCAAGTAGCAACACCTTGGCACCGGTGCGCAAAATGCGGGCCATGGCCAGCATCTGCTGCTCACCACCCGACAGGCGCGTACCGGGGCTGTTGCGACGCTCATACAGGTTGGGGAAGATGGCGTAGATTTCTTCCAGCGTCATGCCGCCGCTGGCCACCACCGGCGGCAGCATCAAGTTTTCTTCAGTGGACAGCCCGGCAAAAATGCCGCGCTCTTCCGGGCAAAAGCCTACACCCAGCCGTGCAATATGGTGCGGCGCCATTCCGGTGATCTCAGTCCCATTGAACATGATGGAACCCGTGCGTCGCCCCACCAATCCCAAAATCGCTTTAAGCGTGGTTGACCGGCCCGACCCGTTGCGACCCAGCAAGGTCACCAGTTCGCCCCGGTTCACCTGAAGGTCCACACCATGAAGAATGTGCGATTCGCCATAAAAGGCATGCAAGCTGGTCACACGCAGCATCTCGCCGCTGGGGTCTATGGGGTTTAGTGCGCTGCTCATGCTTCAACTCCTACATAGGCTTCCAGAACCCGTGGGTCTTTGGAGACCGTGGCGTAATCGCCCTCGGCCAATACGCTGCCCCGTTGCAGCACTGTCAAGCGGTCGCACAAGGTTTCGACGACTGACAGGTTGTGCTCCACCATCAAAATAGTGCGGTTTTTGGAGACCTTGCGGATCAACTCGACCACACGGTCCACGTCTTCATGACCCATGCCCTGGGTAGGCTCGTCCAGCAGCATCAACTCGGGATCAAGCGCCAGTGTGGTGGCAATCTCCAGCGCGCGCTTGCGGCCATAGGGCATTTCAACGGCTACGGTCTGCGCAAAGCTGGCCAGGTCGACGGATTCCAACAAGGCTATGGCCTGCTCGTTCAGCACATTCAAGCGCTTCTCAGACGACCAGAAGTTAAAGGAGTCCCTCCGCTTGCGCTGCAAGGCCACCCGCACGTTTTCCATCGCTGTCAAATGCGAAAACGTGGCCGAGATCTGAAACGAACGAATCATGCCTCGCCGCGCCACCTGTACCTGGCTTTCTTGGGTGATGTCGATGCCGTTGAACTGGATCGAACCCGAGCTGGGGCTGTGAAACTTGGTCAACAAGTTAAACACCGTGGTCTTACCCGCGCCGTTGGGACCAATCAAGGCATGAATGCTGCCCCGACGAATCTGCAGGTCAACGTCTGAGACGGCCGCAAAACCCAAGAATTCTTTGGTCAGCGCTTTGGTTTGAAGAATGATGTCACTGGACATGGGGGTTCCTATTGGGGGTTCCGGTGTTTGGGTTCATTCGATGGCCGTGGACGACTTGACCTGGTCGCGCAGCATGAATTTTTGGATCTTGCCGGTGGACGTTTTTGGCAGTGCGGTGAACACAATGCGCTTGGGCACTTTGAAGCGGGCCAGCAGGCTTCTGCAGAACTCGATGATCTCGAGCTCGGAGGCTGTGGCATCTGGCTTCAGTTCCACAAACGCACAAGGCACTTCTCCCCATTTGCTGTCAGGTTGTGCCACGACAGCGGCCAACATCACGGCAGGGTGACGGTGCAAGGCATCTTCCACCTCGATGGAAGAAATGT
>JANPAZ010000214.1:0-11977 GCA_031430225.1 Rhodoferax sp. | reverse complement strand
GTGAAATGCTGGCACTGCGGCTGGAGGAAGCCAAGTTGTTGGGTTACGCCAATTTTGGCGAACTGTCACTGGTCCCCAAAATGGCCACCTCACCAGCGCAGGTGATATCGTTCCTGCGGGATCTCGCAGGTAAGGCAAGGCCCTTTGCCGAGAAAGATGTCTCTGATCTGCGCGAATTTTCCGCCAGCCAATTGAACCTGCACGACCCACAAGCCTGGGATTGGCCCTACATTGGCGAAAAGCTCAAGGAAGCGCGCTATGCCTTCAGTGAGCAGGAAGTCAAACAATACTTTACGGCGCCCAAAGTGCTGGCAGGTCTTTTCAAAATTATCGAGACCCTTTTTGAAGTTTCCATCCGTCGGGACACTGCGCCCGTCTGGAATGCAGGCGTTGAGTTCTACCGCATCGAGCGCGGCACCGACCTGGTGGGCCAGTTTTACCTGGATCCCACAGCACGCAACGGCAAGCGAGGCGGCGCCTGGATGGATGACGTGCGTACCCGCTGGTTGCGACCGGACTCAAACCAGCTGCAAACGCCCGTGGCGCACCTGGTGTGCAATTTTGCGGACGGTGTGGACGTCAACGGCGTCAAAAAACCGGCCCTCTTGACACACGATGACGTGACGACTCTGTTTCACGAGTTCGGCCATGGACTGCACCACATGCTGACCCGCGTCAGTGAACGCGATGTGTCCGGCATCAGTGGCGTGGAATGGGATGCAGTGGAGCTGCCCAGCCAGTTCATGGAAAACTTCTGCTGGGAATGGGATGTGCTCAAGCACATGACCTCGCACGTGGACACGGGCTTACCTCTGCCGCGCGAACTATTCGACAAAATGCTGGCGGCCAAAAATTTCCAGAACGGCATGCAGACGCTGCGACAGATCGAGTTTTCGCTGTTTGACATGCTGCTGCACACCACCCATAACCCTTCGGACGACATCATGCCGCTGCTGAACCAGGTGCGTTCTGAAGTGGCCGTGATACAGCCGCCGGCCTGGAGTCGCACAGCGCATACATTCAGTCACATTTTCGCGGGCGGCTATGCGGCGGGCTATTACAGTTACAAGTGGGCTGAAGTGCTCAGTGCAGATGCTTACGCCGCGTTTGAGGAAACAGCGGGTAAGGACGGTTTGCCAAATATTGAAACCGGTAGAAAATACAGGGAGGCCATCCTGGAAGCGGGTGGCAGCCGCCCGGCCATGGAATCTTTCAAGGCCTTTCGCGGACGCGAGCCGAGTCTGGACGCGTTGCTAAGGCACCAGGGCATGGCGGCACCCCATTAAGGACCTAGGAGAGTAACGATGAAACAGACGATGAAGCGCACAACACTTAAAACGGGTTTGATCGCCATTGGTGTTTTGGCAACGCTTGTTGCCGTCCAGGCACAGGCGCAAACCGTCTATCGAATCGTGGGCTCCGATGGCAAGATTACCTTTTCCGACAAGCCGCCCATCACAGCCGACAAGGTAACCGCCACGGGTAGAAACGGCAAGCCTCTGGATCTGGAAGGTCCGGCAATGCCGCTTGAAGTGCGTCAGGCAGTCAGCAAATTCCCCGTCACGCTTTACACCGCTACCAACTGTGCGCCGTGCGGGTCTGGCCGAGGGTTGCTGACTGGCCGAGGCGTTCCGTTCACCGAACGCACTGTTAATACGGCTGAAGACAACGAAGCGTTGCAGCGCATCAGCGGGGAAAGCTCCCTGCCATTCCTGACCATTGGCGGTCAGAAACTCAAGGGATTTTCTGACACCGAGTGGACCCAGTTCCTGGATGCAGCGGGATACCCGTCAACGTCCAAGTTGCCAGGCAATTACCGCAGCCCTCCCGCAACCCCGCTCGTTGCGGTACAGAGGCCCAGTGCACCCGCAACGCCGCCTGCTGCAGACACCGCCGCCCGCGCGCCTGCTGCCGCTGCAGCACCCGCTGGGGACAACAGCTCCAACCCGGCCGGCATCAAGTTTTAGTACTTCAGGCGAAGTTCAGGGTCCTGACACCTGCAGCCGTGCCCAGGAGACACACCTTGGCGCACTGATGTGCGAAAACGCCCACGGTAACGACACCGGGCCACTGGCTCACCATTGACTCAAAGGCCAACGGATTGGCAATTTGCAAACCGGTGACATCAATGATGTGCTGGCCGTTGTCTGTGACCAGGGGTTGCCCGTCTTTCATGCGAACCTGAGCTTGCCCACCCATGGCTGCAAACTGCCGCTTCACCCGCTGTGTGGCCATTGGAATGACCTCGACAGGGAGCGGAAATTTGCCCAGTATTTTTACCAGCTTGGAATCGTCGGCGATACAGACAAAACTGCGCGATTGTGCCGCCACTATTTTTTCACGCGTAAGCGCCGCTCCCCCTCCTTTGACCATATTGCCCGCGCCATCAATCTCATCGGCGCCGTCAATGTAGACGGCCAACTCGTCAACATCATTTGCATCAAACACCGCAATGCCCAGCGCCTTGAGGCGTTGGGTGCTGGCCTCGGAACTGGACACGGCACCCTTGATCTGGTCTTTCATGATTGCGAGCGCATCGATGAACTTGTTCACGGTAGACCCCGTGCCCACGCCCACAATTTCACCTTTGACCACGTATTGAAGTGCGGCCTGCCCAACCAGGTTTTTGAGTTCGTCTTGCGTCATTTGAGACAATCCAGTCATGTTGTATTTAAAACTTGAGCGAATTATCTGATGTCATTGCTGCCCTACGCGTTGGCCCGCCCTTTTTTGTTCGGACTGGATCCCGAGGTCGCCCACGATCTGACCCTGCATGGCCTGGCAACGGCGCAAGGCACACCTCTGGAGTGGGCCTATTGCAATGCACGGATAGATGACCCCGTCACTTTGGCTGGACTGACTTTCCCCAACCGGGTGGGTCTGGCAGCCGGTCTGGACAAAAATGCGCGTTGCATTGATGGCCTGGGGGCCATGGGCTTTGGTTTTATTGAAGTCGGCACCGTGACCCCGCTGGCGCAAGGCGGCAACCCCAAGCCGCGTATGTTTCGACTGCCCGCCGCCAACGCGTTGATCAACCGCCTTGGGTTCAATAACGACGGTCTTGATGCATTCATCGCCAACGTGCAGCGCTCATCCCTGCGCAAGCAAAAGAAGTCGCCAATGCTGCTGGGCCTGAACATTGGCAAGAATGCCGCCACCCCGATTGAGCGCGCCACTGACGACTACCTGATCGGCCTTGAAGGTGTTTACCCGCATGCCGACTACGTCACCATCAATATTTCCAGCCCCAATACCAAAAATCTGCGTGCCCTGCAAAGCGATGAGGCATTGGACGCCCTGCTGGGTGCCATCGCCGCCAAACGGGAAGTTCTGGCAAAACGAGACAGCAAGCGAGTGCCCGTCTTCGTGAAAATAGCGCCGGATCTGGAAGCGGCGCAGATTGACGTCATCGCTGCCACGCTGAAGCGCCACGGCATGGACGGCGTGATCGCGACGAACACCACGCTGAGCCGCGAAGCCGTGAAGGGGATGCCTCACGCAGATGAGGCAGGCGGCTTGAGTGGGTCGCCGGTGCTGGCGATGAGCAACCGTGTCATTGCGCAGCTGCGCACGGCCTTGGGCAAAGGCTTTCCGATCATCGGCGTAGGCGGCATCATGAGTGCCGCCGACGGCGTAAGCAAAATTGAGGCCGGCGCAGACGTGGTGCAGATCTACACCGGGTTGATCTACAAGGGACCGGATTTGGTGAAATCAACGGCGATTGCCATCAAAAAAAGCCAAAGGCCCACATAGATATTCAATAGTTAGCTATTATTTATATAGCTAACCCGGATTCATTTGAACCCGACCCTGCTCACATCAACGGCATGGGAATCGACTGGCCTGTTTCGGCACGGTTGACAACGAGCTTTTGCTGCCAGCGCTCGCGCCAGGCACCGAATTCAGCAGCAGGCAACGGCTTGCTCATGAAGTAGCCCTGTGCCTCGTCGCAACGAAGTTCCTTGAGACGGTTGTAAATGATGGCGTTTTCCACCCCTTCAGCCACCACGCTCAGACCCAGGTTGTGCGCCAGGTCAATGGTGGACCGAACGATCTTGGCATCGTCTTCATCTTTCTCCATCGCCATCACGAACGACTTGTCGATTTTGAGTTCATCCACCGGCAGACGTTTCAAATAGGCCAGCGATGAATACCCGGTGCCAAAATCGTCAATCGACAGCTTGAATCCACGCTCGTGCAGGCGGTTCAATGTGCTCTCGGCGCGTTGCGGATCGTCCATGATGGCACTCTCGGTGATCTCCAGGCAAAACGCGCTGGCCGGCACGTTGTGTTTGAGCAGCATGGCGTCAAGCCGCTGAGGAAAATCCAGGTCGAGCAAATCGCGGGTTGAAAGGTTGATGGCAATTCGAAGGGGCTGTGTGTGGGTCTGCAAGTCGCGCCACAGACGAGCCGCCTCGTCAAACATCCACAAGGTCATTTGCCGCACGAACCCGGTTTGCTCCGCGAACGGAATGAACTCCATGGGCGGTATCAGGCCTCGCTGGGGGTGCTGCCAGCGCACCAACGCCTCGGCAGCAGTCACTTCAGAATGCCTCAAATCAATCTTGGGTTGCAGATACAAGCGCAACTCGCCATGCTCCACAGCATGACGTAACTCGGTCAAAAGCGACAGCGTTTGTTTGCTGCCCGAGTCCTGCGCCGGGTCGTACATTTGCACGACCGTGGTTTTGGCCTTGGCGGCATACATGGCCACCTCTGCATGGCTCAAAAGCGTGTCGACATCCATTGCATGCACCGGCCAGCACGCGATGCCAATGCCCGCGCTCAGGTCCACCATCTGATCCTCAAAGGCCAGTGGCTCTTCAAACGAAGTCACGATGCGCTGCGCTACTGCCATAGCCTCCACCGCATCACAATGCGTCAGGAGTACCGCGAATTCGTCACCCCCCAGTCGCGCAACCATGTCGCTCGATTTAATGTCCAGGGCAGCCAGGCGCTTGGCCACGGCATCCAGCAGGCGGTCGCCATTGGCATAGCCCAGCACATCATTGACATGCTTGAAACGGTCCAGGTCCAGCATGATCACGGCCATGCCGCTTTGCGCGACGTCACCGGGCTTACCGTGCCGGTCTATGGCCAGTTGCACAGCTTCGCGGAACTGTGCCCGATTGGGCAAGCCGGTCAAGCGGTCCCAATAAGCCAGTTTTCTGATTTCAAGCTGCTGCGCAGCAATACCCAGGCGCATGTGGTCGAACGCGTTCGCGAGCCGGCCAATTTCGTCAGTGCGCTGGGTGTGCTCCATCGGCACGTCATATTCGCCACGCCCCAACCGCCGACTGGCACTGACCAGCGAGCGCAATGGGGTGGTGACCCGCCTGGCCGTGAAAACACTGCCCACGCCAAACAAAATGACGCCCAACGCGGTCACCCAGGCCAAGGCAACCTGGGTTTGCCTGAAGGGAGCAACCACCTCGTCGAACGAGCGGAACAACCACGTAGTCACCGTGCCCGCACCAACCTCCGTGCCCGCTTCCATTTGAATGCTGCGGGCCACAAACATGGCGCCATCCACGTACAGCTCGTTGACATCGCCGGGGTTGGCTTTCAAATTTTTCAGCGCTTCTCCCGACAACGTGCTGACGACCACGCTGCCTTTCTGCCCCACGGCCCGGTTGACGATCGCAACGTGCATGTCTGACAGTGCCCGCATATCGTCGGCCAGCCCCTGGTTGATGGGAAACCCCATCAGCACCCAGCCAATCACCAACGGTGCCTTCATGGGCACGATAACAAACTGGAACGGCACACCCCAAACCAATGCGATCTGGCTCCCCTTCGGGTTGCGCGACAGCCCGGGCGCCATCAGCTTCAGAGTCGCCGTCAGGCTGACCAGGTCGGGGCTGTCACTCACGGCGCGCAATTCCAGATTAGTGTCAATCAGGGCAGTCACCGTGGCCCCAATGCGGGCACCGTTATTTTCGAGAGCCGACTTGATGGTGTCGATATCGCCGGAGTTGACTGCCGCCCGAAAGCCGAAATCGGCTGCCAGCAAAGTCGCTCCTTGACGTAATTTTTGGGCATTCTGATCCAGCAAACGCAGCCACACCCGCTCACCTATTTCCAGCTCATGAGCAATCTGGCTGCGTGCGCTTTTTTCAATGCTGTTTCTCAAGACACCAAACACTGCCACCTGGACCAGAAGTAGCAGCCCGAGTGACAGCGCCACAATGCGCGAGGACAAGCCCCATCCCCGAGGGCTAGCCTCAACCGGCGTCATGGGGTCAGGCCTGTCATGCGCACGGTGACGGCCGCGTCATTGGCGGCCACTACCAGTGGCTGGTCCAGCGGCGGTGAGCCCACGGCCAGACCGGGGTGCCACACACGCAGCCGGTAACTGCCAGCAGGCACATTGGCCAGCGCCACCCTGCCGGCCTCGGCGCTGCGGCCGTAATAAGGCGTTTCAACCACAACCACCCAGGCTGTCATGTTGTCGTGAATATTGCAGCCCAGAACGGCAATGCCGCTTTTGTCAAACACCACCGGGTTGGCATCAACACCGGTGTACAGCTTCAGCTCGAATGTCTTGACCGGCGAAAACGAGTAGACATGGTGGCGGACCGTGTCGCGATTGGGGAACTGCACCGACGTGCCCACCGGCACGACGATAACCCGGGGTACAAACTGTTTCGACGCCTGGGCCAGCTCTACGCCCTGAGCGGGTTTGGCCGCACTGCGTGCCTCGCGGGATTCAAGAAAGGCTACCGCATCGGCCAGTGGTTTGCCTGAGGCGTCCTGCACCTGCACCTGTATGGTCGCGGCGAAAACTGATGGGAGGGCGATGCTCAACGCGGCCAGAGCGGTCCACAGGGTCAATCGGCATGCAGATGTGTTCACTTGGCTCCTGCCGGGTTCATTATGAAATGAGAGTTTAACCATCCTCGAGCACGAAGGCGCACGTTGCAGTACTTCACCTGCGGTTGCGATGGTCTAACGCACGGCGCCGAGAAGGCGTGCCACGTGGTCGCCAATCGCAAGCGAGCTGGTCAGTCCGGGCGATTCAATGCCAAACAGATTCACAAGCCCTTCGACACCATGGTCTGCGGGGCCCTGGATCACAAAATCCCGGGCGACTTCTTGCGGTGCATTGATTTTGGGGCGAATGCCTGCATAGCCCGGATTGAGCGACCCGTCTTTCAAGGCAGGCCAATACTTGCGCACTTCTGAGTAAAAAGCGTCTCCCCGGGCCGGATCCACCACCAGGTCCTCCATGGAGTCAACCCACTGCACATCCGGACCAAACTTCGCTTGTCCTCCCAGATCAATGGTGAGGTGCACGCCCAGCCCGGCAGCTTCTGGAACCGGGTAAATCAGGCGGTTGAAGGGCGAGCGACCGGCGAGTGTGAAGTAATTGCCCTTGGCAAAATAGGCGTGCGGGATTGATGTGGGGTCAAGACCTGCGAAGCGCCTGGCCAGCGCCACTGCATTCAGTCCGGCCGCATTGACGACTGTTTTGGCCTGCAATCCGGTTCCATCATTAGCTATAATATTTATAGCATACTGTTTAATTTCTACGTGGGCCAATGGGGTATTTAGCACAATAAGTCCACCTGCACCCTCCAGATCGCCCTGCAGCGCCAACATCAGGGCATGGCTGTCCACGATGCCCGTGCTTGGCGAATGCACAGCAGCAACGCAGTCGAGTTGCGGCTCCAAAGCCAGGGCGTCCTGGCGGCTTAAAAGCACCAAGTCGTTCACACCATTGGCGGCGGCCTTGGCGATGATGCCCGCAAGCTGAGCCACTTGGGCCTCTGACGTCGCCACAATAAGCTTGCCACAGCGGCGGTGGCCAATGCCGCGGCTTTCGCAGTAGTCATAAAGAAGCGCTTTGCCCTGAACACATAAACGGGCCTTAAGCGAGCCGGGCGCGTAATAGATACCCGCGTGAATGACCTCGCTGTTGCGCGAACTGGTACCCGTGCCAATCGCATCGGCGGCCTCCAGCACAATGACCTCGCGCCCCGCCAATGCCAGTGCCCGGGCCACAGCCAGCCCGACAACGCCAGCACCGATGACAACGCAATCTACCTGGTCCATGGTCTTGGTTTACCCGTGATGGAGCAATACCTCACAATGCGCGCGGGTCAGTTAGGAGCATCAGCGAAAGGAGGGATTGAAGACTGGTTTTTAACGGTGCATACCCACTGGATATCTCCAGCGTCTGTTCGTTCATGTAGAGCTTGCGATTGATCTCAACCTGAATGCTGTGCCGATGCTGGCTCACATTGCTATGGCGACGCACCAGTTCCACACCCTTGTAGGGATGGTTCAATGAAACGCTGTACCCCAGACCACGCAGGTGGTCGCAAACCAACTGGGTCAACTGCCCCGAAGACGTGGACCCGTCGCGATCGCCAATCACAAAATCAGCATGCAATTCACCCGGGAAATCCGTGGCGTGGCTGGAGGCCACGGCAGGCATGGAGTGACAGTTCAAGTGAATGCAATAGCCATGGCGATCATGGGCGGTCTGGATCGCAGCAGCCACGGCAGCGTGATACGGTTGCCAGCAGCTCTCAATGCGTCGACGCACTTCCGCCACCGACAATTTGCGCGCGTATATGGGGACGCCGGCATCTGTCATGCGCCAGATAAGACCCTTGCCCAGACGCACCTTTGACAGAATCACAGGGTCGGTTTCAATGGCATCTGGCCAGTCCGCGTCGAACAACGAGGTGTCTATTTCCGTGATGTTGCGATTGGCATCCAGGTAGCTGCGCGGGAAATGCGCCTCCACCCAGGCAGCGCCCATGGCCGGTGCGAAGTCGTAGAGCTTCTCCACGTGGGTATCTTCGGCCTGGCGCAACCCGGCCAGGTCGCAGGAGAACGCAAAGTCATCGGGGTAACGGGTGCCACTGTGGGGAGAGTCGAGGACCAGCGCGCTAACGCCGGGTACGGCGCGTATGGCTGCCTTATCCAGAGAGCCACTATGTGCCTGAAATTGCGAAGAATCCTGGGTTGAAGCCAATGATGTCATGGCATGAATTGTGACGCACGACACAAAAATTGGCACCGCCCGCGCCTGACAAAAAAATGACCTGGCGCTTCAAAAAATCTGAAGTGCCGGGTCTTTGATGGACTTTCACCAAGTTGGGGGGGCGGTTGAACCTTCGAGTGTTGACTTCTTCAATGACCAAAAGGCCGATGCTAGACTGGATAGAGCTACCCAGTCAAACCGAATGAGTTAGATAGTAAAGGCTGCGATATTGCGCTAAATCGACAGATTGCGCGAGGATGTCGTACCGCGATGGAATCCCGACCTCCGGCGAATATCTGAAATCTTCTGAAAAGAAAGAACGACCAAGGACTATGCGATGGCCAAATTGCCCACAACGATTGGAAAGTACCGCATTGATCGGGAACTGGGCAGGGGAGCGAGCGGCACAGTCTATTTAGCTTACGACGGGTTTCGTGGCACGAAAGTGGCGGTTAAGCAGATACACGCACATTTGCTGCTTGATCAAACGCAGGCCTCACGCTATCGCCGGATGTTGCACAACGAAGCTGCTTTGGCCGGCCGGTTGAAACACCCCCATGGCATTCAGGCATTGAACCTAACTGTATTCAATGACCTTTAGTAGGGGGAATCCTTGTACTACGATGCAGCGCCATTGGTCAGCATGGCACTATGTGACAGCCAACAGCGCGGTCAATGTGACCTGCCCGGACGCTTACGGTTTTCAGTACTTTTCCCGAAGCAAAAATAAAAAAGCACCGAACGTTTCCGCTAAGTGCTTGATTTACAACCGTCTTTTTGGTGGGCGGTGGAGGCTTCGAACCTCCGACCCCTGCAGTGTGAATGCAGTGCTCTACCCCTGAGCTAACCGCCCTGAATTCCTGGAAACTCGTTGAAGAATCTCGCTCTAGGAAAGCCTTGTATTATGCCACACCGTTTTACCCCCACTGGCCTTGTCGATCTGCTTTAGGACGTCTTCATGGGCGATCAGCTCAGACTCGCTGGCAATCAGAACGGGGAGTTCGAAAGCACTCAGATCAATCTGGACCGAGTTGCCTACTGACTGGTCCTTGCCATCGACTTCCATCAACAAAGCATCCTGACCGCGCGTGAGATTGATGTAGACGTCGGCCAACAGCTCGGCATCCAGCAATGCGCCGTGCAGGGTGCGACCCGAATTGTCCACGCCCAGGCGATCACAGAGGGCGTCCAGGCCATTGCGTTTGCCAGGGTACAACTCTTTGGCCATGGCCAGGGAGTCGATCACATTAGCCACGTAGGTCTTGAACGCTGGGCGGCCGACTAGCTCAAGCTCCTTATTCAGAAAGCCAACGTCAAAGGGCGCGTTGTGAATGATGATTTCAGCACCCTGCATGAAGTCCATCAGCTCGTCGACCACCGCTTCAAACCGGGGTTTATCCCGCAGGAACTCGGTGGTGATGCCATGCACCTTCAACGCCTCTTCATGGCTGTCGCGCCCCGGGTTGACATAGAAATGCCTGGTATTGCCCGTCAGTTTGCGGTTGACCAGCTCGACACAGCCAATCTCAACAATGCGGTCACCCTGATCGGGGGACAGGCCGGTGGTTTCAGTGTCGAGAAAAATTTGACGCATAAAAATTAATGAATATTTTCACACTGGGCCGCCCCAAGTGTTCACGAAGTGCGGCGAAGCCAAAATGCGCCGCCTCGGGGGGCCACGCAGCACACGAAATGGCAAGCGTGGGGGCTAGTGAGCTTCTTTGGCGTGGTTGATGGAATATTTGGGGATCTCCACCGTCACATTTTGCTGGGACAAAAACGCCTGGCAGCTCAGGCGCGAGTTTGGCTCCAGACCCCAGGCACGGTCCAGCAGGTCTTCTTCATTTTCATCCAGTTCGTTAAGCGACGCCAAGCCCTCCCGCACGATGACGTGACATGTGGTGCAGGCGCAGCTCATGTCGCAGGCGTGTTCGATGTTGATGTGGTGATCCAGCAGCGCTTCGCAGATCGACGTGCCAGCCGGTGCTGAGACTTCGGCGCCGTTCGGGCAGTACTCAGGGTGAGGCAGGATTTTGATGATGGGCATGTACTCTTATCTCAGTTGTGTCAGACCATGCTGATGTTTTTCCCGGCCAGAGCCGTCTGAATGCCCCGGTTCATGCGCGTGGCGGCAAAGGCTTCAGTGCCGTTGGCCAGAGCCTTGGTGGCAGCTTCAATGGTGGCTGCATCCGTAGCTTCAGTACGGCTGACCACTTCTCGAAGCGCGGCTATCAGAACGTCAATATCAGCTCGCTCCACGACAGACAGCAAGTCGGCATCTGCATCCAGTGCGCTTTGCGTTGCCATCAACATGCGGTCAGCATCCACCCGTGCTTCAGCCACGGCGCGTGCCTGCATATCAGCCTGGGCGGTGGCAAAACTGTCTTGCAGCATTTTGGCGATCAGCGCGTCTCCCAGGCCGTAAGTGGGCTTGACGTCTATTTGTGCCTCTACGCCGCTCACCTGCTCGCGGGCCGACACGTTAAGCAAGCCGTCTGCATCGACAGTGAAAGTGACGCGAATGCGCGCAGCACCTGCCACCATGGGTGGAATGCCCCGCAACTCGAACCGGGCCAGGCTGCGGCAGTCAGCCACCAGGTCGCGTTCGCCTTGAACCACATGCAGAGCCAGGGCTGTCTGTCCGTCCTTGTAGGTGGTGAAGTCTTGCGCCATGGCCGTGGGAATGGTTTGGTTACGCGGCACGATGCGTTCGGCCAGGCCGCCCATGGTCTCAATGCCCAGCGACAGCGGAATCACGTCCAACAACAACAAGTCTCCTGACGGGTTGTTGCCCGCCAACTGATTGGCTTGAATGGCCGCGCCCAACGCGACCACTTCATCGGGGTTGAGGTTGACCAACGGCTCGCAGCCAAAGAAGTCTGCCACCGCGCGGCGCACCTGCGGCATGCGGGTGGAGCCACCCACCATCACCACGCCCTGCACTTCGTCGGGCGCGAGCTTGGCATCGCGCAGGGCCTTGCG